>DLGG01000123.1:11976-39317 GCA_002482565.1 Solidesulfovibrio magneticus
ATGACGAACTCGGCGTCATGCCGGAAAGAACCAAGGCTTGGCCTGGCGTTGGGCTTGTGCCAGACGATAATCCCCTTCCATGCCCAGCCGGCGGCCTGGATCGCGTCGGTCAGGGCCGGGAGCTGCCGCCAGTCGCTAAAGACCAGGCAGGACGCGCCAGCCCTGGCCAGCCGCCAGCACTCCCCGAGCCACAGCGACGCCCACATGACGAAAGAGCGCTGGTCCTTAAGGTCGCCGAGCATGGGCGGATACACCTTTCTGGTGCTGGTGTTCTGGTACTTTGCCGCCGGGTTGACCTGGCGCGCCGACAGGTTCAAGCCGCCGCTGGAATACGGCGGATCGGTGAGCACCAGGTCCACGGCGTCGCCGGGAAGTTCCCGAAGGATCGAGAGGGCGTCGCCTTGGTAAAGTGTGCCGTTGTCAAAGAGCTGTTGGGCCACGCGAGCATTCCTTGTCTGCCCTTTCGGGACTGTCCTCGGGGCTCGCGGCCCTCACGTGGTTGATGGTGCGGCAGCGGGGGCATTTGATTTCGATGGTCCCGGTGCCTTTGGCCAGTAAACGTCCACATTGTCCGCAACGTATCTCCATGCTTACCTTTACAGGTTGGGCCGGAAGCGGTAGCTCTCTAACGCCCGCGCGGGCTGGAGCGCGGCTTCGGCCGTGGCGCGATGTTGACGCATCGCGTTGGTGGGGCGGTTACCGCCGCCCTGCCGCTCCTCTTCTTGCTCTCTCCTAATACCTCGCTACCCGTTCTCCCCCTTCGTCTGGTTCGATGGATCGGCGGCAATGACCAGTGCCGAAGACGGCATCCAGGCCCGCCTCCAGCAGGCGGCCGAGGCGGCTGCCGGCGACGGCGGCCTTGCCGGCCCGGCTCGAAACCGTTTCATCGGGATCGCCGCCGGTGAGGACGGAAAGGAACTGGTCCAGGCCGAGCAGGATGTTCCAGCCATAGCGCGCAAGCCGGTTGCTCATAACTGAAAGACTCCGTTCTGGATTTGCTGCAAACGCTCGTCGGTGGCGATGTAGTCCTTCTGGCGCAGCATCAACAACGAGTTTTGGGTGAGGGGATGGAGGCATAGCCGCCATCCTCCTGGCGCTCGTAGACCCTCAACAACTTCTTGCTGCCCACCACCTGCTGTCGGCGATGGCCTCCATGGCCTCGCGCCAGCGCGGGTCCGGGATGTCGAGCTTGCGCAAGCCCAGGATCGCGCTGGTGTTGATCCACAGCGGCCGGCTGTCTTTGATGCGAGAAATGGTTTGGGCGTTGGCCTCCTCGACTTCCAGGGTCTGCAGCCTGGCCAGCTTGTCGATAAGCGCCACATCGCCGCCGGCCGGCGGTCGCCAATCCACTTGAACAGTGGGCACGTTCTGTTCTTTAAGCTCCGAGTAAAAGCCTTCAAGACCAACGTTTATGACGTTCAATTCTTGGCTGATGTCTGTCATGGCGTTTGGCTCCCGTCTTTTTTGTTTTCAAGGCGGCAAGAGTTGTTGGCATCATGCCGTAAATAGTAGCCTGGGCGCTTTGTCTGCTTTCGATTTATATCAAGCGTTTCCCGGAGATTAGAGATGTTTTCCTCTGGTTCTGGGGCGTTGCATGAGGTTTGTTTTGGCAAGATGCATGCCATTTGGTTCTGTGTTTGTATCGTCAATTATACCGGTTGGTTAATCGGCAGGCGGCGTGAAAGGGTCGGTCGATGAAGACAGGGCAACGAAATACTGAAACCAAGCCTGAAATTTCGCTTAAAACAACGAAATTTCAGGCTTGGTGTTTAGGCGGTCACGCCGCCAAGCGCGGTACGCGGTTCGAGGCCTTGGAGCCGATCCGGCAGGGTGCGCGCCACAGCTTCGGGGCTTTCGGTCAGGATATGGCCCGAGGGCTGACCTTGCGGCACGACCACGGCAGCCAGTTCATCGCCGAGGACTTCCAGCAGGAGATCGCCTTTCTCGGCATCAAGGACTCGGCGTCCTACGTGCGCGAGCCGCAGGGCGCCTGGGTTCTCAAAGCGCTCAGCAAGGACGGCTTGGTCCTTGGAGGCCGCGTCGGCGTGGACGCTTCGACCATGGAGGCCAATGCAGCGCGCAAAACCATCGTGCGCCGAGACACGGGTGAGAGCTGCCGCAAGATGCTCCTGCGCCTGGCCAAGGAGAGTGGAATCGACTCTCCGAAAGATGACGACCTGGCTCGAATGGACCGCAAGCGTGTCGGCAAGACCCTTTCGAACAAGGACTGGCGGTTACAGGTCGATCCCAAGGCGAAGATCACCAAGATGAAAGATGGCCGTCCTCATTTTTTCCTCAACTCCGACAAGCCACCTCGCTCTCCGATACCGGAAACATAGCTACCAAATCGGGTAGTTTAACGATTACATATAGATAAATCTGCTCATGGACCGATCTTCCCGACGACTTATCTCCCTTTGTTGACTTTGATATTCAATTTCAGTAAATACGAAACCTGATATTTCCCATTGACCAAGATATCAAGCCAGGAGGTGACCATGCTTTGTCAGGCCCGATTTCATCAGGGAAAACAAAAGCAACTGCCTGCGGGAATTCATGACCGGGCCTTTTCCCCATGTCGTGACAGGGCAGCCCTCCGTGATGGGCACACCGGCACCGCCCTTGTTTCGTGGAAGAAATACCCAAAGAAGGGCGAGATTCTCACCATGGCATGCAATGCCTGGATCAACTCCGGCAATTGGCAAAGGCTGTCGCAGAGGTACTTGAGGGCCAGATAGGCTATGGTTTTCAATTAATTAAGGCGATAATTGAT
This sequence comes from Solidesulfovibrio magneticus, assembly GCA_002482565.1. GTDB lineage: Bacteria > Desulfobacterota > Desulfovibrionia > Desulfovibrionales > Desulfovibrionaceae > Solidesulfovibrio > Solidesulfovibrio magneticus_B. The sequence goes on from DLGG01000123.1 coordinate 14,750, forward strand.
TGCAACAAAAAGCAGGGTTGCCTGCAGATCAGGTAAAAATGAAATACAAAATACATGTGACAGGTGATGGGGATGGACGAAAGCCTCGCATCGACTACCGTATTGAGGCTGAAAGAGGTGTCATGACCAGCGCAAGTCGAGTCATTTCCTTACGACCTGGGCTTCTTTTGAACATATCGGCTGTTCGACCTGGTGTCGAAGCCAAATTCAAATTTGAGATAGACAAAGCCCCGGTACAATTCGGATTTATCGTATCGGGTTCGAATCGATGCACGTACTATGATGGTGAGTTAAAAAACAAAACTCACCTTTTACGACAGGGGAGCAATGGCATCTACTATTTCCCGCAAACCTCCGGCGTCATTGAAAGCGATGACGGATTTGGAGTGTTTGTTGTAAGTATTTTGACAACCGCCTGTTTCCTAGATGAATATTTCAAAGACGACATAAAAAATCTCTCTCCTGCCTTTAAAAAGGTTATATGTGAAACAGGCGATCAGTTCTGTTGGCACGGCAAAGCAGGGCATGCAAAAATGGCTTTGCTCTCGCAGATAATACAAAACAACTATTCCGGAGCCGTGCAAAAACTTTTCCTGGAAAGTCGGGCATTGGAACTTATGGCTTGGCAGTTGGATGAATGTCTTCATGCTTCATCTGCCAGAAGCAAGAATAATTCCTGCCTCAAGAAGGCTGATGTGGAATGTATCAAGGCGGCCAGGGAACTACTGGTAAAAGACTTCGAGAATCCACCAAGCGTGGCCATGCTGGCCAAACTGGTCGGCGTCAATGAAAAAAAACTGAAAACTGGATTCAAGCAGATGTTTGGCCAGCCTGTTTTTGAATATTTTCGAGACTACCGTCTGGAGCATGCCAGAGAGTTGCTCGTTTCCGGCGGCATGACCGTAAGCGAAGTCGCCTATCAGATTGGATACCAGAACCTGAGTCATTTCAGTCGGGCCTTCCGGGAGCGGTACGGCCTCAACCCCAAGGAATACGGCCGCCTCAGGGGCATGGCTTAAGAACGCCTCGGGCCTATCTGTCGTCACCAGCAGGGTTCCTCGAGAGTGGCGGCGACTCTCCCCCATCAGACAGGGCTTTCCGGTTGTCTGCCGAAGCCTGAAAAGTTTCCCCTTCCGGGGCAAAGATTGTCCCGGCCCGGGTTAGCGCGAAAGAAACCGCCCTTGTATTGATCGTGAAAATCAATTTCGCCGCAAGGTCTTGGCCACATCGCCGGGATGCCCGGGGGTAGTAAAGGCTGGTCCCTAGGCGAAGCGCAAGCACAGGGGGCTGTCGTTCATGCACGTGTTGCAATTTCTCATCCTGCTTCTCTTGCTGTTCTCCTCGCCCGCCTTTGCCCAGGACAAGGCGGGCGAGGAGAAAGCCAAATCCGGCGAAATCAAAACCCATGTCCTCGAACCGGTGACGGTCACAGCCACCAAGCGCGAGGAACGTCTGGAAAAGGTCCCGGCCAGCATCTCCACGGTATCCGATGTCGAGATCGAGGAAATGGGGGCCTGGAAGCTCGGCGAGGTGCTGGACACGCTGCCCAACGTCTGGATGAAAAACGCCACTTCCGGTGACGCCATCGCCATTCGCGGCCTAACATCCTTCGACACCTCCATCTATTCGCCGGTGGGGCTGTACGTGGACGACGTGCCCCAGCCGCTGACCTACATGCAGAACCTTCTCTTCCTGGACGTGGAGCGCATCGAGGTGCTGCGTGGTCCCCAGGGGACGCTGTACGGCAAAAACAGCGAGGCCGGCGTGGTCAACGTGGTGCTCAAAAAGCCGGACAACCAGACCCGGGCAAGTGTTTTCGCGGATTACGGCAGTTACAACACCCTGCGCGCCGGAGGTCTCGTCAGCGCGCCCCTGGTCAAGGACCTGCTCTATTTCTCCGGCAATTTCGTGCGCTATCAGACCGACGGCTACATGCACAATGAATACAAGGATGACGATCGGGCCGGAAAGAACGAATCTATGCTGGGGCATGGCGTATTGCGCTGGACACCGACCAGCGCCTTTGATCTGCGCCTGACCATGGACGCCAGCCATGTCGACAAGGGGATCGGCATGCTGCGCTACGAGACCGGCTCCAACGCCACCAAACGCTTCAACGTCATGTCCGACGCCTCGGACGATTCCGAGGAAAACACCATCAATCCGTCCGTGACCGCCAAGTATTCCGGCGAGGCGGTGGAAGTGACCTCCATCACCAGCTACATGGACTACCGCTACCAGTTCCTGTCCGACCTCGACCGCACCTCCACGTTCAAGGGCTATTCCGACGTGGATCTCCAACAACAGGGCATCACCCAGGAATTGCGTTTCGCCTCGCCGGGCAAGCAGCGCTTGACCTGGCTGGTCGGCCTGTTCGGCAGTTCCTCGCAATCGGACGTGCAGTTAAACCGCATCCGCTCCGTCTCCGCCGCCTCGACCTATCTCGACACCGACGCCACGGAATCGAGCTGGGCCGCCTTCGGGCAGGCCACCTATTCCATCCTGGACAACCTGCGTCTCACGGCCGGGTTGCGCGGCGAATACGACCACGCCCATGGCGGCCAGACCAGCCGCACCGGCACGACAAGCCTTGTCGGCTACAGCAAGGAGCTGGATGCCTTCGAGGTGCTGCCCATGGCCTCCCTGGCGTATGACGTCACGCCCAACGCCACGGCCTACGCCACCTGGTCCAACGGCTTCCTGGCCGGCGGGTTCAACTACTTCTCGGCCAACAGCCTGGAAACCTTCTACTACCAGCCCGAGCATACCACGAACTACGAAGTGGGGCTTAAAACACACTGGTTCGACAACAAACTCACGGCCAACCTTGCCCTCTTTTATATGGATATCCGCGACAAGCAGGTGCGCGAGGAAGACCCCAACGGCGGCGTTGGCGTGTGGAAGTTCACCAACGCCGGCCGCGCCCATTCCCAGGGCGTGGAAGTCGAACTGACGGCGAAACCGCTTACCGGCCTCGAACTGCAAGGCGGCCTTGGCTACGCCTACACGGTCATCGACGACTGGACGACCGTCACGGATGGAGTCCCCTACAGCTACAAAGGCAAGCGCCTGCCCTGGGCTCCAGACCTCACCTACCATCTTGGCGCTGGATATAGCCATTCGAGCGGCTTTTTCGGCCGGGCCGACCTCTATGGCGCGGGCGCCCAGTACTTCGACGCCGAAAACAGCCTCAGCCAGGACGGCTTCGCCCTGGTCAACGCCCGCGTCGGCTACGCCTTCAACCATTGGGAAGTCGCCCTGTGGGGCAAGAACATCTTTGATGTCGAGCACGCCACCAAAAAGGTCCGCGACAGTTCCGGCGACGTGATGGTCGAGGACGGCGCACCGCAAACATTCGGCGCTTCGCTGACCTGGAGGTTTTGAACATGTCCGAAAATATGGTCTTGGATGCGACCGTGGAAGTCCGTCCGTCTTTTGCACCCCTGGCCGACTGGCTGCTCGGGCCGGTGCGCATGGCCCTGCTGGATGCGGCGGTGACGCTTGGCATCGCCGACATCCTGGCCGAGACGCACGACCCGGATGGTATCGCAGCGCGCCTGGAGTCTCATCCGGGAAACACGCGTCTGTTCCTGGATGCCCTGGCCGCTTTGGGGCTGGCCGAGAAACACCGGGGCCGCTATGCCAACACCCCCCTGGCCGACCGGTATCTTCGTCGGGACAGCGCAACCTACCTGGGCGGGCTTGTCGGCAATCTCAAGGGCATGCAGCACCGCAACCTGCCGCGCCTGACGGAGCTGCTCCAATCCGGCCCGCCGCCCGTGGCCCGGGAAAACCGCTTGGACGGCGAGGTCCAATGGAAACGCTCGGCCAGGGATCTGGCTTGCTACCAGAAGGCGGGCATGGCCGATTTCGCTGCCGACCTCGTCGCCTCCCTGCCCGAAAGTCCGAGGCTGCGCCACATGCTCGATCTCGGGGGCGGACCGGGCGTCATCGGGCTGGGCATCCTGGCGCGCCATCCCGACATGCGCGGGGCGCTGTGCGACCTGCCTCCTGTTCTCGAGGTGGCCCGGGAGGAAATCACGGCAGCCGGCATGGCCGACCGGGTGGCCCTTTTTCCCGGCGACTACAACCTCGTTTCCTTCGGCTCGGGCTACGACCTCGTCTGGGCCAGCCACAATCTCTACTATGCCAAGGACCTCCAGGCTTTTTTGGGCCGTGTGCTGAACGCCCTGCAGCCCGGAGGCGTCTTCGTCAGCCTTCATGAAGGCCTGACGGGCGAGCGGACAAAGCCTGAAGCCTATGTTCTCTCCCGGCTGTCCCTGGCGCTTGAAGGCCAGGACGTGTCCTTCGAGGCCGGCCAGATCGCCGAGGCCGGCCTCGCCGCCGGCTTTGCCGCCGTCGAGACCCGGCGCTGCGACATCCCCATGGGGGAAGTCCGGGTGGACATCCTGCGCAAGGCCGCCCGGCCGGCGGAGGCCGGGGCATGACGCGTCGCTGTTTCCTGACAATCCTGGCGTCCCTGGCGCTGGCCGGGCCGGCCATGGCCGCAGACGCCGGAAGCCTCCGGGTTTCCGGACCGGCCGTGGCCGAGACCCTGCCCTTGCTGGTCATGGACCGGGCCGGAGCCTTGCCGGGAATTTCCCGCCATGCGGCTTTCATCCCCTGGAATTCGCCGGACCAGTTGCGGGCCATGATCGCCACGGCCGGCGTGGACGCGGCGATCATGACCACGGCCTCGGCCTGCACCCTGGCCAACAAGGGCGTGCCCGCCGCCGTGGTGGCACTGTTTTCAAGCCCGGTCTGGCTGGTGTCCACAGACGCCTCCCTGTCGCGCCTGTCTGATCTCGACGGCCGGGAAGTCCTGCTGCCGTTTGGTCCGGGCGAAATGCCGGACCTGCTCCTGCGGGCCCTGGCCGGACAAGCGGGCCTGCGCTTTACGCCCCGACATGCGGGCAATGCCCTGGAGGCCGTCAATCTGCTGCTGCTTGGACAGGGGAACTGCGCCCTGTTGAGTGAACCGGCCGCCACCCTGGCCGTATCGCGGGCAAGCGCCCAGGCGCGGCCGGGGACGCCTGCTCCCGCCAAGCGCCTGGATATCCGGGACGCCTGGCGGGAGGTTTTCCCCGAGCATCCCGAGCTGGCCCAGGGCGCGCTGGCCATGGTCGGACCATTGGCCAGGGATGCGGCTTCACGGGGGGCGCTGCGCGCGGCCTATGCCCGAGCGGCCGGCTGGGTGGCAACCCATCCCCGGGAAGCCGTGGGGCTGGCCGGCGAGGGCTTCCCCGCCCTGGGTTCCCAGGCTGTGGACGGCGTCTTGCCGGGCGCGGACATCCGGCTCGTCTCCGGCCCGGCGGGCAGCCAAGCGGCCCGGTTTTTCCTCGGCCTGCTCCACGACATGTCGCCGGCAAGCATTGGCGGCAGACTGCCCGGCCCGGATTTTTTCGAGGTCGGCGCATGAGATGGGACGGGATTGCCGGACGGCTGTGCGGTCTGGCCGCGCTCCTGGGAGCCTGGGAGGCAGTTTCCCGCCGGGGGCACGGCATTGCCGTGGCCTCGCCGGAGGAAACGTTCGCGGCCATGGCCGGACTGCTGGCCCAACCGGCGTTCTGGGCAGGCGATCTAGTCGTAAGCGTGCGGCGCGTGGGGCTTGGCTTCCTTCTTGGCTTCCTCGTTGGGGGCGGCCTGGGGCTGGCGGCCGGATTCTGGCCCCCGATCCGGGCCTTCCTGGTCCCGTCGCGCTGGATGTTGACCAGCGTTCCCGGGGTCGTTGCGGTGATGCTTGGCATGTTGTGGTTCGGCCTGGGCTCGACCATGGTCGTGGCCATCGTAGCCCTGATGGTCGCGCCAGCCATGCATGTGGCCGTCATCGAAGGACTTTCCTCCGTGGACGGATCGCTTCTGGAGATGGCCCGGGCCTACCGGTTCACCCCGGCCATGCGGCTTTGGCATGTGTACGCCCCGGCCATGGCCGCGCCGCTTTTCTCCGGCGGCGTGGTGGCTCTGGGCGGGGCCATGCGGGTGGCGGTCCTGGCCGAGGCGCTGGGCTCAAACGAAGGCATCGGCCACGCCCTGGCCGTGGCCCGCACCAACCTGGACACCCCCCGGCTTTACGCCCTGGCGCTTTGCAGCATGTTGCTGGTGGGGCTTGCCGAAATGACCCTGCTGGGCCTGGCCCGGCGCGTCGTCGGCCGGAGACGGTCATGACCCCGGTGCTTGTGTTTTCGGGAGTCGGCAAACACTACCATGGCCGGGAGGTGCTGGCCGGCCTGGATCTTTCCCTGGAGCCTGGGGAAATCCTGGCCATCCTGGGACCAAGCGGCATCGGCAAATCCACCCTGCTTCGCCTGGCGGCGCGGCTTGTCCGGCCCAGCGCAGGCAAAGTGACCCTGGCCGTGCGGCGTATCGGTTTCGTGTTCCAGGAACCGCGCCTCATGCCCTGGCGCACGGCCCTGGAAAACGTGGCCCTGCCCCTGCTGGCCATGGGCATGGCCCCGTCAGAGGCCCGGCCCAAGGCCGCCGACATACTCGCCCGCATGGACTTGGCCACCTTCTCGCAAGCCTATCCGGAAACGCTTTCCGGCGGCATGCGCCAGCGCGTTTCCCTGGCCCGGGCCTTTGCCGTCGATCCCGAACTGCTGCTGCTCGACGAACCGTTCACCGGACTTGATCCCGAACTGCGCCTTTCCATGCGCCGCTATCTGGACGATCTGCTGGCCGCATCCGGGGCGGCGGCCCTGCATGTCACCCACGACATCGAGGACATTCCGGCACGAACGCACCGGATACTGACGCTCACGGCGGCGGGGGCGCGCTTTGGACGCCCAACCGACCTGGACACGACCGCGTTGAAGGAGGCCTTATGAATCCGACGGACGCCTTTTGGAATATCTTGCGCCAATTCCGGGACGACACCCTGACCATACAGCTGCTCCTCATCCTCGGCTACTGCATCACGATCTACCGCATTGCCAGGAAGCCGGGAAATGCCACGGACGCATTCGTCAAAGGTTTTTTGGCCGTGGCCTTTTTATGGAACGGCATTGCCTGTTTTTTGATCTATTGCTGGGAAAACATGGTTGCCAAATTCCTGGCCGGGCCGCTGTACATCGTCATCGGCTTCCTGTTTTTCGTGGATTTGTTTGCCACCAGGAAAACCCGTTTCACCTTTGCCGTGTCGCCGGCTCGCCGTGCGGCCACATACATTTTTATCCTGCTCGCCTTCCTTTTCCCTGTGCTGGGAATCTTCACCGGCCACGGCATGATCGCTCTACCCGGGTTTCCCTGTCCCCTGGCCGCCTTCACCCTGGCGCTTATGGCAGCGGCCGTGCCGCGCGTGGACGGAACGATCTATGCCCTCGTTCTGATCTGGGCCTTCGTGAACATCCCCAAGGTGTTCGGGCTGGTGAACTGTTATGAGGAAGTCACTCTGGTCTTGACGGGTTTTTATGCCCTGGCCGTCTATAAAACCACCCGACAGGACGGCGCTGCTGCGGCCGGTCTGCACTGAGAGCGTCATGGAAGCCTCGATAGCTCAGACGCACGCGCGGTTGGAGGGCTTGACCCGGCAGCCGACACCGCCAAAGCCTCACGGCGCCTCCCTGCTGCAGTGCGTGGATGCCGGAAGCGCGTATTGCCCATGCTATCTGGCCGAACTCGGCGAGTGCCTGGAATGTTCGATTCTGCGCGGGGAAAATACATGCCGTTGCCGTTGGCCTGGAATCTGCGTCCTGTCGCATCACGCCTGGCAGGGAGGAACAGGGACGCGTCGTCAGAGCGTGCGGGCGCCGATTGTCGATCGCAGGACGCTGCAGGAGGATCTCGAAATCGTCAGCATCCGGACAACGCCGAAATTGGCCGGCGAACTGCGCCTGCCCGGCAGTTTCGTTTTTGTCCGGGGCGATGCGGCCGCCTTTTTCGACGCGCCCATGGCTGTCCTCCATGCTTCGCCCGAACAGGGAACGGTCACGTTCGCCTATGCCGTGCTCGGCCCCAAAACCCAACGTCTGTTGCGATGCGGCGAGCACTTGTGGCTCCGCGGCCCCTATTGGAACGGGATCACCGGGCACCGGCACATTGAAGGCGTGCGGGGACAGGCGTGCCTGGTCGTGGCTGGCGGCACGGCCCAGTCCCTTGCGCCCAACGTGGTCCGTTCGCTTCTGCGCCATGGCAACCGCGTGACTGTTGTGCTTGGCCGCCCCGGCGCGCTTTTTTGCTCTCCCTTTCTCCCCGCCGGCTCCCAAAGACTCGATGTCGTGAAAATGCATTTCCCCGATGATCTGGCCTCCCTTGGACGTCTGATGCGCCAACGGGCTCCGCGTCTGCTGTTTTGCGGCGGGGGCGAGCTGTTGCGCGGCATGGTTTCGTCGCTTGCCTCCACGCTGCCCGCGCCCCCGGCCTTGGCCTGGGCGAACGGGCACCGGATGTGCTGCGGCGAAGGCGTCTGCGGCGCGTGCCTGTCGGCAAACCAAGGACAACCCGTCAGACGGTGCAAGGCGTTATTCGATGCGTAACAGTTCGAAAAACAGAGATAAGGCCGTGCCCGGCACGGTCGTGGTCATCGGTGGCGGCTGGGGGGGGTGCGCGGCGGCCGTGGCGGCACGCCAAGCCAAAGCAGCCGAGGTCGTGCTCCTGGAACGCACGGATTTGCTGTTGGGCTGCGGCCTTGCCGGCGGCATCATGCGCAACAACGGCCGCCAGACGGCGGCCGAGGAACTCATCGCCCTGGGCGGCGGCACGCTGATCCAGGCGGCTGACAGCGTCAGCACCCATCGGGGCGTCGATTTTCCCGGGCATCGACACGCCAGCCTCTATTCGACCAGCAGGATCGAATCCGTGGTGCGGGCACGTCTGCGGGAACAGGGAGTGACCCTGCGCATGCGCTCGCGGGTCACGGATATCGAAGCCGCACAGGGGACGGTCCAGGCCGTCGTCCTGCATGACGGCACGCGCATCGCGGGAGATGTTTTCATCGAGGCGACGGGTTCGGCCGGCCCCATGGGCAATTGCGTCCGCTTTGGCCACGGCTGCGCCATGTGCGTTCTGCGGTGCCCGTCGTACGGCCCCCGGGTGAGCCTGACCGAGCGCCTGGGGTTGGCCGATTATGTGGGGATGCGGGCCGACGGGGGCGTCGGCTCCTTTTCCGGCTCCTGCGAGTTGCGCAAAGATTCCCTGGCCATGTTCCTGCGCCGGGAGCTTGAACGCTGCGGCGTCCTGGTCGTCCCTTTGCCGCCGGAACTGTCCCACGGCGAACTCCTGGCCCAGAAGTCGTGCCGCCAATATGCCTTGCCCCAATATGCCGGCAACCTCGTGCTGCTCGACACCGGCGCCATGGCCAAGCTCATGACGCCGTTTTTCCCCATCGACGAATTGCGCCTCCTGCCGGGATTTGAAGGGGCGGTCTTCGGGCAGGGATGCGGCCACGCCAATTCCGTGCGGTTTCTGTCCCGCGCCCCGCGCGACGCCGCGCTTCAGGTCCAGTCCTTCGAGAATCTGTTTTGCGCCGGTGAAAAGGCCGGTTTCTTCGTGGGCCATACGGAAGCCATGGTCACCGGAACCCTGGCCGGCCACAACGCCGTTCGAAGGCTTCGAGGAGTCGAGTCTGTCGTGCTGCCCCATACATTGGCCTGCGGGGACATTCTCGCCGCCGAGCAGGAGGGGCTCAACGCCCAGGACTGCTTGGCCAAACGCTATACATTCTCGGGAGGTGAATACTTTGAACGCATGCAAGCCAAGTCACTGTATGTGGCGGACCCGGAGCCTGTTGTCGCCCGGGTCCGCCGCGAGGGTCTGGAAGGGCTTTTCGCCCCCAAGGCCGTAACACCCGTGACAAGGAGAAGGACATGAAAAACGGCGCCCCACACGTCAAACGATGCTTTTTCGGATGCAATTCCGCCGAGGGATTCCGAACATTTTTCGATTTTCTGCCACGTCTAGACAACGCCAGAATCATCATCGTCAAGGGAGGACCGGGGACCGGCAAGTCCACATTCATCGGCTCCGTGGGCAAGGCCTTTGCGGACCAGGGTTATGACCTGGAATACCAGCATTGTTCCCTTGATCCGCAGTCTTACGACGCCGTCGTCATCCCGGATATTCGAGCCGTGGTGGTGGCCGCCACCGGACATCACGTCTTCGATCCCCGCAACCCCGGGGCCGTGGATGAAATCCTCAACCTCGGGGAATATTGGGATCTCGACGCCATTCGCCCGCACCGTCGGGAAATCATCGCCATCAACGAGGCGTCCGAGCAAAAGTTTCACAAGGTCTATCGGCTGCTCAAGGCCGCCCGCCTGCTCCTTGGCAATGTCGAAGCGGTGTACGCCCAAAGGCGCGACCCGAAAGAAATAGACAAGATCGCCCAGGAGATCGTCGCCTTTTTCCCGGACATGGGCATCACCGAAGGATATGGCGCGGCGCGGCATGCCTTTATTTCGTCGATCACCCCTGCCGGCGAAATTCACAACGTGGCCACCGTGCTGCGGCCGGACACGCAAGTCCTGGCGCTCCGAGGGGAATCTGGCTCCGGCCGTTCCCCGATTCTGGAAAAAGTCGGAGAGGAGGCGCGGCTGCGGGGATTCGACGTGGAATTCTTCCATCGCCCCCTGGATCCAAACCTGCTCGACCATCTCTACCTGCCGCTTGCGGATCTGGTCGTGACGACGCAACCGGAGGCCTTGTCCGAAGTGCAACCGTTGGCGACGTTCGATCTGGGAGATCGCGCTGCCGGCACTCTCGGCGGACACAACGCGGAGCTCGTGGAGGACATGGTCCGTTATGAGACAATGCTCCAGGAAGCCGTGACCGTTTTGGCCCAAGCGAAATCGACGCACGAGCAATTGGAGCAGTATTACATCCCCAATATGGATTTCAACAAGGTCGACAAGCGGCTTCGTCACACGGTGGAAGAATTGCTGCGCCATGCGGCAGCAGCCTAGCACGTGTCGTCCTGTGAACGGAATAAGGAGAAATACCCATATGCCGCAGACGAGCCTGAAAAAACGCGTCGAGGTTTTCGAGTCGTGGACCGCGACCTACAATGACAGCATCGTCGCGCTCATGCAGCGCAAATTCGGCATGGACTACCGAGACGCCATTCGTGGCGTGGTGGCCATGGCCCATCCGGCCCCGGGGGAGAACATCCTCGACGTGGCCACAGGCACCGGTACCGTGGCCATCGCCCTGGCGGAAGCCGCCGAGGGTGATTGCCATATCACCGGAATCGACATCACCGCAGCCATGATCGAGGCCGCGCGCAAGAACGTGGCCGAACGTGGCATGGAGCCGGTCTTCACCTTCCAGGAGGCTTCGGCTGAGGACCTGCCGTTTGCCGCCGACACCTTCGATCTCGTGACCAGTTCCCTGGCTTTGCACCACACCAACGTGGTCAAAGTGCTGCGGGAAGTGCGCCGCGTGCTGCGGCCCGGCGGTCGGGCCGTCATCGCCGACGTGACCGCGAACCGATCCTGGCGGGGCATGCTTGGCCCCATGACTCGGGTTTTCGACCAGATGTACATGTTCGGAACCGAATCCAACGATCTTTTCTGCGAGTTCCACACCAGCGGCGAATGGCGCAGGCTTATGCGCGAGGCCGGTTTCAAGGAAACGCTCATGGATTTTCACGAGCCCAAGCATTTTTTCAGCCGGGGCATCGCCGTGACTCGCGGCATTAAGCCGATTAATTGATCCGCACGCGATTCGGCCGAAGGCTCTGACAGCGCCCGGCCGAATCGCGCCAAGATGAAGCATGGCTCGCGCGTTGGCGGGTATCTAGAGGAGCGTTCGGCATGGACAGTAGTATGTTGCAGGCATTTTCCGGGGCCACAGGGGTGGCCAAGGCCGTGCTGGCCCTGTTGGTGTTGATGTCGGTCGCCAGTTGGGCCGTAATGTACGGAAAATGGCGAAGTCTGGTTGCGGCCAGGCGCGGTGTTTCGCGCCTCACTGACCAGGTGCTTGAGGCTTCTTCGCTTGCCGAGGCCGCGGAAACAATAGACGTCTTGGCCGGCCCCTCGCTCAAAAGGATGACCTCGTTGGGATTTAAGGAGTTTACACGGCTTTCCCTGTCCGGAGACGCCGAAAAACTCGTCGCCGACAACGTCCGCAGGATCCTGCGCCACGGCATTGCCGAGGAGATACGCGTCCTCTCACGGGCCTTGCCGTTTCTAGCCATTGCGGCCAACTCCGCGCCCTTTATCGGCCTGTTCGGCACAGTCTGGGGCATCATGCATTCCTTTCATGCCATCGGACAGATGAAATCCGCTTCCCTGGCCACTGTGGCCCCCGGAATTTCCGAGGCGCTCATCGCCACGGCCGTGGGCCTGGCCGTGGCCATCCCGGCCAGCGTCGCCTACAACATTTTTTTGGGAATGATCGAATCCCTTGAAAGCCAGTACATCAGTTTCGCGGGGCTTCTGCTCAACCGGCTTCGCCATGACGCCTGCACCTACCCGCAGGGCATGGAGCTCCCTCCTCTCCGAAAGCAGGTATGTTCATGAACGCCGGGGGCAGAGGGAAACGCTACTCCTCCGACATCAATGTCACGCCTTTTGTCGATGTCATGCTGGTCTTGCTCATCATCTTCATGGTCACCGCACCCATGATGACCGAGGGCCTGGATGTCGACCTGCCTCGAACAAAAAACGTGGAGGCTTTGCCTGTCGACGACGACCACATCATTGTCGGAGTCGACCCGAGGGGGACAGTCTTTATCGACGAGCAAAGCGTATCTCTGGAGGATTTGACGGACAGGTTACGCGGCCAGGCGCTCTCGGGGCGCAAGGAGGTGTTTTTGCGGGCCGACAGGACCGTGCCGTACGGGACGATCGTCGATGTCATGGGACGCATCCGTGAGGCCGGCATCGATCGTTTTGGCGTGGTGGCCGAACGGCCGGACGAGGGAGGCCGGTAGTTGTGCGAAACGTCGATATTGTCGTATCCGTGTCAGGCCATGCGGCGTGCGTGGCGCTCCTGCTTCTGTGGCCGGCGGCGCAGCCGGCTCCCCAGCCGAAGACGTTCAGCCTGGGGATGGTGGAACTGGTCCGCCCTAGGACTGTCGCCCCCCCTGCCTCGCCAGTTGCGGCGCAGCCGGCCGCTTCGGCCCCGGAACCACCCGCTCCCGTCACCTCTGCGCAGCCTGTGGCCGCGCCGCCCAAAGCCCCAGCCGCTACGGCCCGTCCTGCGCCGATCGTCGCCAAAAACATCAGCCCGAAAAAACGGCCAATAGGATCGTCGACGAAACCTTCGCCTCCGAGTCCGGTTGTCTCAACCGCCTCAGAACAGGCTCAATCGAGCGCCACGCCGGAGTCTTCCTGCTCAGGAGGCGAAACGGGCAAGAGCGCTGCCCCCTCCCGTATCATCGGGGGGATGGGGGTCTACGACGCCGAGGTCGTGGACATACCGCCTAAAATCGTCAGCAGGGAACTTCCGCAATATCCACCAAACGCCAGACGCCTGCACCTGGAAGGGACGGTGCTCGTAAGCATGGTCATCGATATCCAGGGAAAGCCGCGCCACTGCACTATCCGTAAGGCAGTGCCGGAAGGTGTTTTCGAGGAATCGGCCCTGGCTGCCGCAAACAGCTATCGGTTCGTTCCGGGGAAAGTCGGCGGGCAAAATGTCGCTACTCTCGTTGTCGTACCTTTTCATTTTACAATGACGAATTAGCCTTTACTGGAGAGCATTTTTTTTACAATCTCTCACAACCAAATGAAAGCAGAATAAAGTTTAAACAAAAAAAGGGTCAACTCTAGGTCGTGGCGACATTCATTTGGTTATTTGCTAGCATTGCGCAACAAGGAGTTGCGCATGGAACGACGACATCGGCTGCGAGATGATCAATGGGATATCATCAAAGACGCTCTCCCAGGAAAGCAGGGTGACCCGGGGAGGACTGGCGATGACAATCGACGTTTCGCCGAAGCCGTCATGTGGATCGCCAGGACTGGTGCTCCTTGGCGCGACCTGCCTTCTGAATACGGGAAATGGTCAGGTGTCCACTAAAGATTTGTTCGCTGGTCCAAGAACGGCGTCTGGCAAATGATCTTCAACAGCTTGGCCGTTGATGCCGACACGGAGTGGTTGACCATCCCGTGGCCCGGGGGCTGGCCCTGGGCACGGTGTCCCACGCCCAGAGCACGGCCACGGCCCTGCTCGAAGGCGAGGAACAGGGGGCCATGGCCGGTCTGTCCATGATCCTGGCCGGGTTTTTTACCGCCGGCTTCGCGCCGCTGGTGGTGCGGCTGCTCGGTCTGCTCTAGGGCAGCGCTTCGCAGCGGCTTCCCTACAAGGCCGGGTCATCCTCGGCCTGGGGGCGCGAAGCGCGGCGTCCTGATTCGAAGACAGCGCATCAAGCATCCGTTCGATTCGATGGTTCCTGTGTCGTAGGTTCCCATCCAGATGACGGGCTGACTATGGTTTCGCCTGGATGAGATTGTTGATCTTGCAGGCCGCGCAGGCCGCGCCGAAGCCGTTGTCGATGTTGACCACCGTCACGCCGCTGGCGCAGGAGGTGAGCATCCCCAAAAGCGCCGCGACCCCGGAAAAAGCCGCGCCGTAGCCCACCGACGTCGGCACCGCGATGATGGGCTGGGACAAAAGCCCGCCAATGACGCTGGCCAAGGCCCCCTCCATGCCCGCCGCCACGATGACCACCCGGGCTCGGCGGATGTCGGACAGCTTGTCCAAAAGCCGGTGGATGCCGGCCACGCCCACATCCGACACCACAAAGGCCCGGCTGCCGAGCATTTGGCAGGTTTCGCGCGCCTCCTCGGCCACGGGCAGATCGGACGTGCCGGCGGTCACGATGGCGATCTCCCCGTCCTTGCAGGCGATCTCGCCGCGCGTGAGCGTCAGGGTGCGCCCCAGGGCGTTGTAGCGTGCCTGTGGGCACAGCCCGATCACATGGGCCGCCGTCTCCGGCGACACCCGCGTGGCCAACACGTTGGCATGTTCGCGCATGCGCAGGAAAATCTCGCCCACCTGCTCCGGCGTCTTGCCCTCGGCGTAGATCACCTCGGGAAAGCCGTTTCGCAGCGACCGGTGCAGATCGAGCTTGGTGTGGCCCATGTCCAGAAACGGCAGGTCGCGCAGCCGGGAAAGCCCGTCCTCCACGCTCAGGCCGCCGTCGCGGATGTCGTTTAAAAGCGCGCGCAGGGTCTCGTGAGCATCCATATATTCGTATCGCTTTGCGGCCGACGGGCCTGGTCGAAAAGGGCCCACGGCGCGGGTTGCAGGTGTTGCCGGCGTTGTCCGGGCCGGTTGATGGTTGGGCCCCGGAGCCGTGGTCTAAGCGTCGCCGTCCGGCGGCGGGGCAGCCGCCGCGTCCGGCTTTTCGTTGAGGCTGCCCATGCGGTAGCCGGCCAGGTCCAGGGTCACGTGGCGGTAGCCCAGGGCCTTGAGCCTGGCGTCGATGCCGTGCCGGGCGTCGGCCTCAAGAACGGCCGGAGCCTGGTCGCGCGGCACTTCCAGACGGGCCAGGTCGCCGTGGCTGCGCAGCCGTACAGCCGGGAAACCCAGGCCGCGCAGCCAGCTTTCGGCCGTGTCGATGCGTTCCAACTCCTCGGCCGTCACCCGCCTGCCGTGGGGCAGGCGGGTGAGCAGGCAGGCCCCGGACGGCTTGTTCCAGGTGGGCAGGCCCGCCTGCCTGGAAAGCGCCCGGATGTCCGCCTTGCCGATGCCGGCGGCCAAAAGCGGGCTGATGATGCCCAGCTCGACCAGGGCGCGCATCCCCGGGCGGTAGTCGTCCAGATCGTCGAGGTTGGCCCCGTCCAGCACATGGGCGATGCCCTGGCCGGCGGCCAGCTCCAGCAGCTTGGCAAAAAGCGCCTTCTTGCACAGATAGCAGCGCTCGGGCGGGTTGTCGCGCAGCGCCTCGGGAAAGGCGACGGCCAGGACCACGTGGCGCACGCCAAGGCTGCGCGCCAGGGCCGCCGCCTCGGCGATCTCGGCCCGGGGGGCGTAGGGCGTGTCCAGGGTGACGGCGGTGAGGCCCTCGCCCATGGCCCGGCTGGCGGCATGGAGCAGGAAGCTGCTGTCCAGGCCGCCGGAAAAGGCCAGCACGGCCGGCTTCAGCCCGGCCAGATCGGCCAGCAAATGGCGGTGTCTGCTGTCCCGGGCCGCGCGGCCGGCGTCGTCGGTCACGGCTTTTCTCCCCGTCCGGCGCAGCCCGCGACCACGGCCTGGACCTCGGCCAGGGACAGCCCGTGGCGCTTGGCCAGTTGCCGGCAGTCCTCCAGCTCGGGCTTGGAGCGAAGCACCACGCCGTTTCGCACGGCGTGCTTCATGGTCACCGGCCCCAGCGGCGTGTCCAGCCGGGAAAATGTCCGGTCGAGTTCGGTTTTCTCCAGACGCAGGACCTTGACGCCCAGGGTGGCGGTGTGGCGAAAAATGAGATCCTTGAAGCGCTCTTCGTCCTCGGCGGCGCACAACAGCGACAGGGTCGTGCCGGGCCGGTTTTTTTTCATGAGGATGGGCGTGAAATGCACGTCCATGGCCCCGTGCTCCATGAGCACGTCCATGGCCACGCCCAGGGCCTCGGCGGTCATGTCGTCGATGTTGCAGACAAGCAGCCGGGCGTCGCCGGGGGCCTTGGCCGTCGAGGCCGGCGCGTCGGGAGCCTCGGCCGTGGCCAGATGGACGCGCAGGACGTTTGGCCGCTCGGTTGGGCGGTGGCCGATGCCGTAGGCGGTTTTTTCCAGGGTCAGGGCAGGCGTGGCGGTAAAGCGCGTGGCCAGGGTCGCCAGGATGGCCGCGCCGGTGGGGGTGGTGGCCTCGTGGGGCGTGCCTCCCCGGGTGGTGGGGACGCCGGCCAGGATTTCCGTGGTGGCCGGGGCCGGCACGGGCATGAGCCCGTGGGCGCAGCGCGTAAATCCGCCGCCAAGCTCCACCGGCGAAGCCCAGACCGCGTCCACCCCAAGGGCATGGAAGCAGATGGCCGCGCCCACGATGTCCACGAGGGAATCAACGGCCCCGACTTCGTGGAAATGGACCTCGTCCACGGTCTTGCCGTGGACCTTGGCCTCGGCCTGGGCCACCTTGCGGAAGATGGCCAGGCTCGTGTCCTGGACCGGCTCGCTTAAGGAACTTCCCCGGATGATAGCCTCGATGGCGGCCAGATTGCGGTGAGGGGCGTGGCCGTGGGCGTGCGCCTGGGACTGGCCGCCCGCCGGATGATCGTCATGGTCGTGGCCGTGATGGTGATGTCCATCCTGGCCGCGAGCATGGTCGTGGCCGGCCCCGTGGCCCTTCGCCCCATGGTCATGCTGGGCATGGTCTGCTTGGGCAGCTCCGTGGTGGTGATGTCCGCCATGCCCATGATCGTGGTCGTGACGCCCGTGAGCTACGGCGTGGTCACAGGCCGCGTCGTCGGCAGTCAGCCCCACGTCCACGCGCAAGCCGTGGATGCCGTTTCGGGCATCCTCGCGGACTTCCAGATGAAATTCCTCATCCAGACCAAGCTTGGACAGTTCGGCCCGCAGGAAGTCGGGGGATACGCCCAGGCCGAGCATGGCGGCCAGGTTCATGTCGCCGGATAAGCCTGCGAAACAGTCGTAGAACAGTATTTTCATGGGGCGTCGCTCCGGCTGCGTCGGGGTGTCTGGTTCGTCTTTCCAGAAACTGGTCGGCGATGGTGGGGCAATCGGCGCGGCCTGTCCAGGGGGACGGGCCGCGCCGAAGCGGACGGGATCAGTCGAGGCCGGCCTTGAAGTGGTTCTTGAGGGCGTCCACTTCGGCCTGGAAGTTCGGGCCTTCAAAGGCGGCGGCGACCTTTTCCAACTCGTCGGGAATGGCGATCTGCTGGGGACACTTCTCCAGACACTCGCCGCAGGCCACGCACTGGGAGGCGTAGCTCTGTCCGCCGTTTGCGGTCACGCCGCTGCCAAAGGCGGTGTACATCATCTTGGCCCCGGAGGTCTCGCCAAACATGTGCAGCTGATTGTAGAAGTTGAAACAGTTCGGAATGTTGACGCCCATGGGGCAGGGCAGGCAGTAGGCGCAGCCGGTGCAGCCCACCGGCATGAGCTCCTTGTATTTAAGGGCCACCCGATCCACGAGTTCCACCTCGGCCGGGGTCAGGGAGCCGGCCTGGGCCACGGCGGCCACGGCTAGGTTCTGGGCGATGTGGGCCTCGACGTTCATGCCGGAGAGCACCACCGTCACCTCGGGATGGTTCCAGATCCAGCGCAGCGCCCATTCCACGGGCGTGCGCTTGGTCGCGGCCTCGTCCCACAGGGCGGCCACGGCCGGCGGCGCTTCGGGCAGGGCCAGGGTGCCGCCGCGAAGGGGTTCCATGATGACCACGCCCAGCCCCTTGGAAGCCGCGTACTCAAGGCCCGCCGTGCCGGCCTGGTACTGCTGGTCCAGGAAGTTGTACTGGATCTGGCAGAAGACCCAGTCGTAGCCGTCCACGATGCGGGCAAAATCCTTGCCCTCGCCGTGGAAGGAGAACCCGGCGTTGACGATGCGGCCGTCGGCCTTGGCCGCGTCCAGGAAGTCCCCCACGCCAAGGGCGACCAGATCGTCCCAGGACGAGCCCTTGAGCGTGTGCAGGAGATAGTAGTCGATGTGGTCCGTGCCCAGGCGCTCAAGCTGGGCGTTTAGGTACCGGTCCATGTCCTGCCGGGACTGGACGAGCCAGGAGGGGAGCTTGGTGGCGATTTTGACGCGTTCCCGGTAGCCGTCCCGCAGCGCCTTGCCGAGCAGGGGTTCGCTTGCGCCGCCGTGGTAGGGCCAGGCCGTGTCCACATAGTTGACGCCCTGGTCGATGGCGCTACGGATCTGGGCGATGGCCCGGGGTTCGTCGATGACGCCGTCCACGGTCGGCATCCGCATGCAGCCGAAACCGAGAATGGACAGTTCGTCGCCGGTCTTGGGCATTTTTCTGTAAAGCATCGTTTCTCTCCTCGTCGCGGGCGGTTGGCCCCGGATGGTTGCCGCGTTTGTCCGGCACGGTGCGACGAGAGGCACCTTATCCGAGGGCGGCGGGGCGATGAACGTCCATTCCTGCTGAAAAATTGCCTGATCCTCGCACGGGTGGTCGTCGCCCTCTCCCGTCGCTTCCGTCGTGCCGTCTTAGTCGCCGGCCAACTGGCGCAGGATCTTGATGTCGCGCAGCGGCGGCGCGCCGAAAAGCCGGCTGTATTCCCGGTTGAACTGGGAATGACTCTCGTAGCCCACGGCAAAGGCCGCGCCGGCGGCGTCGATGCCCCCGGCCAAAAGCAGCCGCCGGGCCTCGTGCAGGCGCAGCCATTTCTGGTACTGCAGCGGACTCATGGCCGTCAGCTCCCGAAAATGGCGGTGGAAGGTCGAAACGCTCATGCGCGCCTGTTTAGCCGCCTCCTCCACCCGAAGGGCTTCCTTGAAATGGGCCTTGAGCCAGTCGATGGCCACGGCGATCTGGCTGCCGCGCGAGCCGGCCGCCGCGATCTGGCGCAGACGCCCCCCCTGGTCGCCGGCCAGCAGCCGGAAGAGGATTTCGCGGTACACCAGCGGGGCCAGCACCGGGATGCTTTCGGGTTCGTCCAAAAGCGCCACCAGCCGTTGCAGGGCGTCCAGAAGCGGCAGGGTGACCCGGCCCACGGCCATGGCCCGGTTGGTCTGCCGCTCGGGCAGGGGCGGCGGCTTGCTGTCCACCACCGTCTGGGCCACTTCGCGCTGGTCAAGGCGCAGCACCAAACCGAGATAGGGCCTCTCGGGACTGGCCTCGACGATCTGGGACATCACCGGCAGGTCCACCGAGGTGATGAGATAGTTGTACGGGTCATATTGGTAGACGTCCTCGCCCAGGTATACCCGCTTGGCCCCCTGGACGATGCAGCACAGGCTTGGCTCGTGCACGTAGCAGGTCTGGGCCGTGGGTTCGCCGCGCCGCACCAGGGTCAGGGCCGGGATGGCCGTGTCCAGCACGGAGCTAGCGGCTGTGCGCCGCGCGATGCTCTCGGCCAGCCCCTCGCGGGCGACCTTGACGTCTTCGGGTTCGACCCGGCGGGAAGCGCCCTGATCGGTCATTGGACACCATCCTTGCGGTTTTGGCCAAGTTACCCGGGTCCGGCCCGGCGGCAAGGCTGTTTGATCGTTTTTGCGAGGATTAGGCAAGAAAGCGGCACGATCATACAACGCGTGTTTTTCGGCCTGGCGTGTCACCGTCCTGTCGCGGGCCGGACTGTTTCTTGGCCGTTGGGGGTGTAGGGGGGGAGCGCCAGGGTTTTTGTTGACATTGACAATCGGAATCAATTATGGCTCCCCAAGCCTGGAACGGACGGCCTTGCCGGGCAAGGCCGACGAATCGACAGGTCGCGGGAGTGGTGCGAACGGTGGCGAGCCAGGACGACGAAAGTTTGCGCGAGGCGCGGGCCAGACTGGAGCAGGCCGGGGACGACCCGGCCGAGGCTTTGGCCCTGGCTGCCGATTTCCTCCTTTTGGCCGAGCGCATGGCCGGCAAGGCCGAGAAGCTGGCCCGCATCGGCGACCGCACCCAGGCCCGGATGGTGGACCTCAACCGTCGCCTGCGCCAACAGGAAGAACGTTACCGGGGCATTTTCGAGAATTCCACCGAAGGCATTTTCCTGGCCGACGCCCAGGGCGCGCTCATGGCCGTCAATCCCGCCCTGGTCGGCTTGCTGCGGCCGGGCGAGGCGGCCGACGATCCGGCTACAGCCGCGCCGGCCCTGGCCGGTGACGTCAAATCCTTGTTCCATGACCCGGCTGATTACCAGACCTTTGCCCGGAAACTGGCGGCAAGGGGCCAGGTGCGGCGCATGGAGGCCCGGCTGGCCACCCCGCGCGGGCCGGTCTGGTGTCTGGTGGGCGCGGCCCTGGTCGAGCCCGACGGCCATGTGGTCGGCATGACCCAGGACATCTCGGCCCGAAAGGCCCTGGAAGAGGAGCTGTTGCGCCTGGCCGCCTCGGACCCGCTGACCGGCCTGGCCAACCGGCGGGGCTTTTTCGAGGGCGCGGCCCGGATGCTGGGCATGTCTCGGCGTTGCGGCACGCCGCTGTCCATGATCATGCTCGACATCGACCATTTCAAGGCCGTCAACGACGCCTACGGTCACGACGCCGGCGACGCCGTGCTGCGAGCCGTGGCCGGAAGGCTGCGCGAAAGCCTTCGCGTGTCCGATCTGGCCGGACGGGTGGGCGGCGAGGAGTTCGCCGTCCTGTGCCCGGGCACGGATCTGGCCGGCGGCGTCGAACTGGCCGAACGCCTGCGTCTGGCCTTGGAGGACATGGTCGTGACGGCCGATTGCCGCGTCGTCAAGGTGACGGCCAGCTTTGGCGTGGCCCAGTGCCGGGGCGACCATGACGTCGCCCCAAGCGCCTGCCTGACCCGGGCCGACCGGGCCCTGTACGCCGCCAAACGCGGCGGCCGCAACCGGGTCTGCCTGGAATCCGACGGTTCCCTTGGCCCCGAGGCCGCGTGATGCATCTCTCAAAACATGATGCAGGCATGTTTTCAGGATGTCGCAAAATCCCGCAGTGTTGTTTGTGGTGGTGGCGGCCTTTGCACACATAAAGCCGGCATACGGCGCTTGGGCCGTCCCGCGTGCTGAGACGGAGTGCGCTAACCTGTGGCCGGAGCCTTGCGGCGCGAAAATCCTCAAAGCCGTCGCAATGTTGCTATTTAATGATATTGACATCTATTTTCAATTTCAATAAAGAGGCTCAGGCAAAGAGGCCAGCCCGAACACTGGAAGGCCGCAACGGCAAGGAGGCCATCGTGCGCAGGTTCATTCGAAAATGTCGGGGCGAAGAGGCCGGGGAAGGTCTCATGGAAGCGGGCCTGGGCACGCCGGCCAAGCTTGGCCTGATTCTCTTTCCTTTCGTGGTCGTCGCTCCCTTGGGCCTCATGTTCGGCCACGCCGCCCTGGACGAGGCCACGCTCAAGGCCGTGCTGGCCGGCTATGTCACCCTGGGCGTGATCCTGTATTATCCCCTGGTGCGCCTGGCCGGGAAATCCATTGTTTTCGATCAGGTCGGCCGGCTGGTGGACAGCTGCATGCGCATCAAGCAGGGCTGCTACGACACCGCCACGGCTCCGCCGGCCCGGGGCGAGTCTGGCGATTTTCCGGGCCTGGCCCGGCAAATCTACTGGCTTGGCCATGCCGTGGCCGTGCGCGAGCGACGCTTAAACGACACCCTGGTGAACCTGGAGACGGCGCGCCGCCAGATCGAATCGAGCATCGACTACGCCGCCCGCATCCAGCGCGCCTTTCTGTCCGATCCGGCCGAACTGGCCGCGGCGTTTCCCGACAGCTTCGTGTGGTGGGACCAGCGCGACGTGGTCGGCGGCGACGTCTTTTTCCTGGCCAAAAGCGCCGGGGGCGTTTTTCTCGGCATCGGCGACTGCACCGGCCATGGCGTGCCCGGCGCGTTCATGACGCTTATCGCCAAAGCCGCCCTGGACCGGGTGCGTCTGGAACGCTTCGAGGGCGACCCGGGCGGCGTTCTGGCCGAGGCCCACCGCTACATGCGCCGCTGGCTCATCGCCGAGGGCGGCGAGGTGGACGACGGCATGGACATGGGGCTGGTCTATTTCGACGCCGACGACGCCTCGCGGCTGGTCTACGCCGGAGCGCGCCGGCCGCTTTGGGTCGAGCGCGGCGGCGAGGTCGAGGAGATCGGCGCGGACCGCCTGGGTCTTGGCTACGCCAAAACCCCCGAGGACGTGGTCTTTGCCAACGTGGCCGTGGAAGTGGGCCAGGGCGACACGATCTTCCTGTTTTCCGACGGCCTGACGGATCAGGTCGGCGGCGTACGGGGCCTGCCGCTGGGCAAACGGCCCCTTCGCCAATGGCTGGCCGAGGGGGCCGGCGCGCCGCTGGCGCAGTGCCGGCAGTCCCTGGTCGCCATCTTTGAAAACCACAGGGGCCGCGCCTCACGGCGCGACGACGTGGCCGCTCTGGCCGTGCGCCCCGTTGCCAAGCAAGGAGTCAATGCATGACAGGCGGGCCGCAATTCGACAAATGCCGGGAAATGCTGCGCGAGGGCGGCGTGGTCCTCTACTTCAAGGGACCGGTGACCCAGGAGGTGGTGGAGGGGTTGGGTTCCATGATCCGGCGCAAGGTGGATTTCGAGATCGCCAACCGTTCCCGGGCTTCCCAGGCCTTCGCCGTGCTGGTGGAGCAGCTGCAAAACGTGCTGCACTATGCCGCCGACGCCGTGGATATGGCCACCGGCCGCATGGCTTCCGGGGAACTCATCATCCGCCTGGACCCGGCCGGCCTGTGCCTGAGCTGCGGCAACCTCATCGCCAAGGACCTGGGGCCGCGCATCCGGGAACGCATCGACGCCCTGGAAGGCGTCGATAAGGAAGGCCTCAAGGCGCTTTACAAGGCCGCCCGCCAAAAGGGACCCGACGACCAGTCGCGCGGGGCCGGCCTGGGATTTCTGGAAATGGCCCGGCGGGCCGTAACGCCCATGCGCTATGACATCGAGGCCGTCTCCGACGAGCTGGCTTGGTTTTCCCTGGATGTCGTCATCGCCTAGCCGGCGTAAAAACAGTCACGTCGCCAGCCTGTTGGCGTCATAAAGGCCCCGACGTTTTTCAAGGACGCGGCCCAAGGCCAGAAGCCTTGTTTCGTCGCCGTCGCATACGCCTTCGCGGTTGTCCGGGGCCAAGGCCGTTTGCCGGTCCGACCGCGCGCAGGCGAAGAAGAGGAGTGTTCATGCAGCCGTTTGTCAGCGCCCCCACGCGCTCCACGCCGGAAGTCCACTTTGACGCGGCCAGCCATCGCCACCGCATGAAGGGCGAATGCTATCCGGAAAACGCGGCCGCGTTTTTCGGGCCGCTTTTCACCTGGGTCAAGAACTACCTGGCCGCCAAGCCAGCCGGCCCGGTCGTGTTCGATCTGGAGCTGGTCTATTTCAACTCGTCCTCGTCCAAGGCCCTGCTCGACCTTTTCGAGGTCCTGGAGCGCGCCGCCGCCTCGGGCACGAACATCACCGTCAATTGGCGCTACGACAAGGACAACGACATCGCCTGCGAATGCGGCGAAGAGTTCGCCGAGGACGCCAAGGCGCTCAAGTTCAAGCTGCTGGCGCTCTGACAAGAGGGAGAAGCCTCCGGCGGCCGGGAGGGGGTAACCCCCTCCCGGACCCTCCCTGAAAGGGGGGATAAGGGGATGGCGTCGCTGCAACGGCGAGCGGGAGAAAATACCTGTTGGCCGCGCGTGAAACGCTCACTGTGCTCGCCGCAGGGGAAGATGCTTGCAAACAAGGATCAAGGAGCGAGGGGGGGACGACATGGATGACGTCGCCATGGTGGCGGATGGGCCGGAAACGGTTCGGGAAATGACGGCTGGTCGGCCGTTTTGCTGGCGCGCGCCTCATCCGGCCTCCCTGGCCCTGGCCGGCATTGTGGCCGTGGCGGCCGGGAGCGCGGCCGGGGGGGCCGTCCTGTGGCAGATGCCGCCGGTTGCGGCCGTGCTGCTGGCTGGAGTCTCAGCCCTGTGCCTGACCCTGGCCGGCCTGGCCCTGCTGGCGGAAATGCCGGCGCGCCTTATGGCCGACCGGTTGGCCCAGGCGGCGGACGGCGTTAAAGCCGAGGGGCCGCCGCCCCTGGCTCTGGTCGTCGGCCCGCTGGCCGGGTTGTGGCCGGCGGCCGGCGAGGTGGCCG
>DLGG01000079.1 GCA_002482565.1 Solidesulfovibrio magneticus
GGCTCGTCGTCGCCGGCAAAATCCGAAACGGCGGGCGCGGCCTGGCGGGGCGGCGGCGGCGTTTCGGCCTTGGGGGCCGGCGTAGCAGGCGCGATCGGAGCGGCGCTCTGGACCGGGGCCGGCTTGTCCTCGACCAACGCGGGCGCGGGCTTGGGGGCCGGCTTGGCTTCGGCCTTGGGCGCGGGCTTGGCCTGGGCTTCGTTGCGCTGGGCATCGGCCTGACGCTGGTTGCCTCGACGGCCGCCGTCGCGGCGGTCTCCGTTGTCGCGGCGGTCGCTTTCGCGGCGGTCATTGTCCCGGCGCTCGCCCTTGCCGCCCATGTCGGAGAGGAGATTGACCTCCTCGCGCAGCCGGGCCCGGACCTGGGCCTTTTTCTTGCCGACGAGGCCAAAGATGCCCGACGAACCGCCGGAGAGGATCTCGACCTCAAGCTTTTCCCGGGGCGCGCCCAGACTGCGGCAGGCTTCTTCCATGGCCTCGTCCACGGATTTGCCGCTGTAGGTCTTCCATTCGCTCATAGTTGCTCCTTGGGTTGCGCTTCCATCTGTTCGCGGCCGTGGATGCTCGCTGACGAGGCGTCAGGACTTCTTGTTGAGCNNTGCTGGGCGATGGAAATGACGTTGTTGACCAGCCAGTACACGACCAGTCCGGAGGGGAAGTTGAGGAACATGAAGGTGAAGATGACGGGCATAAAGAGCATGACCTTGGCCTGGGTGGGATCGCCCGGGGCCGGGGTCATCTTCTGCTGGAGGAACATGGTCGCGCCCATGATCAGCGGCGTGATGTAGAACGGGTCCTTGGCCGAGAGGTCGGCCAGCCAGATCATGTTGGTGAAAGGCAAATACGTGATGAACGAAGCATGGCGCAGTTCAATGGAATGCAGCAGCGCCTGATACAACCCGAAAAAGACGGGGATCTGCACGATCATGGGCAGACATCCGCCGGCCGGATTGACCTTGTAGGTCTTATACAGCTGCATCATCTCTTCGTTCATCTTCTGCCGGTCATCCTTGTACTTCTCGCGAAGCTGGGTGAGCAGCGGCTGCAGCTTCTTCATCTGATCCATGGACTTGTAGGACTTCTGGGACAGGGGCCAGAAGATGAGCTTGATAAGGATGGTCAGCAAAATGATGGCCACGCCGTAGTTACCGACATAGTCATAAAAGAAGTGCAGGAGCTTGATAAGCGGCTTGGCCACGAAGTCGAACCAGCCGTAGTCGATGGAGGCGACCAGCTTGTGCGGGGCCATATCCAGGTACTTGGGCACTTTGGGGCCAAGGAAATAGGCAATGGAGAGATCGGAACGGCCGCCGGCCGGGACCTCCAGACCGTCCTTGTCCAGGGCGACGCGGAACACGCCGTCCTCAAGCTTGGCCTTGCCGCGCAGATCGGCGGCCTCGGGCACGATGCCGACCAGGAAGTAGTTGCTCATGACCGCGCCCCACTCCATGGGCTTTTCCGGGGCCACGCCTTCGGCCAGCGTCTTCTCGCCGCTTTCGAGGGTCAGCCCCGACGCGCCGTAGAAGGCGGCCTGGGTGGGGTTGTAGGAGTCGTCCGCAGCGGAAAGGCGGTCCACGGCCACGGTCAGGGACAGGCGGTTGCGCAGGGGCGCGCCGCCATTGTTGGACAGGGAGAACTTTTCATCAATAATATAGGAGTCGCCGGAAAAGGTCAGTTCGCGCTTGACGACCACGTCGCCCATGCGGCCGGCCAGGACCACGGTTCCGGCCGCGCCGGCTTCGAGCTTGAGATCGCCGCCCTCGGCCGACCATTCGACGTTTTGCCAAGTTGGGGAGCCGTTTAAGATGATGCCGAGCGGAGCCTTGGCCTTGGCCTTGTCGTCGATGAGGTTGACCAGGGGCGAATCGGGCTTGATGGTCTCGCGGTAGTTCTTGAGGGCGAACTGTTCGAGGACGCCGCCGGTGGAGTTGAGGACGGCGGTGTACAGCGGCGTGTCGATGGTGATCTTCTTGCCCGGGGTGGGGGCGAAGGCGGCCAGGGTTTCGGCCTTGGCGGCGGGCGCGGCCGGGCTGGACGGGGCCGGGGCGTCCTGCTGGCTGACGGCGGCGTCAGGCTTGGGCGCCTGCTTTGCGGGGGGGAAGAGGAAATTCCAGCCGACCAGGACGGCAAGAGAAAGGGCCACGGCCAAAATTACGCGTTTGTTTTCCATTGTCCTTCATATCCCGTCGAAGTGTGGATGCGCCGTCATGGCGAAGCGCGCCAGGGAGCGCGCAGGAGGTGCGGCAATACGGCAGGCACGGGATCGTACCCGCCACGGGCCAGGGGGTGGCAGCGCAGAAGCCGCCAGAGGGCGAGCAGGCCGCCACGGGCCACGCCGAAGCGCTCCACGGCTTCGACGGCGTAGGCGGAACAGGAGGGCGCAAACCGGCAACACGCGGGCTTAAGCGGCGAGATGGCCAGCTGATAGCATTTGAGAGCCCATATCACGGCGCGTCGCATGGGTCCACGCTTCCCGGCCGAGCCGGGCGGTCGAGGTCCTTGGCCATCCTTATAAGGAGCGGGCGCAAGTCGCTTATGGCCTGATGCAGGTCCAACCGGCGCGGGTCGAGGCATTTCTTGGCAACGACGACGACGTCCAGGCCGGTCATGGCCTGGGGTGCGCACAAACGAAAACATTCGCGCACCACCCGCTTGACGCGGTTACGCGCGACGGCGTTGCCGACTTTTTTGCTGATGGCCATGCCAAGCCGCCAGGGCGCGTTCGCCTCCGCTCGCGGCAGGACAAAGAGCAGGAAAGCCTTGCCATGGTAACGGCGGCCTGCTTCGAAGCAGGCCGCGAATTCCCTACCCGTCCGGAGCCTGTGCGCCGGAGGAAAGACTAGACGGCCAGGCGCTTGCGGCCCTTGGCCCGACGACGGCGCAGGATGGCCTGTCCGTTTTTGGTCCGGGAGCGCACCAGGAAGCCGTGGCTGCGGTTTCTGCGAATCTTGCTCGGCTGGTATGTCTTCTTGCTCATGCATAATCTCCAAAGAATTGTGGTGAACGTTTTTCAATAGCCGTCTTCCCCCCGCTCGTCAAGGAAGTTTGCGGAACGTCTCCGCCAAAGGGGTATCGGGGCGCGGCTCCAGGCCCCGGCCTCCCCGGCGCGGGCCGGCACGCTGGCCTAACCAGACCGCCAGCGCGGCGGACAGCCCGCCGAGGCCTAAAACGGGATCGGCCTCGGCCCAGGCGGCCAGGGTGACAAGAACACCCCCGCCCAGGGCCAGCCACCTTGCCCGTTTTTGGCCAAACAGGGAAGCCCCGAAGCAGGCCAAGCCCGCGCCAACCAGGACTTGTGTTTCCAACAAAACGACAACCTACTGTTTTTTAAAGATATCAATCAACGCCATCCGAATAAATGCGATTTTTTCATAATTTCCGCTTGACGGGAAGTGCCGTTTTGCCTAGATACATTTCTCCACGACGCGGGGTGGAGCAGACCGGTAGCTCATCGGGCTCATAACCCGAAGACCGTGGGTTCAAATCCCACCCCCGCAACCAGGAAGTCCAAGGGCTTACAGCAAAAACGCTGTAGGCCCTTTTTCTTTTTCCTAACTTATTCCTAACCGCGAGCGAACAACCCCCTGGAAAGCCTGCAATCCCCCGCCCCCCCCACCTCCCAGTTCATTTCCAGGCAACAGTATAGTAAACGTCACCTCAAGCCCGCCCCGCCCCAGACGATCACCCCTATCTTGTTCGCAAGGGCGTCAGACCACATGACAAGATTTACGTCACCAAGGACGGACGGCTGGTGGTTCCCATCTGTGATGCCAACGGCACCCCCATGTCCCTTCAGTTCATCACCGCGAAGGGAGAGAAGCGGTTCCTTGCCGGCGGGAAAATCCGTGGCGGCTTCTTCCGGATCGACGGCGATGACGGCCCACTTTACCTTGTCGAAGGGTATGCGACCGGTGCGACCATCCACGCAGCCGCCAAGGGGACTGTGTTGGTCTGCTTCGCCTGCAGCAACCTGATGCCCGTAGCCGAGACGGCCCGCCAAGCCTTCCCCGGCCGCCCGATGGTTATCTGTGCAGACAACGACCACGAAACGGCCGCCAGACACGGGAAAAACCCCGGCATCGACCGCGCCGTCGCAGCCGCTCAGGCTGTCCAAGCCCGGGTTGCCGCGCCTGACTTCAAGGAACCAGCGGGGAGAACGGACTTCAATGACCTGGCGGCCTCCGAAGGCCTTGATGCCGTCAAGGCCTGCCTGGACAGGGCCGAGCCCCCCGCTTCGCCTCCAGCTATGTGCGGACAGACAACCGGAGCCAAGGCCCCGATTGTCGTGCTCTCCGCGACAGACTTCCTTGCTTACGGCTTTCCCAAGCGCGAACACATCCTGGACCCGATTCTGCCGAGCCAGGGCTTGGCCCTGCTCTACGCCCCCCGGGGGCTGGGCAAAACCTTTCTGGCCCTGACCTTGGCCTCTGGCGTGGCCGCCGGGCAGGCCGTGTTGCGCTGGAAGACGCCCCACCCTCGAAATGTGCTCTTCGTGGACGGCGAAATGCCGGGCTGGATGCTGCAGGAACGACTGTCCGGCATCGTCAAAGGATACGGCGGCCCCGTCCCGGAGCAGTTGCGGATCATTACGCCGGACTGCCAGCCCGATTTCCTGGCAAACCTCGCCACGCCGGAAGGCCAAGCGGCCCTTGACCCTGCGCTTGCCGGGGTGGAATTGCTCATTCTCGACAATCTGGCGACGCTTTGCCGGATCGGCAAGGAAAACGAGGCCGAAAGCTGGCTGCCGGTCCAGGCCTGGCTTTTATCCTTAAGAAGACGCGGCATCGCTGTCGTCGTGGTGCACCATGCCAACAAAAACGGCGGCCAACGCGGCACCTCGTCCCGCGAAGACGTGATGGACACCGTTATCGCGCTGTTGCCCGTCAAAAACCACACTCCAGCCGATGGCGCACGTTTCGAGGTGCACCTTCAAAAAGCCAGAGGTTTGGCCGGCCCTGGAGCCGATCCTTTCGTCGCCAGACTGGTCGCCAAGGACGGCACGTTCCAATGGACCACCCACTCTCTTTCAGAAAATGTCGACAAGATCCTCAGCCTCGCCGACCAGGGCAAAACCGTACGAGAGATTGCGAAGCTCACGGACATTCCCAAAAGCACGGTTCAGCGGACACTCGACAAGCATCTGCCCACTAAAAGCAGCGCCTCCCCTTGCCCCCCTGCCGGCCGGCGTGTCCCGGCGTCCCAATCCTAAGGATTTGGGACACCGGGACAGACCGGCGGTCGGGACGGTGAGTGAACAACATGGACAATTTTACTCTACCAGTTAATATCTCATTACAATTCAGTGAATTATTAACTCACACTTAACCCAAAATGGTCAACAAAGCCCTTCCGCACAGCTGCCATGGCCTCGGAACAGTTGCATCTCCCTTTCTTTTGAAATATCGGATGGCAAATACAAGTCTAAAAACATTTCTCAGTTGCATGAGGTAGACCATGTCGCTGTGGGGAAAATTGGCCAAGGATGGCACAGCCACGTCAACCCTGCCTCTCCTAGCTCATCTTGCCGATGTGGCGGCAACCCTTGAATCGCTCTTAAGACTCAAAATATACCAATCGCGGCTAGCGTGCCTGTTTGGCAGGCAATTAACCGAGACCGACATCCAGCGTCTTGCGTGTCTGGCTGCGCTCCATGACATCGGAAAAGCCACTCCCGGATTTCAAAACAAGATCACCCCGGAGCAACACCCGACCCACGGACACATTGCGCCCTTGGCAGGGCTCCTTGCCGGGATAAACGCACAGAACTTCCAGGGAATATTCGCTTTCTTGCCGGACTGGGACAACCAGGGAGGAGAGATTGTCTTTGAATATCTTGCTGGCGCGTTTTCCCATCATGGCGAGCCCCTGGCCGAGTTTGCCCAGATCCGCCAAATGGCCTTGTGGCCCAAGGACAGCATGTCTCCCGCCTGGACCTTTCTCAAGGACTTGGCCGCCGCGCTGCCGCACTGGTATCCCCAAGCATTCGCCAACAATCAGCCGCCCCTGCCGTCCTCTCCGGAAGCGCAGCACCTTTTCGCCGGCATGGTCATGCTCGCCGACTGGCTTGGTTCGGACACCCGCTTTTTCCACATCACACGCACCACGCTCCCCGGAGAAGAACTGGCCAACTCCAGAGCAGCGGCCGCCAAGGCGCTCACGGCCGTAGGTCTTAATACGGCAAACTGGCGGCAAACGGCATCCCCTTTGCCGCCGTTTCATTCCCAATTTCCCTTCCAACCCAATGCCTTGCAACAGGCGGTCGAAGCCTTGCCCCTTTGCCGCCAGGGCGGCCTCACCATTATTGAGGCGGAAACGGGGTTTGGCAAAACAGAGGCCGCGCTGCGTTACTTTTCAAGGCTTTGGGACGCGGGCCTCGTTGACGGCCTCTACTTCGCCAACCCCCTGCGCTTTGCCGCGACACAGCTTTTCGGCAGGATCACCCCGTTTATCGCCCGATCGTTTGGCGAGAGGCCACCTGCAACGGTCCTGGCCGTCCCCGGATACCTGCACGTCGATGACGCCCGCGGCGTCCGCCTGCCCGGCTTTGAAGTCTTGTGGGACGACGACCCGGACCATACGGCCGCCGAGAGACGCTGGGCGGCGGAACACCCCAAGCGCTATCTGGCCGCTCCCATAGCGGTCGGCACCATTGACCAGGCGCTGCTCGGCACGTTGCGTATCCGCCATGCCCACCTGCGGGCGGCTGCGGTTTGCCGGTCGCTGCTGGTCATTGACGAAGTCCACGCCAGCGACGTGTACATGACCAGACTGACGTTGGCGCTGCTGCATCTCTTTCGCAGCGTCGGCGGACACGTGCTGATGCTCTCGGCAACCCTTGGCGGGGCCGCCCGACAGCAATATCTCGACTGCTTCGCCCGCAGCCGCAATCTCCCCTCCCTTGCCCAGTGCCTTGCCGCGCCATACCCCGCCATCACTACCGTGGGGTGCGTCACGGCCGTCCAGGACGACCGCCCCCGCGAGTCGCGGAAAAGGCCGGTCCGGGCGAGACTCTCCCCAACCCAGGACACGCCTGGGCAGGTGGCGGCCCTGGCCGCAGCGGCGGCCAACCAGGGGGGCCGCATCCTTGTGTTACGCAACTCCATCGCCGCCGCCCTGGCAACTCTCGAAGCATTAGAACGGCTCCTGCCCAAGGAACTGCTGTTCAGCGTCAACGGGCAGGTCTGTCCGCATCATTCCCGCTACGCCCGGCTGGATCGGCAGCTGTTGGACGCCGAAGTCGAAAGCCGTTTCGGGCCTGCCGGAAGCTGTCGTGACGGTGTGCTGATTTCCACCCAGACCTTGGAGCAATCACTGGACGTGGATTTCGACCTGCTTATCACCGACTTGTGCCCCATGGACGTTTTGCTGCAACGCCTCGGCCGACTCCACCGCCACAGGCGACGCGATCCCCTGCGGCCATCGGCCCATGCCGCCCCGACTTGCCATGTCTTGACGCCGGTCAGCCTGGACGCCGCTGCCCTCCGCGCCGCCAAATCCCATCAATACGGCAAGGACCGGGCCTACGAAAACCTCTTGGCGGTCATTGCCGCCTGGGAGCGGCTTGCCGCTCTTGAACAGGCCGAAACGCCCATTCAGGTACCCGAGATGAGCCGCGACCTTGTGGAAAATACCCTTCATCCCGAAGCATTGATGGATGTGGCCCGCCGCCACGACATGCTGGCGGAACACAATGATTTCTTCGGCCGCCAACACGCGCGAACACAAAACGCCCGCTATGCCAGCCTGGAATGGGACAAGCCCTTTACAGAAAACGCCGGGACCCGCGAAGGATTGACCGTAGGGACACGGCTGGGTCTGCGGGACCGGGCCGTTTCCTTCGCTTCGCCCTTTCGCAGCCCTTTCGGCAATCTTGTGGATGAACTGACTCTTCCGCAATGGCTAGCCCCGGACATTCCCGGAGACATTGAACCGGTGGTTCTTGATGCTTCGCCGCAAATGTTCCGATTTCACCTTGGCCCCAAGACCTACCGTTATGATCGCTTTGGCCTGCAAAAGGAGGCTTCATGACAGATAATCTGCTTGTGGACCCCGTCTTTCGCGTGCGTGCCCGTACGGGCATGGTCCAGGCATCGCTGCCGGGCGTCCTGGCCCTGCTTGGCCAGGACGAGGTCGTGGATTTCCCGGGGCTGCGCCCCCATCACCGTCACCCCTGGCATGCCTTTTTGTGCCAACTGGCGGTCATGGCCCTGGAGGAGGCCGGACACGACGACGTGCCGGAAGGCCTCTGCGAGGAAGATTGGCGTAGGCTGATCCGGGGGCTGACGCCCGGGTATCCCGACGACGCCCCGTGGCGGCTGGTGGTGGACGATCTGGCCAAGCCGGCATTTTTGCAACCGCCCGTGCCCGAGGGGACGCTCAAGGACTTCAAGGGCATGGCCGACTCCGACCACACGTCGCCATTGGGACTTGACGTGCTGGTCACGTCCAAGGCCCATGGGGAAAAGGACAAATCATTTTTCGAGAACGCAATGGAGGATTGGGCATTGGGGCTGCTCATGCTCCAATCCTTCAGCGGATTTCTCGGCCAAGGGAACTATGGGATCGCCAGGCAAAACGGAGGATTTGCCGCCCGCCCGGGCGTATCCTTGCTTTTTTCCCAACACCCCGGAGAGAATTGGCTGCGGGATTGCCGCATCTTGCTCGCATCCAGGGAGACATGGCAGAAAAGCGAACTGTTCCATCCCCTCGCCGGCAAACGCCTCCTCTGGCTGGAACCCTGGCGGGGGGGAAAAGAAGAAGCCCTTTCCCTGGCCGAACTACACCCCCTTTTCATCGAGATATGCCGCCGGGTACGCCTGTTTTCCCCGTGTGACGAGATGTTGGCTTTTTGCGCCAAGGGAACCAGCGCGGCCAGGGTCGACGGGAAGCCTTTCAATGGCGTTCTTGGCGACCCATGGATACCCGTCAACAGCAGCGGCAAGGAGGTTAAAGCCTATAACCTCGCCCCGCATTACAGCGTCGCCCACCAAGTCCTGTTCGACCGACAAAGCTATACGCCGAGTCTGTTGCAGTGTTTCCATCCAAGCGACCCGCCCGGCGAAGCGAGTGTGGCCTTCCGCGTTTTTTCTCGCACGCAGGGCGGCAGCGCCGGATATCACGAACGTTTTATTCCCATTCCTCGCAAGAGCCGCCGCTTCTGCCAAGAACGCCGTGATGACGCGGCGGCGGTAGCCAAAGCCATGGCCGGATTGGCCGACGACGCCCGAAAGAGGGTCCTGCGGCCGGCTGTGCTGCAATTGCTGCAGGCGGCCCGCGACGCGCCCGAATTCAAGCAGCCCGAAACGGCGCAGTGGGCCGTAACGTCCTTCCAGGCCCTGGACCGGGCCGTGGACGAACACTTCTTCCCCTTTCTCTGGGATTGCCTCGACGCCCTGGGCGACTCGCCCGTTGAACCAGCCATTCTCCAACCCTGGAGCCAGTTTCTTATCCAGCGCGTGCGAAGCGAGTTCAAACGCGCGTGCAACGCCCTGCCGACCTCAAGCGCCCTGCGCTACCGGGCCATGGCCAAGGCGGAAAATCTCCTGGAAGGCAGCCTGCGCAAAAACCTCGTCATCAAGGAGGCGCTATGAGCGAACCCGACAGCCAACGTTTGCACGCCGTCGTGGCCTCGTTGGCCGGCGTCATCGGCCACGACCAATTCCCCAGGGGCGATCTGGCCGAACTGCGCCGGTTGCGTCCGGAAATGCCGCCGGCTGCGTACTGGCGACTGCTTTTCGATCGCGTGCCCGAAGCGTGGCGAAAAAGCGACCGCATGGAACGCGCCTGGGCCTTGGTCATGTCCGGCATGGCCGTCATGGCCCCGGACTGCCACTCGCCCAAAGCCCCCCTGGGTCGGGTGCTGGCCCGGATCGGCGGCGGCACGGCGGAAAGCCGACTGTGGACGCTCCTGCGCTCCCGGGACGAACAGCTTGAAGACCATCTGCGCCTTGTCGTGCGCTTCCTGGCCTCCAAGGAGGAACGTGTCGACTGGACCGGGCTGGCAAGGCTGCTGTTCGCCGCCGACGAAGCCTCCCGCGACGCCGTTTGCCGCCAGCTCGCCCGAGGCTTTTATATGACCGAATCCCCTGCCCAACCTGAAGCCGCCGCCGAATAGGAGCGCCCAGATGACCACGCCCCGCTTTCTGCAGATCTCCATGTTGACGAGTTACGCCGCCGTGCTGCTCAACCGCGACGACGCCGGTCTGGCCAAACGCATGCGCTTTGGCGGCGCAGTGCGCACCCGGGTCAGTTCCCAATGCCTCAAGCGCCATTGGCGCATGGCGGACGACGGCTACGGCCTGGACAAGGTTGACCCCAAGCTCACGCGCAGCATCCATTCCCGGGAAATCTTCACGCGCCTCATCGAACCGCGCCTCATGGAACAAGGCTATGACACAGCCAACGTTCAGGCCGTGCTCAAAGGGTTCATCCAGGCCCTCTACGGCGGCAAGGACAAAGGAGGGGACGACGCGGCCAAAACCGACAAGGACCGGCATCCTCTTGCACGCAGCGAAGTGATCGTCCTTGGCGAGCCGGAAGTGGAGTTCCTTATCGCCCAGGCCAAGGCGATTCTCGATACGGATAAAAACGCCGAACCGAAAGCAATCGACAACCTCGTCAAGGGTCTGCTTAAAAACAAAGAAGCGAAAGAGAATTTCAAGGCCCTGGCCAACGGGGCCGGCATCGACGCGGCCATGTTCGGCCGGTTCGTCAGCGGCGATCCCGAGGCCCGCATCAGTTCCGCCGTGCACGTGGCCCACGCCCTCACCGTGCACGCCGAAGCGGCCGAAACAGACTATTTCACCGCAGTGGACGACCTGACCACCGCCTCTGAAGGAGGCAGCGGCCACCTCGGCGCGGCCGAACTGACCAGCGGCCTGTTCTATACCTATGTTGTCGTGGACGTGCCCCAGCTCGTCTCCAACATGACTGGCGAACCCTTCGAGGATTGGACACGCTCCGACCGAACCGTGGCCGCCAGGGTCGTCAACCATCTGATCCGGCTCATGGCCACGGTCTCGCCCGGGGCCAAGCTCGGGTCCACCGCCCCTTACGACCACGCCGGGCTCGTGCTGGTCGAAGCCGGCGAACGGCAACCGCGCACCCTGGCCAACGCCTACCTCGATCCCCTCCCCTTGTCCGGCGGCAACCTCTTCGGCCGGGCCGTGGCCAGCCTGGGTGAGTATCTGGCGGCCATGGACGCCATGTACGACGCCGAGGAAACCCGCTGGCTGGCCTGCCGGACGTCGACCGCCGACATGCCGGGATTTAAGCATTGCCACGTCCTGACCGTCCCCAAGCTGGCCGAGGCCGTGGACGCCGCCGTCATCAAGGGGGAGCTGGCATGACCGAATTCCTCGTCCTGCGCCTGACCGGACCGCTTATGGCCTTTGGCGACGTGGCCGTGGACGAAATCCGGCCCACCGCCGTGCTGCCGTCGCAAAGCCTCTTGACCGGACTTGTCGCCAATGCCCTTGGCTGGCGCGCCAGGGAAGGCGAGCGCCTCAACCGTCTGCAGGAACGTCTCGTCTACGGCGCCCGGCGCGACGCCACCGGCGTGACGTTCACGGATTACCAAAACGCGCACATCAGCCCCGGCCAGACCATGTGGCGTTATCGCACGCCGGGACCGCTCAAGCGAAGCGGCCTGAAATACGACAATGTCCAGCGTTGGCGGGATTATGTGGCCGACGGCTTTGTGACTGTGGTCTTGACCTTCGTCCCGGCCGACGAGAACCCAACACTTGCGGAAGTGGGCCAGGCGTTGCGCCGTCCGGCCCGGCCGCTGTTTCTCGGCCGGGTTTCCTGCCCGCCTTCGTGCCCGCTGTATCGGGAGGAAACCGTCCTTGCGGCGAGCGTTCCCGAAGCCCTGGCCGCCGTGCCGGCCCAAGGAGGCCTGGGGGGGGATTATCTGGCCCAATGGCCGGGGGATGGGCCGCTTTCGGGACCGCCGTCCCTGGCCGGCCGTCTTGTGGAGCGTACGGACCTGCGGGATTGGGGCAACGACGTGCACCGGGGCCGGCGTATCGTGGCCCAGGGCTGCCTGCGCCCTGCGCGTTCAGGCGGCGAGGAGGGATAGATGGCGCTTTACATGGTGCAATTGGAAATCGTTCCCCGGCAGTTGTTCGGCTGGGCGCGCCAGACAGGCGTCACGGCCGTGGACCGGGGCTACCTAGCCCATTCGGCCATGCGGATCGTCTTTGGCGATGCGGCCCCGCAACCGTTCGCCGTGTATGGCAACGGACAAAATCCCTTCCTTAAGGTGCTTGGCTACACGGCGTCGGAGCCTGAGGCCTTGCGCGCGGGCCTGGCCCTGGCGGAACCAATCCTCAGTGAGGCGTTTCCGGCCGAGCGCATACTGGGCAAGGCCATGCCCACCCAGTTTGCCTCCGGGACGCGCTATGCCTTTCAGGTGGAGTGCTGCCCGGTCACGCGCAACGGCAAGGACGGCAACGTCCGTGAAAAGGACGCGTTTCTCGCGGCCTGCGACGCCGCCCCGCAGGGGGGAGTCGATCGCGGCCAAGTGTACACGGCCTGGACTGGCGCGGAGATTGCCCGCGACGGCGCGGCGGAACTCTTGGAATG
Source organism: Solidesulfovibrio magneticus (assembly GCA_002482565.1). GTDB lineage: Bacteria > Desulfobacterota > Desulfovibrionia > Desulfovibrionales > Desulfovibrionaceae > Solidesulfovibrio > Solidesulfovibrio magneticus_B. Next base: position 12,586 of record DLGG01000079.1, read on the forward strand.
CTCCATGAAGGGCTTTCAACTGTTCACGCCCGTGCGCCGCAAGGGCAAAGGCAGCTTGCCCAGGAGCATTGGGCAACGCCCCAGGGCCAGAATGGACGGTGTGTTGCGTGTCGTCGACGCCGATGCATTTGCGGCGTTGCTGGCTCGCGGGGTTGGGCGTCACCGGGCTTTTGGCCTGGGCATGATGCTGCTGCGGCCGGTCTAGGCGATGCTTCGGGGCAGACTGGGGCTGGAAACAGCCCGTATTCCCCATGCCGACCGCCATGGGCTGGTGTGGTTGTCGCGCGGGCAACTTATCGTCGCGGACGGGACATTGCAATTTTGCGCGTCTGGAAACGGGGAATTGTCCTCTGGGGTCTATGACATTCCCTACCAAGGGGTTTCGCTACTGTTGCTTGGCCCGGGCGTCAGCCTGACCCATGACGTGTTGCGTCTGTGCGCCAGACACGGAACAGGCATCGCGGCGGTCGGCGATAACGGCACGCGGATGTACACGGCCCCGCCTCGCGGGCCTGACCATAGCGCCATGGCACGGCGTCAGGCCGTTCTCTGGGCCGATCCGGACAGCCGCATCGCCATGGCCATCGCCATGTACGCCATCCGTCTGGGCGAGGCTCCGCCACGGGCGGATATCGCGGCCTTGCGCGGCATGGAAGGCGCAAGGGTGCGCGAGATGTACAAGCTCATGGCCCGGCAATACGGCATCCCCTGGGAAGGCCGGCGCTATAACCGCAACGCGCCGGAAGAAACCAGTCCGGTCAACATGGCCGTCAATCATGCCGCCGTCGCCACGCGGGCGGCGGCGGAAATCGCGGTGGCCGCCACGGCGACCATCCCGCAACTTGGCTTCATTCATGAAGACTCGTCGATATCCTTTGCGTTGGATATCGCCGATCTTTTCCGCGACGAGTTTACGCTGCCGATCGCTTTTCAAGGGTATAAGCGCTGCGTGGAAGATGAATCCCTTTCCTTGGAACGGGAAGTACGCAGGCTGGCGGGGGCGTCCATGCGACGCCAAGGGTTGATTCCGGCAATGATCGAGCGCATCAAGGAGTTCTTCGATGCCCATGACAGTCGCGGTCACCCGTAATGTTTCCAACAGGACGCGGGGCTTTTTGGCCTCGTGCATGTTGGAAGTCGCCCCGGGCGTGTATTGTTCGCCGCGCATGTCGCAGGGGGTTCGGGACCGGGTAAAAAACGTTTTGGTCAGTTGGTTTCCAGCGGAACGGGATGCTTCGATTGTACTCCTTTGGGCTAACGGGAGTATCCCGGCGGGCCAGGAGACATATATCCTTGGTTCGCCTCCCTATGAGCTGCTCAATTACGATGGTTTTATCGTAAGCCGGCATCCTGTGGGGCAAGGGAAGGAGGAATATTCATAGATACGCTGACGATCATTCTAGCGCAAGAGTCTTCCCCGCTCGCGCGGGGGTAGTCCCAGGCCCAGCAGATCCTCGGAGGCCCGGCAGGAGTCTTCCCCGCTCGCGCGGGGGTAGTCCCCCTCCTGGCCCACGCTCTCATGGTTTCGCCCAGTCTTCCCCGCTCGCGCGGGGGTAGTCCCAGCCGCCGGCCGACGAGAGAAAACATCCTCGAGTCTTCCCCGCTCGCGCGGGGGTAGTCCCGCACGACGCTTATGTCGCTTGAATATGCAACGGTCTTCCCCGCTCGCGCGGGGGTAGTCCCGCAGTGGCGTAGTCCCTGACGTCTTGGATGGCGTCTTCCCCGCTCGCGCGGGGGTAGTCCCGACGGCATCGCAACCCCGCCCGGGGCCGGACGGTCTTCCCCGCTCGCGCGGGGGTAGTCCCGTCATCATCGACAAGTGGATTTCCACCGACACGTCTTCCCCGCTCGCGCGGGGGTAGTCCCCCGGCGAGCGTCGTTGGAGGTTTGGGGCGGCAGTCTTCCCCGCTCGCGCGGGGGTAGTCCCTGCTCCACGGACTCGGCGCTGATGTCGTCCAGGTCTTCCCCGCTCGCGCGGGGGTAGTCCCCAGCATCATGCTCCACTAAGGAGGTCACCATGGTCTTCCCCGCTCGCGCGGGGGTAGTCCCGCCACGGCTACCCCTCCTCCCCGATCTTGACCGTCTTCCCCGCTCGCGCGGGGGTAGTCCCCTCCGTACATCAAGGAAAAGACCGTCACCACGGTCTTCCCCGCTCGCGCGGGGGTAGTCCCCCCGTTCCAAGCCCGACGACCCCCGTCGAAAGGTCTTCCCCGCTCGCGCGGGGGTAGTCCCCTCCGCGTCTATGGCGGTCAGCGACATCATCCGTCTTCCCCGCTCGCGCGGGGGTAGTCCCGTCTTGCCGCCCAGGGCCAGGGTCAGGGTGGCGTCTTCCCCGCTCGCGCGGGGGTAGTCCCAAGCACCCGACGCTTTTGCCGGCGCTCAACACGTCTTCCCCGCTCGCGCGGGGGTAGTCCCTTCTCTTCAAGCAGCATCTCGACTTTGATGGAGTCTTCCCCGCTCGCGCGGGGGTAGTCCCTGGCTCCGCGACTGGACCCTGGCCGAGACGCAGTCTTCCCCGCTCGCGCGGGGGTAGTCCCCATGCTGGTCCCCATCGGCGACGACGCGGATTGTCTTCCCCGCTCGCGCGGGGGTAGTCCCGGCGCGCCGACCAGCCCCGTGCCCGTCGTATCGTCTTCCCCGCTCGCGCGGGGGTAGTCCCGCTACGCCGCCGAGGCGGAAAACGCCCACAAGGTCTTCCCCGCTCGCGCGGGGGTAGTCCCGTCCTCGAAGTGGTGGCCCTGCGCGATTTGGCGTCTTCCCCGCTCGCGCGGGGGTAGTCCCCCCCAGATAGGCCGCTTCGGCCGTGGCCTCTTGTCTTCCCCGCTCGCGCGGGGGTAGTCCCCTCATCGTGGCCGTGGACGAATCCACCCAGGGGTCTTCCCCGCTCGCGCGGGGGTAGTCCCCAGACCAAGAGTTTCGACATGACCGTAGCGGAGTCTTCCCCGCTCGCGCGGGGGTAGTCCCGTCTGCGGCGGGACGGGCCGACTTCTGCCCTAGTCTTCCCCGCTCGCGCGGGGGTAGTCCCTGGCTGCCGGGCACGCCGCAGGTAAAGTGGGCGTCTTCCCCGCTCGCGCGGGGGTAGTCCCAGGAGATAAGCCCCCACTGGTTGCGACACGCCGTCTTCCCCGCTCGCGCGGGGGTAGTCCCCAGCCCGGCCACCGGTCCCGCTACCTACGTCGGTCTTCCCCGCTCGCGCGGGGGTAGTCCCTTGCCTTCGGAGCAGGGGTATGCGGTGGCGCTGTCTTCCCCGCTCGCGCGGGGGTAGTCCCGTGCCCGACAGGTGGCGCAGCACCTTGACATAGTCTTCCCCGCTCGCGCGGGGGTAGTCCCGTGGCCTGTGGGCCGGTAAAAAGCCCGTCCCAGTCTTCCCCGCTCGCGCGGGGGTAGTCCCGTCCCCCTGCGTCGCCTCATCCACGGCACAGAGTCTTCCCCGCTCGCGCGGGGGTAGTCCCCAGTTGGGCGTTCCGTCCGGGGTATTGGTGTCGTCTTCCCCGCGAACGCGGGGATGATCCGCCCTTTCCCGTAGCCGAGCCAATGGCAAGAGTTTCGAGCCGTTATCAGACTCGACGAAAGGCCCGCCCTCACGTTTGCCGGCAGCAGAAAGCGCCCCGCCCGGGTCAGCCTCCGATGCCGACGCCCCCGACGTGCTGCCCGGCCAGACAGGCCTTGGCCAGAACATCCTCGCGCGTGTGCGGCGCCACGTCGTGCATGGGATAAACCCGGCCCAACTGCCGCCACTTCGCTTCGCCAAGGCGGTGGTAGGGCAGGATGTCGAACCCCTCAAGAGTCGGCAGCCCTGCGGCGAATTGCGCGCTGGCAACGATATTGGCCTCGCTGTCATTGGCTCCGGGAACAAGAGGCAGACGCAGACGCACGGCGCTGCCTGCCTGGCTCAGGCGGGCAATGTTGTCCAGGATGCGTTCGTTGGGCATCCCCGTCAGCTCCCGGTGGCGCGCCGTATCCATGTGCTTGATGTCGCACAAGAACAGGTCAACGACGTCGCGCAAGGCGGCCAACGTCTCCCAGGGCGAGTGACCGCAGGTCTCCACTGCCGTGTGCAGCCCCCTGGCCTTGGCCGCACGCAGGCAGGACAGCAGGAAGTCCGGCTGGGCCGTGGGCTCCCCGCCGGAAAAGGTCACCCCGCCGCCGGACTCGGCGTAGAACTTCCGGTCCCGATCCACCTCCTCCATGACTTCCCCGGCCGTCAGATAGCGGCCCACAATGGTCATGGAGCCGGCATAGCAGGACGTCACGCAATCCCCGCACAGGTCGCACCGGACACGGTCGATGCCGATTTCGCCGCCGCCATCGTAGCAAATGGCCTGCTGGGGACACAGGGTCATGCACTTCACGCACGAGATGCAGTTGTGCGGAATGCGCAGAATTTCCGGGCCGGGAAACATGGACTCGGGATTCTGGCACCACTGGCAACGCAGCGGACAGCCCTTGAGAAACACCAGGGTGCGGATGCCGCCGCCGTCATGCACGGCGAAACGCTGGATGTCGAAAACAAGCCCGGTGGGACCGGGGCGATCCCGGTCGGACAATCGAAACGTGTGCTGACGCTGTTTCCAGTTCATGCAAGGCCTTGGGCCGGGGGACGTCTGGCGTCCCCCGGCCGTGGGTTGGCGTGGCTTAGAAGGTCTGTTCGGTCCGGGCGATGATGTCGTCCTGCAGGGACTTGTCCAGCGCCGTGAAAAAGGCGCTGTAGCCGGCAACGCGCACCACCAGATTCTTGTAGGCCTCGGGCTGGGCCTGGGCTTCGAGGAGGGTTTCCCGGCTGATGACGTTGTACTGGACGTGGAAACCGCCGTTTTGGAAGTAGGTTTCTGTCACGGCCTTGAGGTTGTTGAGCCCCTGATCGCCTTCCAGGGCCGTGGGGTGGAACTTCTGGTTGAGCAAAGTGCCGTTGGAGGCGATTTCATGGTCGAGCTTGGCCACGGACAGCACCGAGGCCGTGGGGCCGCAGGTGTCGCAGCCGGAGATGGGCGAGACGCCGTCGGCAAGCGGGCTCCAGGCCTTGCGTCCGTCGGGCGTGGCGGCCACCACCGAACCCAGGGGCACGTTGGCCGAGGCCGGGTACAGGCCCGGCTGGAAGCGGCCGCCGCGCGGATTGACGTAGCGGTTGACCTCTTCGCAATAGATGCGCGCAGCTTCCTTGGCCACGGCGTCGGCATAGTCGTCGTCGTTGCCGTACTTGGGGGCGCGGTTGAGAAGCATCTGGCGAAGATCCTCGCGACCCTCGAAATCGCTGTCGAGCGCCTGGCGCAGTTCGGCCAGGGTGAGCAGGCGGTCGTCGAAGACCAGCTTCTTGATGGCGGTCAAGCAGTCGCCGGCGTTGGCCACGCCCACGCCCTGGGGACCGGTGAAGTTGTAATGGGCTCCGCCCTCCTGAAGGGATTTGCCGGCGGCGATGCAGTCGTCGACCAGGGAGGAGAGAAACGGCAGCGGGCAACGTATGGCATGGGCCATGTCCACGGCGTTGTCGGCAGCGGCCATGAGCCGGACGAAGTAGGCGGTCTGGGCCTTATAGGAGGCCATCACGTCGTCAAAGGTCTTAAAGGTTTCCAGGCTGCCGGACTTGGGGCCGATCTGCTTGCCGGTGCGCTTGTCGACCCCGTCGTTTAAGGCCAGTTCCATGACCTTGCCCATGTTGAAGAAGGCGGCGTCGTGCCAGCCCTCGGTCTTGCCGCCCACTTGGGGTTCCACACAGCCGATGATGCCGTAGTCCCGGGCATCCTCGCGGGTCAGTCCCCGGGCCAGCAGGGCCGGAATGATCACCCGATCGTTGTAGTAGGCCGGGTAGCCCATGCCCAGGCGGCTGATTTCGCCGGCCTTTTTGTATAGCGCCGCCGGCGTGCCCTCGTGGATGCGGATGGACAGCGAGGGAGCGTAGAGCTTGGTGTTGGCCGCGGCCTGCAGGCACATGAACGACAGGTCGTTGGTGGCGTCGGAACCGTCGCGCTTCTGGCCGCCGACGATGAGGTTCATGAACATGGGGTAGCCGGCGAAGGCCATGGTGGAGTTTTCGTCGCGCACCTTGTTGAGTTCGGCAAACTTGATCCAGAGAAGATCCAGGAGTTCCTGGGCTTTTTCCGGCAACACCCGGCCCTTGTCCCGGGCATGGTAGGGTTCCATGTACTGGTCAAAACGCATGGGTGAGATGGAGTGGCCGTTGGACTCGATCTGGATGACCAGATGGACGAACCAAAAGGCCTGGACCGCCTCGTGGAAGGTTTCGGCCGGCTGGGCCGGCACCTTGCGGCAGATGCGGGCGATTTCCGTCAGTTCGTCGCGCCGGATCGGATCGGCGCAGTCGGCGGCCATGGAGGAGGCCAGGGTGGCGAAGCGGCCTGCGAAATCGATGACAGCCTGATTGGCGATGATGACCGCTTCGAGGAAATGGCGCTTTTTGAGCTGTTCGGCGTCGGCATAGTCCAGGGCTTCAAGGGCTTGCCGGGCGGCGGCGATGACGCTGGACAGGCCTTGGCTGATCGCTTTGTCATAGTCCACGGAAATGTGGCCCACGCCGTTGTAGAAGTAGTTGCCCACGGTATAGACTACGTCGTTGTGGGCTTCCAGGGCTTGGGGCGGCATCATGGCGGCGGCGAACTCGTTGGTGGTCTTGCCGTCCCAGTAGGCGAAGGCCTGGCGCAGCTTGGCCTTGGTTTCCTCGGAGATCAAAAAGACGTCGGCTGTGCGGTTGGCCAGGCGGTCGAGTTCGGCTTCGACCCATTTGCACGAAAATTCGGGAAAGATGGGGGCGCTTCTGGGCTTGCTGGCCTGGTTGCCCACGATGAGTTCCCCGTCCTGAATGAAAATCGGCATGCCGGCCAGGATCTTCTCCAGGGCCTTGGCCCGGCGAAGGACCATGGGCAGGGCCTCGGTCTCCTTGTAGGACTCGGTGATGAGCATGGCCCGTTCGGGACAGATGCTCGGCGTGGTGTCGACAAACCGGGCCAGGGCGGCAGTGGTGCGTTGGGTGGGGCCATGGAGCTCGGGCGCTTGAACCTGATGTTGGGACATTGCTTCCTCCGGATGGTTATGTGTCGTTGCGACGTGCCGCCGCAAAAAGCGACTCAATAGGCGGCCAGGCCGGCTTCGGCGCAGGCCGTGTCCTGGGCCACGCTGCCGCCGCTGACGCCGATGCCGCCAACGACCCGGCCGTTTTCCAGGATGGGCAGGCCGCCGCCAAAGGTGACGATGCGTCCGCCGCAGGCCCGGCCAAGGCCGAACAATTCGGCTCCGGGCTGGGACAGGCTGCCGATTGTGGCGGTGTCGGCCTTGACGGCCACGGCCGAATAGGCCTTGTCCCGGGCCAGATCGATGCTGACCAGCAGGGCGTCGTCCTGGCGGTCCAAGGCGGCCAGGTTGCCGCCGGCATCGACCACGGCCACGACCATGGGGACGCCCAGGGCGTCGGCCTTGGCCTTGGCCGCCTCGATCATGCGGCGGGCGGCTTGGAGGGTGACGGGCATGGCAGGGCTCCTTGTCGTTGCCGGAGGCGGCTCAGGCGTCCGGGCCGAGAGTGGACAGTGCTCTGGGCATGACTTTTTTCAAACGCTGTTCCAAACGATAAAATACAATTTATTTTAGTAAGTTAACTGAAATCGACATTTCAAGAACGGCTTTGCCCCGCCCTCCCCCGCAACCAGGGTTGACAAAAACCGGCTGACCGGACAGGCCAAAGGCCCTAGCCCCAGGTCGGACGGGCCTTGGAGGCTGTCAACCGTGGTTGTCGCCAGCCAAGGGTGGTTGTCACGATCACGCAAGCGCGGGCAAAGACGCCGGGCTGGCGGCCGGCAAGAGGCTTTCCCAGGACAAAAACGGGGCATTTCTCCGGAATAAACGCGGGGAACCGTCTGCCAAAGCCCGTATCCGGCTCGGTCTGGGCGAGACCGGGAAGGCTGCGGCGGCACGGATCTGGCAAAGCTGCCCAGGACTTGGGAGGGCGCGGCCAGAGCGCGCCGGGAGGGAGCGACATGGAGCCACGGGAGCTTGGGCCGGCGCAGCAGCGTCCGGCCAGGGGGACGCTGCTGCGGGAGCTCGAAAGCCTGCGCGCCCGCATTCGCGAACTGGAAACAGGCTATGGCCTGTGTCTCCTGCGCGATCCGACGCGGCCGGGATTTCGCTGGCCGGCCGAAACGCCGGCCGACAGCCAGCTGGCCTTCCGCGACATTTTCAATCTTGAGGCCATCCAGGAAATCCAGGACGCCTTTGCCGCCGCCACCAACGTCGCCTCCATCATCACCGAGGTCGACGGCCGTCCCATCACCCGCCCGAGCCGCTTCTGCCGCCTGTGCCGGGAAGTGGTGCGCCGCACGCCGACCGGCCTTGCCAACTGCATCCGTTCCGACGCGGCTTTCGGGTCCAACGATCCTCTGGAGCCGATCATGCGTCCGTGCCTGAGCAGCGGCCTGTGGGACGGCGGCACGAGCATCTACGTGGGCGAGCGCCATGTGGCCAATTGGGTGGTGGGACAGGTGCGCATCGAAAGCGGCGACGACGACCGGATGCGCGCCTACGCGGCCGAGATCGGGGCCAACGAAGAACAGTACCGGACCGCCCTGGCCGAAGTCCCGGTCATGACCCGCGAACAGTTTCTCAACGTGTGCCAGGCGCTTTGCCTGATCGCCTACCAGATCTCGACCCTGGCGGAAAACAATTACTTGCAGGCCCAGGCCATCGAACGACTGCGGCAGGCGGAAGTGGCTTTGCGGGAAAGCGAAGAGCGTTTCCGACAGCTTTCCGGGGCCACGTTTGAAGGCATCTTCATTCACCAGGGCGGCAGGATTCTGGACGTCAACAAGGCTGGCTGCGCCATGTTCGGCCAGACGCGCCAGACGCTGCTTGGTCGCAACGTCGAAAGCCTGGTCTCCCTGGCCGACCGTCCCCTGGCAGCGGCCTGTCCCGACGCCGACGACGGGGACGCCTGTCTGGCGAAATTCCTGGGGCCGGGGGGCGAGGAGCGGGTCTGCGAAATCCGGGAGCGCGACATGGCTTATCAAGGCCGCGCCGCCCGGGTGCTGGCCGTACGCGACATCACCGAGCAGGTGTTGGCCGATCAGGTGGCCAAGGAAAAACAGCAGCAGCTGATCCAGGCCGACAAAATGGTTTCGCTTGGGGTGCTCGTGGCCGGCATGGCCCACGAGATCAACAACCCCAACAGCGTGATCACGCTGAACCTTCCGCTGCTTCAGGAGGTCTGGGAAGACATCGCGCCCATCCTTGACGCCTATTACCGGGACAACGGCGATTTTCTGGCCGGGGGCCTTGAGTATTCCGAACTGCGCGACCAGATGCCCGATCTTCTGGCCCGCATGTTTGAAGGAGCCACCCGCATCCGCGGCATTGTCGGCAGTCTCAAGAATTTCTCGCGCCACTCGCCCGAGGATTTCAAATGGGACATCGACATCAATGCCGTCGTGCGCAGTTCCTTGGAACTTGTCGGCAATCTTGTGGCCAAGAGCACACGCCGCTTCACCATGTCCCTGGCCGAAGGCCTGCCGCCGGTGACCGCCAATCCGCAAAAACTCTCCCAGGTCGTCATCAATCTCGTGGTCAACGCCTGCGAGGCTCTGTCCGAGCCCAGTCAGGCCATTGGCGTGAAGACCTTTTATGATGCCGCCGCGGATTGCCTGGTCGTCCGGGTGACGGACGGGGGCATGGGCATATCGCCGGACGTGCTGTCCAAGATCATGGACCCGTTTTTCACCACCAAACGGGAAACCGGCGGCACGGGGCTTGGGCTTTCCGTATCCGCCACCATCGTCGAGGAACATGGCGGGCGTTTGACCTTTGCTTCCGATCCCGGCGTCATGACCACGGTGGAGCTGCGGCTGCCGGCCTGCGCGGCCGGCCGGACCAAGACAACAGATCGGCCCGCCCCCAATGGGTCAGGCCGATCAATCCCGGCGTCAGCCGGTTCCAGGGGCCAGGATGACAGGGATGGAGCGTAACAAGCCAAAACCGGTTTCGCCCCGCTATCCGGTGTTGCTCGTGGACAACGAAGAGGCGTGGCTGCGCAGCTTTCAAAACGCCCTGCGCGCCTCGGGCGTGGACAACGTCATGACGCTCTCCGACAGCCGTATGGTGCTCGAAGCCCTTGGGCGGCAGCAATACTGCGCCGTGGCCGTGGACCTCATGATGCCCCATATCGCCGGCGAGGAACTCATCCCGCTTATTTTGGCCGAGCATCCGGAATTGCCGGTGCTTGTCATCTCCGGTCTCAACCAAATCAAGACCGCCATCAACTGCATCCGACTTGGGGCGTTTGATTTCATCGTCAAGACCGAATCGCGCAACACCTTGATCGCCGGCATCAAGCACGCCATTGAGATCTTCGAGTTGCGCCGGGAGAACTCCACCCTGCGCCAGCGCCTGTTCCAGGAGGAGCTTGACTGTCCCGAACATTTCGCGGCCATCGTCACCGCCGACAAAACCATGCGGACGGTGTTCCACTATGCCGAGGCCGTGGCGGAGACGTCCTGGCCGGTACTGCTGATCGGGGAGAGCGGAACCGGCAAGGAGTTGATCGCCCAGGCTATGCATCGGGCCAGCCGGCGGACGGGCAAGTTCGTAGCCGTCAATATGGCCGGGCTGGACGACAATATCGTGGCCGACACCCTTTTTGGCCATACCAAAGGGGCCTTTACCGGGGCGTCCCAGGTCCGGGCGGGCCTGGTCGAGACGGCCCGGGGCGGCACGTTGTTTTTGGATGAAATCGGCGATTTGAGCCTGCAGTCCCAAAAAAAGCTGCTGCGTCTGCTCCAGGAGGCGGAATACGCGCCCCTTGGTTCGGACGTTTCGCGCAAATCCACGGCCCGCATCATCGCCGCGACGCACCAGGATCTCAACGCCCAGCAGGAACAGGGACTTTTTCGGCGCGACCTGTATTTCCGGTTGCGCGGCCACATGGTGACCCTACCGCCGCTGCGGGATCGGATCGGCGATCTGCCGCTGCTCATCGACCATTTCGCGGACCAGGCGGCCCGGGAAATGGGGGTCGCGCTGCGTCCGGACGTCCCGGGCATCGCGGCCCTGCTGGGCCGGTATGCCTTCCCGGGCAATGTCCGCGAATTGTGCCATCTCGTGCACGACGCGGCCCGTCTGGCCGACGGCGGACAGCTTGGGCCAAAACAGTTCCGCTTGGTCCTGCCTTTCGATCCTGTGGCCGGGCAGGGGCTCCCCGGAGCAACGTCGGACACGGGACTTCTGGGCTTTGGTCACAGGCTGCCCACGCTTAATCAGGCGCGTACACTGCTGTTTGAAGAAGCGTTGCGCCGGGCGGGCGGCAACCAGTCTGTTGCCGCCCGGCTCCTTGGCGTATCGCGGCAGGCGGTCAGCAAATACCGCCAATCGTTCCAGGATCACGAAGAGGATCAACCCCAGTCTTCCTCGAAAGGATCATAAAGCTCCCGATTGACGCGCAAGGGGATGCTTGCCCGGTCGGTACGGACTTCGATAGCGGGTCGGCTCAAATAGCCTCTACCGTTCTAGAGAACCGGGCCATTGGAGAACATCTGAAAAGCTGGAGACGTCCTGTAGAAACTCGATGTTGTCCAAGTAAATGGTTGCGGACGACAAAGTCACACGGCGGACGCACGTTGCCGTTTCACCTCTTCGTACATGGCGTCAGGGGCGACGTCCGCGCCGCTTGGCCAGCATACCGTCCCGGTTTCGGCGTCGACGCGCACCTGCTCGAAATAACCGGGCTCATCCCACAAGGCGAACACCCCCTTGTGCGGCACGTCCGAGAGGTCTACGACGCCATGCACACCATCAGCAAACGTCACTTCCAGGCGGTAGCCAGGCAGAGGCTTGGCGGCCTTCACTTCCCAAGGGATCATATCTCACTCCAACGGGGCTATGGGTTTCGGACTCGCCCACTCCTGACACAGACGCCAGTTTTCCATGAGTTCCGCCCTGTGTTCGAAAGCCCATTCAAGAACCATGAGCCGCGCACGGCCGGGCAGTTCTCCCGTCAGTATCGCCAAGGTCTCGATATCGAACGTGGCTCCGTGCTCACCATATTTGGCGTGAAAATGTGGACGGCCATGCTCCCGCCAGTACATCGTGATGACGATGCCAAAAAAACGCTCACCGTAGGCACCGGTTACTTCCCTCCCCCGATCCCGACCACCTTCTTGTCCTTGGCCGCCGCCCTGCCCATCCCCGCGTGGTTGGTCAAAAGCTCGGCCGCCTTGTCGCTGGCCCGCTTCTTGGCGTCCGGGAGGAACTGGCCGTAGCGGCGGGTCATGGCCGTGCTCTTGTGGGTCAGGAGCTCGCCGATCATATCCAGGGTGAATTCTCCCGAGTTGGCCAGGGTCACGGCGAAGTGGTGGCGCAGGCCATGAAAGATGCGAAACCGGGCCGGTATGCCGGCGGCCTGTTTGATGCGGCTGGCCGCGCTGCAGGCCACACGCTGCCCGCCGTCCTTGCCTGGAAAAACGTAAGGGCTTTCCGGGAACGCTTCCGCTTTCCAGGCCAGTTGCACTTCCAGGGCGGCGCGGGTGATGGGGTTCATGGGGACGCTCACCGTCTTGCCGCCCTTGGGGTCCCTAATGCTGATGAGACCGGCCCGAAAGTCCAGGTCGCGAATCCGCAGCTTGAACACCTCGCCGCGCCGCATGCCCGAAAACATGGCGACTTCGAGCATCCTGGCCGCATCCCGGGAAGGCCATTCGTCCAGCACGGCCTTGAGGCGGGCGGCCTGCTCGGGCTCAAGGTACTCCACCACCTCATTGTCCTTCTTGGGCATTTCGATGATGAACGTGAGCGCCGGGCACAGGCCGGCCTTGGTCCCGAAATTGACGATGCGCCGGACGAGTTCCAGGACGTTCCAGACGGTGGCCGCCGCCCGGCCCTCCATGGTTTTCCGCAGCCGGGCCATGTCCAAGGGCGAGAGCTGGCTGGCCCGAAATCCGCCAAGGAGCGGACGGACATGCTTCTCGTAGCGGTTACGGTCCGTCACGACGCCTTTGAGGGCATCGCCCTTGGCTTCGAAATACGCATCCGCCAGTTCAGCAATGGTGCGGTCGGTCATGGCCCGGTCGCGGGCGATTTCCTTGACGGTCTTGACCTCTTCGCCGTGCCGGGCCTTCTTGACTCGATCCGCCCGGACCTCGGCAGCCACCTGGGGCGTGTACCCTTCGGACTTGAGCCCGACCTTTTCCCAGCGCAGCTTGCCCGCCACTTTGTAGGCGACCATATAGCAGAGGTCGGGCTTTCCCTGGAACGTGCGCTCGGTCATTTCGTACACATAGACGCCCGGCCATTTGTCCTTGTGCGCCCTGGTGTATTTTGCCGCCATGGCTTGGCCTCCAAAGGTTAGGAATAGGTTAGGACGANNTCGTCCTAACCTATTCCTAACCTGAAGGCTAAAAACCGTCAAATATCCTCAAAGATCGATCACATTTTCACCCGAAAACTTTACAACCAATAGCTTGTTTTTTAAGGATAATTAGACACAGTTCAAGAGGTTAGGAAATTGCGGTCGACGGGCTCATAACCCGAAGACCGTGGGTTCAAATCTCACCCCCGCAACCAGGAAGTCCAAGGGCTGACGCCAAAAGCGTCGGCCCTTTTTCTTTTTCCTAACACTTCCTGCCCAGGAACGGAAAGCGGGTAGCGCACAAGCCCTTACGATCTCTCATATCCTTGACCGGACAGGCCAAAGCCCTGCCGCCTCTTTCCGTGCCAAGGGCATGGGAACTCCACCGCGCCCCCCCTTCCTCTTTCCACCATCAACCGCCCCGGCGTTGCCCCGTCAGGACAGGAACCTCCCCTATCCCTCAAGACTGGTCGGCTCCTAGTGAAACAGGGCTGCCTGGAGCGCATGGGCCGCACCTCCGGCAACGCGAAAGCGGCCCATCTCCACCCGGGAGACAGGCCGCCTTTGATTCGATTGCCCGGTCTTATGCTCAAAGCCGGTTCCGGCCGCCAACAAGGTCCAGGCCAACCGGCGCAGCCGGCGCAAATTCCACCTGGGGCGGCCTAGCTGATCGCCGCCGCAATCACACCGACATTGACACCACATTGACGAATGTGGCCTTGCAGCGCTGTTTAGCCCCTGCTCAACCGTGTTCGCCACGGCCTGCCCTCGGCAGGCCATGGCCTGGGTCGATGGGCCAGGTCAGCGTGAAAACCGTGCCGCCGCTGGCGGCCGTCCTGCAGGCAGCGTGTCCTCCATGGGCACGCGCGATGGCAGCCACCACGGCCAGCCCCAGGCCGCTGCCGCCCGAGCGCGCGCCCTGCGCGCGTCGAAACGCCGTAAATACATACGGAAGCAAGTCGTCCGGCAGGCCTGGCCCCTCATCTTCCACGCTGAGTTCGCACCAGCCATCCTTGATGCGGGACTGAATTCGCACAGGGCCTGCCACGGCATATCGGCACACGTTATCAAGAAGCGCCAGGAGCGCCTGCCGGATACGCACCGGATCGCAGCATACAGACCGCGCGTCCAGGTCCAGGAACGCACTTTGGCCCGCCGCCTGCAACGCGTCGCCAACCATATCCACGACGGCCCGGATTGCAGCGTCAAGCTGCGCCTCTTGCCACTGCAAATCCAGATGGCCGCTCTCCACCAGACTCACCACACGCAGATCCTCGATCAGCCGCGTCAAGCCCTCAACCTGGGTCAGCAAGCTCAGGAACTGGGAGGCGCTGGGCGTAAAAACACCTTCGGCCAGGCCTTGCAGGCGGCCGCGCAGGATTGTCACGGGGGTGCGCAGTTCGTGAGCAATCGCGGCGTTCCAGAATGCTTGCTCTTCGGTCATGCGTTGCAACTGATTGGCCATGGCATTGAAGTCGTCCGCCAATTGGGCGGCTTCGCCCAAAGAGCGGTCGCCCGCCACGGCACGCGCGTTGAGATCGCCCTGGGCCACGCGGCGGATGCTGTCCGCCACCGAGTTGAGCGGGACCAGGATGCGGCGCGACAGGTTGACCGCCACGAGGATGGACAGCGCCAGACCGGCAAGGGTGGAGCCGATCACCCATATCCACTCCGGCCCCGTAGGTATCCAGCTATAGTCCAAAGGATTGTCGGGCCAATAGACGGACCACAGATAGTAGAACGCATACGACATCAGGATGACGAGCAAGGTGACGCCCAGCGCAATCGCCATCATCGCCAGCATGATCTGGCGACTCAGCCCGACCAATTTCATTCGCCGCCCCGCAGCTTGTAGCCGACCCCGCGCACGCCAACCGGGATTCCCTGGACGCCGAGATCCTCCAGTTTCTTGCGAAGCTTGCTGATGTGGCTGTCCACCGTGCGCTCCAGGGCATCCCCCTCGGGCAGACAGGCGGCCAGCAGTTCAGAGCGACTGAACACCCGCCTGGGCACCCCCGCCAGATGGGCCAGCAACTTAAACTCCGTCAACGTCAGCGCCAGGAGCTGACGCTGGCCCAAGACGCGTACGCTGGCTTCGTGGTTGTCCAGGTCGATCAGGAAAGGCGCTACGCGAAGGACCCGCCGATTCTGGCCATCGCCGCGGGCAAGACAGCGGCGCAGCACCGCCTGGGTCCTGGCCACGACTTCCGCCGGATTAAACGGCTTGACGATATAGTCGTCGGCGCCGATGCGCAGTCCCGTCAGCTTGTCTATGTCCTGGTCATAAGCCGTCAGCATGATGACGGGCGTGTCACCCCGATGGCGGATCTCGGAGAGCACCTGCCAGCCGTCCAGGCGCGGCATCTGCACGTCCAACAAGACGAGGTCGGGTTTGAGGGTCTGGTGCAACTCAAGCGCCCGAAGGCCGTCCGCGGCATGCACGCTACGCATGCCGCCGCGCGCCAGATAGGCGGCGAGGATTTCGGCGATCTCGGACTCGTCCTCGGCGATCAGCACCAGGGATTCGCGGCCATTTTGCCACTCGGAGCGCGATTTCCGTTCAAGCATGGCAGTTTTTTCTACTCCATCGAATTTACATCTCATATCCATTGAAAATCCATCGAGTCAAGGCAAGGAGACGCCGAGCATTGCGGGCACAGGGCTGCCTGCTCCTGAAGGAATCCACCATGAAGATCAAACGACTGTGCCGCCAGAGCGGCTTTTGGGTCCTCTCGGTTTTGCTGTTGGCCGGCAGTGTTCAGGCCGAATCGGAGGAGGCGATCTCGCCGCCGCTGGTATCCGTGATGACCGTCGCGCCGTCGCGGCTGGAACTGAGCGAGATTCTGCCAGGGCGCGTCGCTGCGGTGCGCATCGCCGAGATCCGGCCGCAGGTCAGCGGCATCGTGCAGCGCCGCCTGTTCGAACAGGGCGCCGAGGTCAAGGCCGGCCAGCCCCTGTTCCAGATCAACCCGGCGCCGTTCATGGCCGAGGCCGACGCCACGGAAGCAGCCCTGAAACGGGCCGAGGTCGCGTTGGCGCGAGCCCAGCTGCAAACCAGCCGGCTGCAGTCGTTGGTCGATGTCGGTGCGGTCAGCCGCCAGGTCTACGACGACGCGGTCTCCCTGCGCGACCAAGCGGCCGCCGACGTCGCCCAGGCCCGCGCCACGCTCAAACGCCGCCAGCTTGATCTGAAGTTCGCCACCGTGGAAGCGCCTATTTCCGGGCGTATCGAGCAGGCGCTGGTGAGCGAGGGCGCGTTGGTCGGCAGCGGCGACAGCAGTCCCATGGCGCGTATCCATCAGATTGACCAAGTCTATGTCGATGTGCGCCGCCCGGCGTCCTCGCTCGAATCGCTGCGTCAGGCACTGATGTCGCAACAGGCCAGCGCCGATGAGGGGCTGCCCGTGGCCATCTTACGAAGCGATGGCGAGGCGTACGATGTCACCGGGCGCATTCTGTTCTCAGGCATAAACGTCGATGCCGGCACCGGCGACGTCCTGCTGCGCGTGCTGGTGAACAACCCGCAACGCCTGCTCCTGCCGGGCATGTTCGTGCGCGCACGCGTGCCGCGTACCAGCTATGCCGAGGCACTGATGGTGCCACAGCAGGCGGTGGTACGAAACGACGGTGAGCCGCAGATATGGGTCGTTGACGCGCACAACCGGGCGCAACTCATCCCGGTCAAATTGGGTGAGTTGCTCAACCGGCACTATCGCATCCAGTCCGGCCTCGCCGCCGGGCAAACAATCGTGGTCGAAGGGATGGCGCGCCTGTCCAACGGCATCGAAGTGCAAGCCCACGAGTGGCAAGCGTCTGAACTGACAACCGCAGCATCTTCGCACTGAACGCCCGGGGGCACTTCGTCATGCCGCAATTCTTCATTCATCGCCCGGTTTTCGCCTGGGTCGTCGCCCTGTTTATCATCCTATTGGGCGTGATCGCCATTCCCAATCTGCCAATCGCCCGGTTTCCTTCGGTGGCGCCGTCCACCGTCACCATTTCCGCGACCTATCCCGGAGCCACGCCGCAGACCATGAGCGACGGGGTGCTCAGTCTCATTGAGCGCGAACTCTCCAGTGTCAAGAACCTGTTGTACTTCGAATCATCGTCCGATTCCTCGGGTGCGGCGTCCATCAGCGCCACCTTCAAACCGGGCACAGACCCGGACATGGCGCAGATCGACGTGCAAAACAAGCTCAAGGCCATTGAGCCGCGCTTACCGCAGACCGTGCGCCAAAACGGTCTGACCGTGGAGACCTCCTCGTCCGGCTTCCTGATGCTCGTCGGCCTCAGATCCGACGACGGGCGCTTCGATGAGACGGTGCTCAGTGACTACATGGCGCGCAACATCGTCGATGAACTGCGCCGCATCGAAGGCGTAGGCCGCGTGCAACTGTTCGGCGCGGAGCAGGCGATGCGGATTTGGGTCGATCCGGCCAAGCTGATTGCCTTTGGCCTGTCGATGAACGATCTGTCCGCAGCCGTCAGCCAGCAGAATGTCCAGATCGCGCCCGGCAGCGTCGGCGCCATGCCGGCGCTGCCGGGGCAGCGCGTGACGGTATCGCTCACGGCGCAGGGCCAGCTGTCCACGGCCGAACAGTTCGCCGCCGTCGTGCTGCGCGCCAACCCCGACGGCTCCAAGGTGGTGCTTGGCGACGTGGCGCGGGTCGAACTCGGCTCACAGTCCTACGGCTTTATAAACCGCGAAGACGGCAAGACTGCCACGGCTGCGGCCGTACAGCTCGCGCCTGGCGCCAATGCGGTCAGGACCGCCGAGCAAGTCGAGGCGCGGATGGCAGAGCTTCGCAGCACGATGCCGGCCGGCATGAGCTATTCGATCCCGTTTAATACCGCGCCGTTCGTCAAGATCTCCATCGAGAAGGTCATCCATACCCTGATCGAGGCGATGGCGCTGGTCTTTCTGGTCATGTTCCTTTTTCTGCAAAACATCCGCTACACCCTGATCCCGGCGATCGTTGCGCCAATCGCACTGCTGGGCACCTTCGCGGTAATGCTTGCTTCGGGCTTTTCCATCAACGTGCTGACTATGTTCGGCATGGTGCTGGCAATCGGCATCATCGTGGACGATGCCATCGTCGTCGTCGAGAATGTGGAACGCATCATGGCCGAGAAGGGGCTGTCGCCACGAGACGCGACGATCCAGGCGATGCAGGAGATCACCGGCGCGGTGATCGGCATCACCCTGGTGTTGACGGCCGTGTTTATCCCCATGGGCCTGGCCAGCGGCACGGTCGGCGCGATCTACAAACAGTTCACGCTGTCCATGGCGGTGTCGATCCTGTTTTCGGCCTTCCTCGCGCTGACCCTGACGCC
>DLGG01000134.1 GCA_002482565.1 Solidesulfovibrio magneticus
TTCAAAAAGGGGTTTCCTCCCCCGCATCATCTACTTGCACAGCCACAGGGCGGCGCGGTCGATGCCGCGCAGGATCTTGAGGCTGGTGGTGGCGAAGATGTGGCCGAGAGAGGAGGGTTTGTGGCTGGTGCGGCCGATGGCCACGGCGGCGTATTTGCCCTCGTTTGCCTCGGCGAGGATGGTGCGGGCCGGGTTGGCGGACGTCATCACCTTGACGGCAATGCGGCTGTCGTCCACGTCGTTGGCCTTGATCTCGGCCAGGGCGCGGCCGAAGATCTGCTCGGCGTCGATGCAGCGGTCATCGCCGCAGACATGGAGCAGGGTGATGTTGTGGTCGGGTTCGTTGCGGACCATGAAGCCGGCGTGGTCGGCCACGCGCATGCATTCCTCGGAGCCGTCCACGCACACCAGCACGTTCTTGCGGCCCCGTTCGGGATTGCGGCAGATCCAGATGGGGAAGGTCAGCGACTCCCACAAAATACGGTGGGAGATGGAATCCGTGACCATCTCCTCGAACCAGGACAGGCCGCGCCGGCCGAGCACGGCCGCGTCGTAGAGCCCTTCCTCGGATTCGCGCACGATCTCCTTGACCGTGCCGAGCTTGCCGTTGGAAAATTTCACCGCCACCTGATCATCGCGAAACCCCATGGAGCGCAGCCATTCCTTGGCCTTGGCCATGGCCGGCACGCCGTGGACGGCCTTGTCGTGCTCGATGTGCACAATGGCTTCGGGATTGGCTTCGAGGTCGATGGGGTCAAGGCGCCAGTCGGGCTTGCGCGGCACGACGTAGAACAGCGTCAGCTTGAGTTCGCTGCGGTTGGTGAAAAAATTGTGCACGAAACGCAGGCTTTGCGATGTGTGGTATTCGTCGCTGACGGTCACCAGCAGATGTTTGTCCATGGCCTGGCCCCCTGGGCGAGATCGTGGGATGCGGGTTGTGCCAATACGGCCCGAGGCGACCGCAGACGGGCACAAGGGCGTGCGCCCTTGGGAATCCGGCCATGATTGCGGCGTGTTGCCCCGCCGTCCTCCAAAGCCGTTTCCGGTGCTCCGGTTTGTGCAAAACACTCGGGCGGTTATGCTTTGTTGCATAAAACATCTTGCGCCGCCTTGAAAAGGGGATATTCTCTTCTTCGAGGTTGATTATCAACCTCAAGGAGAACGATGATGGATACGCTGATTGTTGTCGTGATCGTGGCCGTGGCGGCCTGGTATGTGGCGCGGAAGTTTTTCGGGAAAAAGGGCGGTTCGTGCGGTTGCGGCTGTTCCGGCGGCAACGGTTCCTGCGGCGGCGGGGCTGGGTCGGACAAAACGTCGTGCTGCGAGCCGGGGAAACGGTTGTAGGTTGGGCCCGAGGCGGCCGCCCGTGTATTTGGCGGGAAGGCGGCCTGTAGCCTGCGGCTCTTGCCTGATGCCGCCTCCTGATCGCCAGTCCGAAGGCTGCCCCGGTTAGTCTGGCCGCTTGGCCGAGCCCGGGACGAAAGGCCCCTTTCTTCCCGTTAGGGCCGTTTTCGGCTTGCCAGAAGCGCGGCGGTCCTCCCCGTCGTCTGTTACGGCCCGGCCTGACGTAACGTCAGGCCGGGCCGCGCGTTTAGAAGCTCTCGAAATCGCTGTCCTCGCCCTTCTCCGCCAGTTCGATGCGCGCGCCCTGGGTGGCTTTCTTGCCCGGAGCCAGGGCAGGCTTGGCCCGGCCTGGCATGGCCCGGCGCGACGGCGCGGGCGGGGCATGGCGGGGCAGGTCGATCTGGAAAAAGGCGATGGTGGCCCGGAGCTGTTCGGCCTGGCCGGAGAGTTCCTCGGCGGTGGAGGCCAGTTCCTCGGAGGAGCTGGCGTTTTGCTGCACGGTTTGGTCGAGCTGCTGCAGGGCCCTGTTGATCTGCACCACGCCGGAGCTTTGTTCCTGGCTGGCGGCGCTGATTTCCTGGACCAGATCGGCGGTGCGCTGGATGTTGGGCACGAGCTGGGCGAGCAGCCCATTGGCGGCCACGGCCACCTCGGTGCTGTCCTTGGCCAGGTTGGTGATTTCCGAGGCGGCCTGCTGACTGCGTTCGGCCAGCTTGCGCACCTCGGCGGCCACCACGGCAAAGCCGCGCCCGTGCTCGCCGGCCCGGGCCGCTTCCACGGCGGCGTTTAAGGCGAGCAGGTCGGTCTGGCGGGCGATCTCCTCGATGATGTTGATCTTGCCGGCGATCTCCTTCATGGCGGCCATGGTCTGGGTCATGGCCTCGCCCGAGGCCTTGGCGTCCCGGGCGGCGGCGGCGGCGATGGCTTCGGTCTGCCGGGCGTTTTCAGCGTTTTGCTGGATGCCGGCGCTCATCTCCTCCATGGACGAGGACGACTGTTCCACGGCGGCGGCCTGTTCCGTGGCCCCTTGGGAGATGGCTTCGGCCGAGGCCGAGAGTTCCTCGCTGCCGGCGGCCACGTTGTCGGCCCCGGCTTGCAGGTCCAGGGCGATGTTCGTCAGGGCGTCGATCATCTTCCCGAAGGCTTCGAGCAGCACATCGTTTTCCGAGCGTTTGGCCACGGCCACCCGCAGGTCGCCGTCGGCGATGCGGCCGGCCTGTTCGGCCACTTCCCGTTCCGAGGCGGCCAGTTTGGCCATGGAGAGGAGCAGGCTGTCCTTGGGTCCGCGCGGGGAAAGATCGGCCGAGAGGTCGCCCCGGGCCATGTGCCCGGCTTGTTCGGCCACCTGCCGCTCGGAGTCGGCCACCAGCCGCAGGGCGTCGGCCAGCCGGCCCAGTTCGTCGCGCTGGCGCACCTCCAGGCTCTGCTCCAGATCGCCCTGGGCCAGGGCCTGGGCATAGGCGATGCCGGCGGCCAGGGGCTTGGTGATGCCCCGGGCGGTCAGCAGGGAGACGATGAGCGCAAGCACGGTCCCCAGGGCGGTCAGGCCAATAAGGACGCGGGTGGCCATGGCGCGTTCGGCGTCAAAGGCCTCGTCGCCGGCCAGATTTTCCTTGGCCAGGGATTCGGCGACGGCGGCCAGGGGTTTCAGCGTAGCCTCGCGCAGCTCGTCAGCCTGATGGTCAAGTTCGCGCACTTCGGTTTCCAGAGTGTCGATCGGCTCGTTCTTGGCCTGGGCCTGGACGATGGCTTCCAGGCGAGGAAGCATCTTTTTTTCAAAAATATCAAGGTATTCCTTGTAGCTTTCCGAGAACTGGGCCGCCAGTTCCCGTTCCTCGGGCGTGTCGGCCAGGGTCGTGACGGCGCGGATGTCGGCCTTGCCCTGTTCCCGGGCCTTGGCAAAGTCCTGGCGCGTGGCGGCCAGGTCGCGGTTGATCTGGGCGTCGCCGATGATGGCGTAGAGGTTGCTCACCCGCAGGGACACGTCCATGACGGCCTTGCTGTCCTTGGAGCGCTGCGCGCCCTCGTCCTGGATCACGCCCAGATGCTCCATGGTCTGGGCCTGTTGCAGGGCCAGGGCGATGAAAATGGCGATGACCAGGGCGAAACCGCCGCCTAACTTGTAGCCCACTCTGACGTTTTTAAACATGACGCCTCCTTTGAACTGCTTGCGGACTGGCTTTGAGAGCCATTGGCGTTCGGGGCAAAATCGAAAAATCGAAACAGGGGAAACTGTTTCGCTCAGTATAAAAGAAATACGGGATTTGTCCAAGACCCGTCACGCGATTGTGGGCTAAGTATTTTGCGTTGCTGTGACGCGTCGGCCAAGGTTTGGCCGTCGCGAAACAAGGACCAGCGGCTGCGGGCGCTGGATTATGGCGGAAAACGACAACTGGCCAGGAACGGCGTTCCGTCGCTCTGTCGGCTGAAAGGCTGGCGTGGGTTACGGCAAGGACGCAACGCCGTAGTTCGCCAAAACAAGTGATGCATCGGCCCACGGGCCATGCGGCTTTTGGGGGCGGCTGGCGGTCGGCGTCTGGCCTGGGCCGGAGCAGACCAAAGCCGCCGGCCGGCCCGTGGCAAGGCCGGCGGCGGCTCGGCTCAGGTGTTGTGCCGCACCCAGGCGACGATGTCGGCGGCGCTTCGGGCTCCGGAGATGCGGGCCTTTTCGCGGCCGCCCTGAAACAGGGCCAGGGTCGGCACGCCCTGGATGCGCAGGCGCGAGGCAATGGCCGGCTCGGCCTCGGTGTCGCACTTGGCCAGGATCACCCGGGGGTGGAGCATGGCCGCGGCCTGGTCGAAGGCCGGGGCCATGCCCCGGCAGGGGCCGCACCAGGGGGCCCAGAAATCCACCACCACCGGCAGATCGGACTTGGCCAGAAACACGTCGAAGTTGGCCGAGGTGAGCGTCACGGGATGGGGCGACAGGATGGGCGCGCGGCATTTGCCGCACACCGGCCCGCTGTCCAGGCGGCCGGTCTGCACCCGATTGACGGCCCGGCAGGCCGGGCACACGGCGTGTATGGCGTCGGCTTCAGACATGGCGTCCTCCGGCAGGGGCTTGGGGGTATTCGTTCAAGCCCGCGTCCAACCAGACAAATAACGCGGACGAAAGCGTTCGCAAGAGGCCCGGCGGCCTAATCGCTCATGGCGAAGTCCACGCGGATCTTGAACAACCTGTCGGCGGGCAGGTTGAGGATGGCCACGCCGGTTTGTTCGGTGATGGCGGCCAGGTCCTGGCGGATGGCCTCCCGGGAAGGGCCAATCATGGTGAACCAGATGTTGTAGCCATGGGCGCGCAGGTAGTTGTGGGTGACGCCGGGGTGTTCGTTGACGGCCTTGGTGAAGGCCTCGAACTTGTCCTCGGGCACCGAGGCGGCGCACAGGGTGGATTTGAAGCCGATTTTCGCCGACTGGAAGTTGGCCCCGATGCGGCGGATGATGCCCGAGGCCCTAAGCGCCCGCACCCGGGCCAGGGTTTCGGCTTCGGTCAGGCCCACCTGTTCGCCGATGGCGGCATAGGGGCGCGGGGCAATGGGGAACCCGGTCTGAATGATGTCGAGAATACGCTTGTCCGTGGCGTCCATGGTTACCGTACTTCGGTTTGCGGGGGCGCTTCGCGCTCCACCCGGTTGCGTCCGCCGTCCTTGGCCCGGTACAGGGCCTCGTCGGCGCGTTTGATGAGGTCTTCGGGCTTGTCGCCCGGCCGCCAGGCGGCCAGGCCGAAGCTGGCCGTGACCCGGCCGACCCCGGCAAAGGGTTCGTCGGCCACGGCCCGGCGCAGGCGCTCGGCCAG
>DLGG01000180.1 GCA_002482565.1 Solidesulfovibrio magneticus
CCGCCGACCGCCCCCGGTCCGACCGGCCGCGCACCGAGCGCCAGCCGTCCGAGGAGCGCCGCTCCACCTTCGGCCTTGGCGGCGCCGACAACCGCTCGGGCAACCAGCGCCCCCGCCGCGCCTACAACGACGGCGCTTCCGCCGCCTAAGGCCGCTTAGACGCGCATTTATAAGCCGCTCCGGTTCGCCGGGGCGGCTTTTTTGTTGGTGGTAGACAAGGCACGCGTGGATACGGCACACCCGGGAACCACCCGGGCACGGGACCACGCCCACAAGGACCGCCATGAGCAGCCACAAGCAATACCGCCTCGACCTCGACCGCATCGAAGCCTCGCTACGCGAGGTGCAGGCCGATTTCGACCGCATCAGCGAAAAGCTCCTCATGCGCCGCGAGCCCCTCACCGACCAGATCATCGCCAACCTGCTCGAAGGCTACGCCTACGTGGATCAGCTGCTGGAAGACGGGGTGGAAGTGTTTTCGCCCTCGGGCCTGGACCATATCCTGGAGCTCAACCACATCGTGCTGTGCGGCGTGAACGACAGCCTGCGCCTGGAATACGGTTCCCATCTGCTGGAAACGCGCCGCCGCTTCGCCGACGGCATCGGGGCCATCGCCGACTATTACGAAGCCAAGCGCCACAAGTCCGCTCCGCGTCGGGCGGCCGGGGTCTACGTGCTCTCGGTCAGCCAGCCCCAGCTGTTTTTGGAAGGCAACCACCGCACCGGCGCCTTGGTTGCCAGCTACATCCTCGTGCAAGAGGGCCTGCCGCCCTTCGTGCTCACGCCCAAAAACGCCGTGGCCTACTTCAACCCCTCCACCCTCATCAAATGGCGCGACAAGCAGAAGTTCCTGGACCGCCAGTACTACCTGAAAAAATACCGCCGCGTGCTTCAGGAGTTCTTCGAGGAGACCCTGGACAAACGCTTCCGCCGCTCCCTGCGCCTGGACAAGGACGAAACGGCCAAACGCTGAACCTGTCCATCTCCCCTGGGGGACAGCCGATTATTGCCATGGCAATTGTAATTCGGACTCCCTGGGAATAACTTGGCCGGATGACGAACCTTCCTGGCCGCTCCTCGCGTCCCGGCCCGGCCGGGTCCCTGGCCGCCCGCCTGCGCCAGATCCATGGCCTGTTCGAGACGCGGCCGGTGCGGGCCGTGCTGCTGGCCCTGGCCGTGCTTTTGCCGCTGGCCCTGCTTCTCGCCTGGAGCCAGGCCTCGGCCTGGAAGGCCCGGGCCATGCGCCAGGCCATGGCCGAGGCCTCGGCCATGGCCGCCGTGGAGGAAAACGACATCGCCGCCCGCATCGGCGAACAGTTCGGCCGGATGCGCAAGACCTCGCGGCTGCTGGCCAGCGACGTCCGCTTCGCCGCGCTCCTCAAAAACCCGGCCGACCCCGCCCTGGCCGACGAACTCAACCGCTACCTCGTGGCCTTTTGCCGCGACCTCGGCCTGCACCGGGCTTATATCCTCGACACCTCGGGCCGCTGTCTCGTCTCCAGCGACTACGCCAACGCCGAAACCCTGGTGGGCCGGAATTTCCACGACCGCGACTACTTCGCCGGAGCCATGCGCGGCCAACCCGCCACCCAGTTCGTGGTGGGCCGGGTCTCCGCCGTGCCGGGCTTCCATTTCGCCACGCCCATCCTCGGCTGCGACGGCATTCTCGGCGTGGCCACGGCCAAGGCCGAGCTGCGGCCCCTGGGCCAGGGCCTGCACTTCACCTCGGGATTTGTCACCGACGACCAGGGCATCATCGTCCTGGCCGCCGACCCGGACCATCTGCTCATGGCCGTGCCCGGCGCGCCGGCCTTGTCCCTGCCCGAAAGCGAACGCCTGGCCCGCTACCAACGGGCCGAACTGCCGGTGCTGCCCATCACGCCCCACCTGGTGCTGGGCGAAACCCTGTATGTGTCGGGTGGCGGCGCGCCGGTCCCCTCGGTGTTGCGCCGGGCGACCGTGGCCAAGGAAAAGCTTGCCGTCTATCTGTTCGAGCCGGTCACCGGCCTGGCCGCCGCCGAAGCCCAGTATCCCGTGCGATTCGGCCTCTACGCCCTGGCCGGCGTCTGCCTGCTCGGAACCGGGCTGTCGCTCTACGCCTATCTGGCCCGGGACGCCTGTCTGCGACGCAATCTGCTGCTCTTAAACGCCAAGCTCACCCATCAGGCCCACCACGACGCGCTCACCGGCTGCGCCAACCGCCGCCGCTTCGGCGAGGCCGTGGCCTTGGCCGCGGCCGAGGCCGGACGCAGCGGCGCGCCCCTGGCCCTGGCCATGATCGACCTCGACCACTTCAAGCTGGTCAACGACCGCCATGGCCACCCCGTGGGCGACCGCATGTTGCGCCATGTCTCGGAACGCATCCGAACCAGCTTGCGGCCGGGCGAACTGCTGGCGCGCCTTGGCGGCGAGGAGTTCGCCGTGCTGCTGCCGGGCCTGGACGAGGCCGCCGCCCGCTCGCGCATGGACGCCGTCCGCACGGCCATCGCCGCCGCGCCCCTGTCCGTGGACGGGCTGGACATCCGCCAGACCGTCAGCATCGGCGTCACGGCCGACGCTGGCGGCAAGCCGGTCCAGGAACTCCAGCGCGAGGCCGACATGGCCCTGTACCTAGCCAAGAAATGCGGCCGCGATCAGGTGGTGGCGGCCTCCTGCGTGGACACGCGCCTGACTCTGGACGAACTCGAAGGCGGAGCCTGCCCCACTCCCAAGGGCGCATAAGGCGGCCCGCAAGCGCCCCACTCTCCCGGGCGGCAGGCGCGAATCGCCAAGACAGCCGGCGGCAATTGGGGTAAAGATCCGGGATGCGATCCGCAAACGACGCCACGGACCAACCGGTTCTCGAACTGACCGACGTGCGCAAGGCCTACGGCGATTTCGAGGCCGTGCGCGGGGTGAGCTTTGCCGTGTCCCGGGGCGAATGCTTCGGGCTTCTAGGCCCCAACGGCGCGGGCAAGACCACCACCATCCGCATGATCTACGGCTTCTCGCCGCGCTGTGCCGGCGAGATCCGCCTGTTCGGCCAGGACATCGCCACGGCCTTTCGCCGCGTCAAGGCCCGCCTGGGCGTGTGCCAGCAGGGCAACACCCTGGACCCGGACCTGAGCGTGCTCGAAAACCTCCTCGTCTTTGCCGGCTATTTCGGCATCCCCCGGGCCGAGGCCAAGGCCCGGGCCGAGGAGCTGCTGGCCTTTTTCGCCCTGGAAGGCAAAAAACGCTTCCAGTACGAGGAACTCTCCGGCGGCATGGCCCGCCGGCTCATGCTCGCCAGGGCCATCGTCAACCGGCCGGAGCTGCTCATCCTCGACGAACCCACCACCGGCCTGGACCCCCAGTCGCGCAACACCCTGTGGGACCGGCTCCTGGACCTCAAACGCCAGGGCATGACGATTCTTTTAACCACCCACGCCATGGAAGAGGCCGAGCGGTTTTGCGACCGGCTGTGCATCATCGACCACGGCCGGGTGGTCACCGAAGGCGACCCGGCCGGACTGGTGGCCGCCCATGCCGGACGCCACGCCCTGGAAGTGGAATCCCCGGAACCGGCCATGGCCGAACATCTGGCCGCCGCCGGGGCGCGGTTTGACCGCTCGGGCCGCCGGCTCATCGTCTACGGCGACGACAAGGCGGCGCTTTTGGCCCTTCGCGAGCGTTTTTGCGCCGAATCGGGTTTCCTGCGGCCGGCCACCCTGGAAGACGTGTTTTTACGCGCAACCGGCCGGGAGCTTCGCGAATGACCACCGATCCCCGCTTCACTTGGCTTTTTTGGACCGTCTGGCGGCGCAACCTGTTCGTCTACCGCCGCATCTGGACGATCAACTTCCTGCCGCCCATGCTGGAGCCGGTCTTCTACCTGCTGGCCTTCGGCCTGGGCTTCTCGGGCTTGGTGCGGGAGGTGCATTGGAACGGGCAGACCCTGTCCTACACCGAGTTCTTCGCCCCCTCCATGCTGGCCGCCACCGTCATGTGGCAGGCCTTTCTGGAGACCTCCTACGCCTCGTTTGTGCGCATGTTCTACCAGAAAACCTACGACGCCCTGCTGGCCACGCCGCTGACCGTCGAAGAAATCATCATCGCCGAGATCGTCTGGGGCGCGACCCGGGCGGTCATCGCCGCCGTGCTCATGCTCACGGTCATCGCGCTTCTGGGCTACGTCCCGAGCCTGCACGCCCTGGCCATCCTGCCCATCGCCTTCCTCGGCGGCCTGGCCTTCGGGGCCATGGGCATGGCCACCACCAGCGTCACCTCGTCCATCGACATGTTCAACCTGCCGATCTTTCTCGTCATCACGCCCATGTTCCTGTTTTCCGGCACGTTTTTCCCCTTGACCGGCCTGCCGGCCTGGGCTTCGGGCATGGCCCAGGGTCTGCCGCTCTACCATCTGGCCGAACTCACCCGTTCCGCCTGCCTGGGGCTCCTCGACGCGTCTTCCCTCTGGCACATGCTGGCCCTGGCCGCCTGCGCCGCCATCTTCATCCCCCTGTCCCTGGCCGGCATGCGGCGGCGACTGGTGAAGTAGAGGAGGTGGAGGCTGGAAGAGGCCTTGCGGCTGGGGGCCTGAGGCCCCCAGACCCCCCAGATGGAAGAAAGGGGTAAAGGGGTTGCGGCGGCATAGCCTCCCTGTTGGCTGGGAAGCTCAGGAAGTGGTCGGGGGCGTTTGACGGGAACCGCTATCACTCCCGCCATTTGGAACCCGCGCAAACAGAGCCCTTCCCCCTGCCTCCGATCACCGACGCCTCACCGTAGGAATGACCCGGCTTACCCATGGGCTAAAAACCCGTTGACAATGTCACTTGTCGGTGACTATCAAGCAGCCATGAACGCTCCAGCCCGCAAAACCTCCGCCGCCACGGCCAAGGATCGGGAAGCCACCAAGCGCCGGCTCATCGAGGCCGTGGGCCGGGTGCTGGCCAGGCAGGGCTTCCAGGCCGTGGGCGTCAACACCGTGGCCCGGGAGGCCGGGGTGGATAAGGTGCTCATCTACCGCTACTTTGACGGGTTGCCCGGGCTGGTGGCGGCCTTTGCCCGGGAGGGGGGCTTCTGGCCCGACCTCGACGAGCTGTGCGGCGGCGACCGCCAGGCCTTTTTGGCCCTGCCCTTTGCAAAGCGGATGTCCCTGGCCGTGCGCAACTACCTGCGGGCCGTGCGCTCCCGGCCGCTGACCCGGGAAATCCTGGCCTGGCGGTTTCTGGAGAGAAACGAACTCACCGACGCCCTGGACACGGCCCGGGCCGAAGCCGGCGCGGCCATCCTGGCCCTGGCCGGGGAGGGCGTGGACCGGCCCGACGTCGATCTGCCGGCCCTGCATGTGCTGCTTGGCGCGGCCATCAACCACCTGGCCGTGCGCCAAGACCGCGAACCGATCTTCGCCGGCCTGGCCCTGGACGATCCGGCCACCTGGGAGCGCGTCGAAGCCATGCTCGACCGCATGGTGCGCGCCGTGCTGGGGGAGTGAGGAGGCCTCCGGCGGCCGGGGGGGATGATCCCCCCGGACCCCCTCGACGGGAAAAAGGATAAAGGGGTTTCGCCTTTGACGGAAACCTCCGTTGCTCCGGCGACCAGGAGAGGCGCTACCTTTCCTGGGCCTCTCCGCCGGGGGCTAAGCCCCCGGCCCCCTCACTGAGGGAACTTGTAAGGGGATACCGACGCGGTTGGTTCTCTGGTGGAGAAGATAGCGCGCCACTGTTCCTGACGGAAACGACAGTCGTTGAGGGTACTTGAAGCAACGCGGCCGGCTATGCCGGCCTGAGCCGCCCCGGCGGCCAGCGGGCGCAGCCGCGCCCTTTTTTGGGGAATGAATGTCACCGATAGGTGACAAAATCCGCGCCAAACCCGGCCAGCCCGGGGCAGGCCGGCAAGGAGAAGGCCATGACGGACGAACTGACGCGAGAAAACGTGACGGCGACCGGGCAGCGCGGGCCGGTATTCGGACCGTGGTTGTTGGGACTGGGGCTGCTCTTGGCCGCCTTGCTGCTGGCCGCTTTGGGCGAGGCCCGGGCCGCCGACGAGGCCGGCACGGGGCTGACGCGCGACCTGGAGGGCATGGATGCGGCCCAAAACGGGCAGGGAAAGATTCGCATCGAAGCCGGCGGCGGCTGGACCGCGCCGCAAACCGTGTCCAAGGCGCGGTTTTCCATGGCCCGGGAAGAGGTGCGAGCCTTTTACGAAACCGGCCATCTGGCCCTGGATATGGGGTTTGAGACCGGCCAGTACGACTTCACCCGGGCCGGGCGATTGCCCTTTGGCGGACGCGCCCCGTTTGAGAACCTCTCCCGCTTCGAGGGCGGGCTGGCCGTCCAGGGCGGCTTGTGGTCCGATGTATCGGGATTTCTGGGACTGCGGGGCGATCTCGGCTACGAGGACGCCCCCGACATTCGGGGGCTTGGCGGCACGGCCATGGCCGGCCTGGTCGTGCCCATGGGACGAAGCTGGCTGCTGACCCTGGGCGGCGGCGCGTCGCTCACGCCGGTGGATGTTCAGCCCGTGCCGATAGTTGCCCTGCGCTACGAGGCCCCGGCCGACACGGGCATTGTCGTGGACCTGGGCCTGCCGCGCACCGAGGCACGCTGGCGGGGCGGCTCCTGGTGGACCCTGCGCCTGACCGGGGAAATCGACGGCGCGCACTACCATCTGGCCGACGACAATCCGGCCGCGCCCCAGGGCACGGTGGCGTTTTTCGCTCCCCGGGCCGGGCTTTTCGTGGACCTAACACCCATGCAGGGCCTCAAGGCCAGTCTTGGAGCGCATTACGCCCTGCCCGGAACCATGACGTTTTACCGGGAGAGCGGTTCCCAGCTCAAGCGCTACGACACGGGCGGCGCGCCCGGCGCGTCCCTGCGCCTGGGCTGGTCGTTCTAACGAGCGCCGTTCTTCGGCCTCCCAGGCAGAGGCACACTCCACACCGAAAGCCACTCAGACTATTTTGCATTCAGGGGCTGGGGAGGGAGGTGGAGAGGGCGTCCCCCCAGCCCCCGGAGCCGGTGGTTGCAAGCAAGGGCGACCCACGCCTTATGCCCGCCCCTAGCCCCTTTGCCCCTTTTCCCGTCGAGGGGGTCCGGGGGATCATCCCCCCCGGCCGCCGAAGGCCTCTTCTCCTCTCTACCCCACGGCCAGGGCGTCGATGGCGCCAAGGAGGGAGTCGAAGGAGGACAGGCTGAAGATGATGAGCACCTCGCCGTCGATCAAGTGGTCCTTCATGCTGAACTGGGTGCTGGCCACCAGCACCATGCCCTGGCTTTGGCCGATAATGGAGCCGATGTCGGCTTCGAGGTAGTCGGGCGGCGAATAACGCAGGGGTTCGCGCAGGATATTGGCGATGGAGCCCATGACGCCATTGAGGACGATGTTGCCGACCTCCTGCAGGGTGCCGGTGCGCATGGCCGCGGCGTCGGCCGGCATGTTGCCGTTGCCGAGGATAACGGACACGAGCTTGTCGGCCGAGGCGGGCGGGAAAATGAGTGCGCTTAAGCCCGCGAATTCGCCGGTAAAGCTCAATTGCACGGCGGAAAAAACGGAATTGGGGCGGGTGGCGTAGATGGCGGCCAACTGGGCCGGAGTCAACACCCGCAGCACCGGCACCTGAAGCTGGATGTGGGTGTTGACCATCTGGTTGAGCATCCCGGCTGCCCGGCCCACGCCGATGTTGATGAGCTCCTGCATGATGTCGAGCTGTAGCGAGCTAAGCGACATGCCGATGCCCCCATCTTGAATTCGCGGCGCGCGGCCAAGCCCTTGGCGGGCGGCCGGCGGCAGGGTTGCGAGAGAGCCGTTGGGCCAGGCGTCCCGACATGGGCTAGCAGCCGCACTCCGCGCGCAGCTCGGCCAGTATCCGGCGCAACACGTCGTGATCCACGGGTTTGTTGAGGAAGGCCTTGGCCCCGAGCTCCAGGCAGCGCGCCTTGGTGGTTTCCTGGATGTCGGCCGTGACCACGCAGACGCGCACGTCCGCCGCCTCGGCGGCCAAGGCCTCCAGCACGGCCACGCCGCCGGGATCGGGCATGTTGAGGTCAAGCAGCAGCACGTCGGGGCGGTGTTCGCGCAAAAGGCGCAGGCACTCGGCCCCGTCCTTGGCCTCGATGACCTCGAAACCGGCTTCCTTGGCGGTTTTGGCGGACTGGAAACGCTGAAACATGGAGTCGTCGGCGACGATGAGCATGGGCATGGCGGTGTTTCCTACGACAGGCTGATCTGGAGTGTCTTGCGTCTGTTGTGTTGGCAAAAGCCGGGCGTGGCGTCAAGGCCGGGACGAAGCCGCCTTGAACACGTCCTGGCAGGCGTCCCGCAGACCTGAGGCGAGCTTGCGGGCTTCGGCCTCGTCCCGGGCATTGCCGGCCTGCTCCAGGGCGGCGGCCAGTTCCTGGCAGCGGGCAGCGCCGATGGTGGCGGCGGCGGATTTGATGGTGTGGGCGTGCAGGGCCAGCCCGGACAGGTCCCGGCCGGCCAGGGCCTGTTCGGCCAGGTCCAGGCGGCGGCGCAGTTCGTCCAGGGAAATGGCCAGGATGGGGTCGAAAAGCAATTGGTCGATGCCCAGTCTGGCCAGGGCCCAATCGGTGTCCAGCACGCCCTGGGGGCCGTCGGCCAAGGGCGCGGCGGCCGATGGTCCGGGAACCGCTTGGGCAGCCGGGGCCAGAGCCGCCGCGAGGCTTGCCGCCCGGAGGTCTTGGGTGTCCTGGCGACGGTCCAGGGAACGAATCACCGAGGCCAGTTCCTCAAGATTGATGGGTTTGCCGATGTAGGCGTCCATGCCGGCGGCTGCGCACGCCTCGCGCACCTCCGGCGACACGTGGGCGGTGACGGCCACGATGGGCACGTCGGTGGCGACGATGGGCAGGTCCGGGCGGCCGCCGGCCCGAATGAGCCGGGCGGCGGTGAGGCCGTCCATGGAGGGCATTTCGATGTCCATGAGCACGAGGTCAAAGGGGGCGTGGGCGAGCTTGTCCAGGGCGGCCTCGCCGGAGGTGGCCACCGCGACCTGGTGGCCGAGCTTGTGCAGATGGATGGTCATGAGCTTGATGTTGACCGGGTTGTCCTCGGCCACCAACACCCGCAGGCCGCCGCCCGGAGAAGCGACGCCCGAGGCCTGCCCGGAACCCGACGCCGGCGGCCGGCCGGCCTCGAAGGGGATGGACAGCACGAACCGGCTGCCCTTGCCGGGCGTGGACTCCACGGTAATGTCGCCGCCCATGAGCTGGGCCATCTCCCGGCTGATGGCCAGGCCAAGGCCGGTGCCGCCGTAGCGCCGGGCCGTGGAATTGTCGGCCTGGCGGAAGCTCTCGAAAATGGCCGAGAGCAGCGACGCTTCGATGCCGATGCCGGTGTCGGCCACGGCCAGTTCCAAATGAGGCGGCGCGCCCGGATGGGATTCGGCGTGGGCCAGGCGCAGGGACACGCCGCCGGCGGCTGTGAATTTGACGGCATTGCCGACAAGATTGACGAGAATCTGGCGGACCTTGCCCGGATCGCCGCGCACGTGCCGGGGCACGCCCGGGGTGATGTCCAGGGACAGCCACAGGCTCTTGGTCCGGGCCGAGACGCCCAGGGTCTTGACCACCGACCGGGCCAGCTCGTGGAGATCGTAATCCACGATCTCCAATTCCATCTGCCGGGCCTCGATCTTCGAGAAATCGAGAATGTCGTTTAAAATGCCGAGCAGATGACGGGCCGAGTCCTGGACGGTTTCCAGGTAGTCGCGCTGCTCCGGGGTCATCTCGGTGCGAAGCGCCACGTCGGTAAGCCCCAGGATGGCGTTCATGGGCGTGCGGATCTCGTGGCTCATGCTGGCCAAAAACCGGCTTTTGGCCTGATTGGCCCGGTCGGCCTCCTCCTTGGCGGCGCGCAGGGCGTCGAGGTTGCGCCGCCGCTCCACGCCCAGGGCCAGCTGCTCGGCCACGGACAGGAGCAGATCGGCCTCTTTCTTGCCGTAGCGCCCGGAGTCGGCAAAATGCATCACGGCCATGACCCCGAGCACTTCCTGGCGCACCCGGATGGGCACGCCGAGCCAGACTTCCGGGGTGCGGCCGGGCCAGGACAGGCCGGTCAGGCGCATCCCCCGCCGCGTGACAAGCAGGGGATGGGCCGTGCGCATGACCTCGACGAGCACGCTTGTCTCCCGAAAATCGTTGAAATTCTCGCGGGTCAGCGGCGTCAGCCGTTTGGAAAGCTCATGGATGGGCGGCGGCGGGCCGTCCTGGCCGATGCAAAGGGCATAGTTCAGGGCGTCGGCCTCCCGGTCGACCAGGGCGATGAGAAATTCGTCCACGTCCACGGCTTCGGCCAGGATGTTGCGCACGGCCCGAAACAGGCTGTCCATGTGCTCTTCCGAGGCCACGGCGCTGGACACCCGGTAGAGAATGGAAGTGGTTTTTTCGCTTTCGCGCAGCTCGTCCACGGCCAGCCGGGCGTCGGTCATGTCGCGCAGGCTGGCCACGATATAGCGCTCTTCGGACCCTTCCTCGACCCAGGGCGAATAGTGGATGGACAGGTAGCGCCGCCCCCGGGCCGGCAGTTCCACCCAACATTCGAAATGCACGACTTCGCCGGCGGCGCAGGCGGCCAGGCGCGGGGCCACTTCCCGGGCGAAATAGGCGGGATCGAGAAAATCCGTGGCATGGCGGCCGACGATGGCTTCGCGGGCGTGGCCGAAAGCCGCCACGTAGGCGTCGTTGACGAACACGTAGCGGCCGTCGGGCGTCACCAGGGCGACCATGTCCGATGAGGCGGCGATGATGCGGGCGTAGCGGCGAAGCGAATGCTCGGCCGTGTCCATGGCCGAGCTGTCCTGGACGAAATGCTCGTAATAAAGCGGCTTGCCCTCGGCGTCGAAAACGGCCCGCACGTCGCGGCGGGTGGCGAGCAGGCTGCCGTCGCGGCGGCGCACCGTGGCCTCGAAGCGGCTGACGGCCCCGGTGTCGGCAAGTTCCTGCTCCATGGTCTCGCGCCGGCCGGGCTCGGCGTAGAGCTGGCCGGCGATGTCGCGCACCGACCGGGCCAGCTCCCGGGGCGAGCCGTAGCCGTACATCCGGGCCAGGGCCGGGTTGGCCTCGATATAGCGACCGGCCGGCGTGGTCAGGGCCACGCCCAGGGGGGCGTGTTCGAAAACGCCCCGGTAGCGGGCCTCGCGCCCGGCCAGATCGGTGATCTCCCGGCGCTGGCGGTCGGCTTCGCGCTCCAGCCGGGCCGTGCGCTCGCGCACCCGGCGGTCGATGAGCGCCGCCTCGGCCCGCACCACCCGCTCCAGGCGGCTGGGTTCCGACACGTCGGTGAGCACGCCTATGCCGTAGAGCTTGTCCCGGCCGGCGCTCGCCAGCTCCAGCACCAGGGAGCCGCGCCGCGTCTCGCCCTCGC
>DLGG01000196.1:0-3568 GCA_002482565.1 Solidesulfovibrio magneticus
ATGGTGTCGTTGAGGGAATAGCCCAGGATGGTGAGAAGCGCCGCCACGATGGTCAGGTCAAACTCGATGTCGAGCAGTGAGAAGATGCCCACGGTGATCAGGACGTCATGCAGGTCGGCCACCACCGCCCCCAGCGCGTACTTGAGCCGCAAGACGAAACACAGCGCCAAGGTGATGAGCATGGCCGCCACGATGAGCCAGACCGTGGACGCGCCCACGAGCTTGAGCACGTAGATGCCGCCGGCCAGGCCCGCGGCCATGAGTCCGGCCGCCATCCAGCGATGCTCGAAACGTCCCGAGATGTAGATGGCGATTAAAAGGACCGAATAGAAGATGGCTTCCAGGGCCTTGCCGCGCAGGTCCGCACCGACCTTGGGGCCGACCATTTCCAGACGTTGCACCGCAAACCCGGAACCCGGCAGGTTCTTGGCCAGGGCAGCCTCCACGCCGGTCTGGACGGTCTCACCCTTGACGTCCTGGTCCGAGGCCCGGATGAGGAACTCGTTGGAATCCTCCTGGCCGAAGCGCTGCACCACGACGCCCTGCAGCCCGACCTCTTCCACGGCCTTGGCGATGCGCTCCACGTCCATGGGCTGGGCGAAACGCACCTGAATGGTCAGGCCGCCGGCAAAGTCGACGCCGAAACGCGGGCCGCCCTTGACGGCCAGGGAAATGAAGCCGGCCAAAACGATGGCCGCCGACACGAGGTAGGCCAGTTTGCGGTACTTGAGAAAATTGATGTTCGTGCCGGGCCGTATCAGCTCCAGAACCATCGTCTCCCCCTGAATGGATTGATCGGGAATGTTGGCGCAAGGGGCGGCGTAAGCCAATGCCCCGTACATGTCGCGAAAGACTTAGCAGCTTCCGTCAAACCGGCTGGCCTTGTCAAGCTGGTTGTGGAGGCCAAGCGGTCACGTGCTCGCCGTGCGCCGGTCACGGCGAAGCCTGTTGTTGCCGGACTGCCTCGGCGTGGCCGCCGGCCAGCTGC
This sequence comes from Solidesulfovibrio magneticus, assembly GCA_002482565.1. Lineage (GTDB taxonomy): Bacteria > Desulfobacterota > Desulfovibrionia > Desulfovibrionales > Desulfovibrionaceae > Solidesulfovibrio > Solidesulfovibrio magneticus_B. Next base: position 989 of record DLGG01000196.1, read on the forward strand.
CGTCGCGGCAAGACCGATTGAAAATTTACTATTCTATTTTATCAAATAAACGATTACAATTTGCCCATGCGCCCATCCCGTGCCGCTTGCCTACTGTTTGCCCTCTGCTGGCTGTTGTCCGGGCCGGTCATTGCCGCCGGCCCGGATTTCGGCCAGGCGCGAGCGGTGGTGGTGCGAGTGTGCGACGGCGACACGGTGGTGGTGGACATCCCGGAATATCCGCCAGTTATCGGCAAGGCGATACGCGTGCGCCTGGCCGGGGTGAACGCGCCCGAACGGCGCGACCCGGACCCGGCCGTACGCCGGGCGGCCGAGGAGGCCCGCCAAGCCATGGCCGCCCTGCTCCCGCCGGGCACGGCCGTGACGCTCGCGCGCATCCGGCGCGACAAATACTTCCGCCTAAACGCCATGGTGCTGGTGGCCGGCCGCGACGCCGCCGCCCTGGCCGGACTGACGCCCGACTGCAGCGTAGCCGGCGTCACGGCCCGGTAAAGGGACAACGCCAGAAACGCCAAGGCCTCCGACAGCCGCTTGGACTTTGGTCCTCAAAAACGCGGTGCGACAACGCGCGAACAACAGGTCCCGGGACGCAAAAGCGCCGCACAGGGTGAAAAGCCCGTGGCCGCCTCCGGTCACTGCGTGGAAAATCGGCGCAGGGCCTCGTCCAGTTCGTCGCGCCGGGTTCGACAGCCGGCCAGGGTCTCGCCTCGAGCCGCGATGTCGGCGAAAAAGGGCTCGAACCGGTCGGCCAGCTCCCGAAATATCCGGTCGAGGCGGGCGGAAAGACGCTCGTCGAGTTCCTGGCGCAGCGTCTCGCCGCCGTGGGCCAGCCGCCGGCGCATTTCGCGCAGGACCTTGGGCCGCTGCCAGTAGAGGGCGCTGCCGGCGATAAGCGCCCCCAGGGCGGCCACCACACCGCCGGTGACGTCGATGACCGCGCTTTTGACCGACACGGCGAAAATCGTGCCCAAGACCACCAACGCCCCGCCCATGGCCGCCCTGGGGTCCATGGTCGCGACGGCCCTGGAGTCAAGCCCGGCCATGGGGCCGCCTTCGGCGAGCAGGGTCTCCACCCGGCCGGCCACTTCGGCCAGCACCCGGTCGCGCTCGCCGGACAGGGGATCGCCAAGGCCCGGCGACGAAGCCGACCGGCGCTGGCGCAACTCGTCCAACAGGATGCGGGCATAGCCCGACACGCTCTCGAAAATATGCGCCGCGCCCACGGCGGCGATGGATTCCACCTCGCGTTCCAGGTCGCGTCCGAAGGCCTCGCCCAGTTCGGCCAACCGTTTGGCCGGGCCGGCCGCGTCCTTGCCCCGCCGCCACAGCGATGTGACGGATCGGCCAAGCATCCCGCCCAGGGTCAGCTCGGCGGCAAAGGCGGCGAGAAACGCCTCGGACAGCCGGGCGTAGGCCGCCTCCACCCGGGTGCGCAGCACTTCGGCCTCGCGGCCGGCGGCCAGCCGGGCGGTGTCCAGGCGCGAACGGATGCGGTCGGCCTCGGCGCTGTCGGCGGCCAGTTCCCGGCCGCGTTCATCCAGGCTCTCCCCGAGTTCCTGCACCAGGCGCAAGGCCGAACGCCTGGTGGCGTCGAGCTTGCCAGCGAAATGCCCGCCCCCGGCGGTCAACTCGCGGATGTGGCGGCGCAGAGCCTCGATGCCGCCGGCCTCGGGGTCGATGCGGCTTTTCTCCGAAGAGATAAGGAAGATGATCGGCTCTTCGACGCCGCGCTCCCGGGCCAGTTCGCGTAGCCGGCCGGTATTGACCGTAATCTGCTCAGGGCTGGCCAGATCGGCCATGGTCAGGGCAAAGGCCACACGCCGGCCCCAGGCTCCGGCCACAAGGTCGAAAAACTCCCAGGCCGAGCGGGAATACGGATTGAGCACGGAAAAAGTGAAAAGCGCCAGATCGGCCCGGGGAATAAACGCCTCGGTGATCTCCTGGTGGCGGTCGATGATGCTGTCCACACCCGGCGTGTCCACGATGGCCAGACCGTCCAGCAGCGGATTGTCCACGGCCACGCGCGCCACCAGATCGCCGGACGGGGCCTTGTCCACGGTCTCCTGCCGGCCGATGACGCGGATGCGGTCGGTGCAGGGGTCCGGAGCCACATCCGTGACCTCGGCGCCGAGCAAGGCGTTTATGAGGCTGCTCTTGCCGGCCTTGACCTCGCCTACCACCACGAACAGAAACGGTTCGGCGGCGTGCTCAAGGAGCGCGCGGGCCGTGGCCGCGCCCTCGGGCCGGCCGCAGGCGGCCAGAAGTTCGCAAAGCCGGCCCAGGTGTCCGGTCAATTCGCCGCGCAGGGCCAAATAACGGGCTTCAAGCAGGGTCGTGGTCACAGCACTCCCGAAAGAGCCGCCATGGCGGCGCGACGGCGCGGCGACCCACGCCTACGGCGGACGCCGGCGGATTGCGTTTGGGGGTCTAACGCGGCAAAAACCAATCCAGTCCCAGGTCCTCAATGCTGCCCGGCGCCGCCGGTGCGGGCGCGCCTTTCTTGTCGGCGGTCAGACCGGCATGGCAGACTTCCTCGGCATGGACCAGATCGGTGGCGGCGATGCGGATGGAGTTGCCGTC
>DLGG01000196.1:3635-5372 GCA_002482565.1 Solidesulfovibrio magneticus
CGAAGGCGTTGCCGCGCCATTCCTTGGGCTCGCCGTAGCGTTTCTTGAGGGCTTCCAGGATGCGGTTGAAAAATTCCAGCGAATCGTCGGCGTAGTTCATCTTGATCCGCACCACCCGGCCCTTGGCCGCGCACATCCCGTAATCCGCGTAGCCGCTGCGAAAGCCCTTGAGAGCGGCCACGGGCATGACCCCGAGATAGGGGCGGTGAAAGGCCTTGTCGGCCTCGGCCGGCACAAGCTTGGCCACCTGTGCCTCGACGGTGGTTCCGAGCCGGACGCCGGCCAGGGAATCCGGGGCCTCGGCGGCCAGGGCCGGCCGGCCCCCCAGCAGCAGCGTAAAGACCATGGCTGCGGCCAGGACGATTCCCGCCGGCACGATAACGGGTCTTGGCATCATCCGTCCTCCTCTCGGCGGTCGGGGATCAGGAAAAATTGGCCAGGGCCTCCGCCTGGGTCGGATAAATCGGAAAGATCTCCGTGTAGCCGGAAATCTCGAAGACTTCCTTCATATAGTCCTTGATGGAGGACAAGACCAGCTTGCCCTGGATTTTTTTCAGCTGCTGCAAGGCCAGAAGCAGCACGCGAAGGCCGGTGGAATTGATGTAGTCCACGTCGGCGAAATCCATGAGCACTTTCTTTTTGCCCTGGCCGAGAATCTCCATCACCTTGTCCTCAAGCACCTTGGAGGTGTTGCTGTCGAGCCGGCCGCCCAGCTCCAGCACCGTGACCTCGCCGCTCTCCTTCTCCACGAGTTGCATGTCGCCCCCTTTGTCGATGTCAAATGTCTTTTTCCAGCACCAAGCGGTTGATGCCCCCCACGCGTTCGTAAGCCACCCGGTCCATGATGCTGCGCACGAGATGGATGCCCAGCCCGCCGATGGGCCGCTCGTCCGCCGGCGCGTTCACATCGGGAATCCGGGCCGTCAGCGGATCGAAGGGCCGGGCGTCATCCTCCAGGAGAAAGCGCAGCCGGCCGCCCTCTTCGGCCATGCCCACATGGATGCCGTGTTCCCCGTCATCGGCATAGCCATAAGAGATGGTGTTGGTGAGCAGTTCGTCCAGGACCAGACGGATCTGGTAGCGCAGCTTGGCGGAAAGACCATGGGCCTCGCCGAAGGCTTCCACGGCGTCGGCCACGCGGTCCAGTTCCAGCAGGCGGTTGGCTATGCGCAAGGAAAAACCCGGCAGCATCCTGTCCCCGGCGCGCGGCGTCCCTTGTTCCGGAGCGTCCCGCGCGTAATTGGCCTCGACTCGGGCCGGCTTGGCCCGCCCGACGGCATGGAAAACGCCCGGTCGCGCGCTTAAGCCCACGACCGATCACGGGAAGCTTCCCGTTTTTTCAGGCCCTGTCAAGGCAAGGCCCCCCAGCGGTTGCCAAGGCACGCCGCCCGGGGCTAAAGGCATCGGCCAAGGAGCATAGACGCCATGAAAGACCTAAACGAGGCCTTGGCCGAAAACGAGGCCGACGCCACCGAAGCCTTCCTCAAATCCCTGCCCGAGCTCACGGCCGGCGAGACCTTCCGTTTCGCTTGCCATCCCGAGGTGCCCTGCTTNNCTCATGCTCACGCCCTACGACGCCTTGCGGCTTCGCCGGGCCCTGGGCGTCACGCCGGTCGATTTCATGAACCACTTCGCCCGGCGGTTCGAGGCCCCGGACACCGGTTTTCCCATGCTGCACCTCAAGATGCGCGAGGAACGGGCCAAGCGCTGCCCCTTTGTCTCGCCCGAGGGCTGCAA
>DLGG01000196.1:5380-5870 GCA_002482565.1 Solidesulfovibrio magneticus
CCTATCCCCTGGGCCGGGCCACCAAGCTCGACGACGACGGCGGCGTCATCGAACAGTTCTTCATCGTCCAGGAGCCGCACTGCCGGGGTTTCGAGGAGTCTCGCGATTGGAGTTCGGCCCAGTGGCTGACCGACCAGGACCTGGCCGTCTACAACCGCTTCAACGACCGCTACATGTTCCTCATGGCGCTCACGCGCGGCAAGGGGGTCGGGCTTTCCCCCAAGCAAATCCAGATGGTCTGGCTGGCCCAGTATCTGCCCGACGAGTTCCGGGACCTTATCCGGAAGATGGGCATCTTCAATCTGGTGGAGATCGACGCCGAAAGGCAGGCCCGGATCATGGACGACGAGGAAGCCGCCCTGGAATTCGGCCTGGATTGGCTGGAGCTGGTCTTTTTCGGCCGGCAGGAACGCCTTCGCCGCAAGCGCCATGACATTTGAGCACGACAAGATCCTTGGCCGCGCGGCCCTGGCCGCCGCCGTGGCCAAGG
>DLGG01000196.1:5877-6475 GCA_002482565.1 Solidesulfovibrio magneticus
ACGGCTGCTTCGACCTGCTCCACGCCGGCCACGCCGATCTCCTGGCCCGGGCCCGGGCTCTTGGCGACCTGCTCGTGGTGGGGCTTAACGACGACGCCTCGGTGGCCCGCCTCAAGGGGCCAAGCCGGCCGGTGACGCCCCAGGCCCAGCGTGCCTATGTCCTGGCGTCGCTTGCCTGCGTGGACTACGTGTCGCTTTTCGCGGAAGACACGCCGCTGGAACTCATCCTGGCCGCCCAGCCCGACGTCCTGGTCAAGGGCGGCGACTGGCCGGTGGCGTCCATCGTCGGCGGCGAGGCGGTGGCGGCCCGGGGCGGCCGGGTCGTCAGCCTGCCCCTGGTTCCGGGGCTTTCCACCACCGCCGTCATCGAGCGCATCCTGGAACGGGGCCGGCCCTAAGCGGACCTGCCCCGGGGCGGCGTCTCCAGGCTTCCGTCCTTTGCCGGGCCGTCGGACGGCCCATGGGCCGCCCCTCGCCCGCGTCCATCAACCGTGCACGCCCCTCAGGGCAGGCCCCAGGCCTTGGCCTCGGCCTCGGGCACGACCGCGACCACGGGCTTGGCCGACGAATCGAGCCAGGCGGCCAGGGCGGCGGCGGC
>DLGG01000177.1:0-340 GCA_002482565.1 Solidesulfovibrio magneticus
TGCGTGGGCTGCGGCATGTGCGAACACGAGTGTCCGGTTTCCGGCCTTCGGGCCATACGCGTCACCAGCGAAAACGAGTCCCGCTCAGGCCCTGGCCGCATGCTGGCCTGACAAGGAGGTTTCCCATGGCAAAAGACCGTCAGGCCGGTTTGACCCGGCGCGAGCTCATGAAGACCCTGGGCGTGGGTGGACTGGCCGCGGCCGGCCTTGGCGCGCTGCCGGGAGCGGCTGCGGCGGCCGAGGAAAAACCCGAGGCCGGGGGCGCGGCCATGCCCCGGCGGATGCTGGGCAAGACCGGGCTTGAGGTCTCGATCTTAAACCTCGGCGGCATGTTCGACAC
>DLGG01000177.1:363-13048 GCA_002482565.1 Solidesulfovibrio magneticus
TCAACTTCTGGGACACGGCCGAGGCCTATGGCAACGGCCTGTCCGAGGAAGGCTTCGGCCGTTTTTTCGCCCGCAATCCCGAAGCGCGGGGCCAGATCGTCCTGACCACCAAGCTGACGCCCAAGGGCGGCAACTTCGACGAACGCCTGGACGCCGCCCTGGCCCGGCTCAAGACCGACCATGTGGAGCTGTTCTACATCCACGCCATCTCGTCGCCGGCCGAACTCGACGGCCAGCTCAAGGACTGGGCGGCCAAGGCCAAGAAGGCCGGCAAGATCAAGCACTTCGGATTCAGCACCCACAACAACATGGAAGACTGCCTGCAGGGCGCGGCCGGCCTCGATTGGATCGACGCCTGCATGATCTCCTACAACTTCCGCCTCATGCATGAGGCCAAGATGCGCCAGGCCCTGGCCGCCTGCAAAAAGGCCGGCATCGGCGTGGTGGCCATGAAGACCCAGGGCGGCGGGCCGGTCAAATCCGACAGCCCGGCCGAACTCGACATGGCCGGCCGGTTCCTGGAAAAGGGCTTCACCGACAAGCAGGCCAAGCTGAAGGCGGTCTGGAACAATCCCGACATCGCCTCCATCTGCTCGCAAATGCCCAACCTCACCATCCTCGGGGCCAACGTGGCCGCCGCCCGGGACCGCACGGCCCTGGCGCGCGAGGATTTCGAGTCGCTTCGCCGCTTTGCCGAGGCCACCTGCGGCGACTACTGCGCCGGGTGCTCGTCCATCTGCGGCGCGGCCATGGGCGGAACCGTGCCCGTGGCCGACGTCATGCGGGCCATGATGTATTACCGCGATTACGGCGAGCGGGAGATCGCCCGGGAGCTGTTCGCCAGCCTGCCCGAGAGCCTGCGCGCGGGGCTTGGCTCCGTGGACTTCTCCCCGGCCGAAGCGGCCTGTCCGCGCGGCGTGGCCATCACCGAGGTCGTTCGGGACGCGGCGTCGCTTTTGGCCTAGGAGCGCGTCCTTGCAAGAAGCGCCTCGTATTCATGCCGCATGGGGCTGGCGGATTGTCGGGGAGGAGCTTTGGCGCTTGTCGAGGACGCCGCGCGAGGCGGTAAAGGGGAATCCCTGGGAGACGGATTTTGCGCCGGCGGCCGCGCGAAGCAGGCGGCCGCCGGGCTTTGGGTCAGCCTTCGAGCACTACCACGGCTGCGGCGGTGTCGCGGCTGTGGCTGATGCTCACGTGCCAGGAGGTCGCGCCAAGGGTCTCGGCCCTGGCCAGGGCCGGGCCGTGGAGCGTCAGGGCCGGGCGGCCGGCGGCGTCGGAGAGGATTTCCAGGGTATGGAAGGCCACGCCCTGGGCGAAACCCGTGCCCAGGGCCTTGGCGGCGGCTTCCTTGGCGGCGAACAGCCCGGCTGTGCGGGTGAGCGGGATCGGGGGCAGGGCGGCCCGTTCGGCCGGCGTCAGGATGCGGGCCAGAAACCGTGCGCCAAAACGGGCCAGGGCGGCCTCGATGCGATCGAGTTCCACCACGTCGATGCCAAGCCCCCGGATCATGAGCGGCTAGTGTCGCGTCCGCGAAAAGCGTATATGGTGTTTTGTAGTCAACATGCTAAAACCATTTGTTTTTCTTAAAAAATACTATCGAATTTTCAAGGGACGCGACTAGTCGGGAAACCCGTCGATGATGGCGCACATGGTCGAAACGGCCTCCACCATGCCGGTCAGCACGGCCCGGGCCACGATGCTGTGGCCGATGGAATACTCGCTGACCCCCGGCGTGTCCTTGAAGGCATAGATATTGTCATAGTCCAGGCCATGCCCGAGGTTGACGCCAAGGCCTTGGCTCTTGGCCAGGGGGATGGCGGCCAGCAGCCTGTCGAGTTCCTTTTGTCGCACGCCCGGCGTGGGCGCGTCGGCAAAGGCCCCGGTGTGCAACTCCACGAAGGCCGCGCCAACGGCCCTGGAGGCCTCGATCTGGCGCGGGTCGGGATCAATAAATAAGCTTGTGGGAATGCCGGCCTCGGCCAGTTTGGCCACGTAGACGGCCAGTTCGGCTTCGCGGCCGGCCACGCCAAGGCCGCCTTCGGTGGTCAGTTCCTGGCGCTTTTCAGGCACCAGGCAGACCATGTCGGGTTTGCGCCTAAGCGCGATGCCGAGCATTTCCTCGGTGGCGGCCATTTCCAGATGCAGCCGGGTTTTTATGGTTTCGCGCAGCACGTGGACGTCGCGGTCGCCGATGTGGCGGCGGTCTTCGCGCAAGTGCACGATGATGGCGCGCGCGCCGCCGAGTTCGGCCAGGGCGGCGGCGGCCACGGGGTCCGGGCTCTTGGCCAGCCGGGCCTGGCGGATGGTGGCCACATGATCGACGTTGACCGCAAGCAAGGGCATGACGCGCTCCTTTGGTACAGGGTCCCAGAAAGGTAAGCGTTTTACAAATGGGTGGCAACACAGTGAAGCGGGCCGGAGCGGGCCGCGAATTGTTGACAAAGGTCCGACGAATCCGTAAGTGCGAACAACTTTCTTCGATGACGGGGCCCTGCCGCCATGCGCAGATATTCTTCCGCCCCGTTCCCCGCCCGCCCTTCGAGCCGGCGGGGGCAACCTTAACAACGAGATATAGGTATGAATCTTTGTATCGTAGGCACCGGGTACGTTGGTCTGGTGAGCGCCGCCTGTTTTGCCGAGATGGGCAACGACGTCTGCTGCGTGGACGTCAATCCCACCATCGTCGAGAACCTTCGCCAGGGCAAGGTCCACATCTACGAACCGGGACTTGACGAGCTGGTCAAGCGCAACGTGGCCGAAGGCCGCCTGCGCTTCACCACCAAGGTCGCCGAGGGCATGGAGAACGCGCTGTTCGTGTTCATCACCGTCGGCACCCCGCCCCGCGAAGATGGCTCCTGCGACCTTTCGTTCGTCTATCAGGTGGCCCGGGACATCGGCGCCAACATGAAGGACTACAAGATCGTCGTCGACAAATCCACTGTCCCGGTCGGCACCGCCGACGAGGTGCGCAAGCTCATCGGCGAGGAGCTCAAAAAGCGCGGCGAGATCATTGAATTCGACGTGGTGTCCAATCCGGAGTTCCTCAAGGAAGGCGACGCCATCAACGATTTCTTCAAGCCCGACCGCGTGGTCGTCGGCACGGACAACGTCCGCACCGGCGAGCTTTTAAAGGCCCTGTACGCCCCCTATGCCCGCAGCCGCGAGAAGGTCATCGTCATGGGCGTGCGCTCGGCCGAAATGACCAAGTACGCCGCCAACTGCATGCTGGCCACCAAGATTTCGTTCATCAACGAAGTGGCCAACATCTGCGAGAAAGTGGGCGCCGACGTGCGCGACGTGCGCATGGGCATCGGTTCCGACCATCGCATCGGCTACCAGTTCATCTACCCGGGCCTGGGCTACGGCGGCTCCTGCTTCCCCAAGGACGTCAAGGCGCTCATTGACACCGCCCGCAAGATCGGCTTCGAGCCGGAACTGCTGGCCGCCGTTGACGAGGTCAACAAGCGCCAGAAGCATGTGCTCAGCAAACGGATCATGGAATACTTCGCCCCCCAGGGCGGCGTGAAGGGCAAGACGTTGGCCCTGTGGGGTCTGGCGTTTAAGGCCAACACCGACGACGTGCGCGACGCGTCCTCCTTTGAGCTGATCCGCGACCTGACCGACGCCGGCATGCGTGTGGTGGCCTTCGACCCCGTCGCCGGCCCCAACACCCGCGAGCACTTCAAGGGCAACGAGCTGTTGACCGTGGTCGACGAGCAGTACGCGGTGCTGGACAAGGCCGATTGCCTGGCCGTGGTCACCGAGTGGAACCAGTTCCGCAACCCGGATTTCGGCCGCATCAAGAAGACGCTCAAGGCCCCGATCATCTTTGACGGCCGCAACCTCTATTCCCCGCAGCTGTTGGCCGACCTCGGCCTGGCCTACTTCTGCATCGGCCGCCCGGCTCCCAAGATGTAGTAGCTGGCGATCGGTTATCTGACGACGATGTAAAGAGGGCGGGCGACCGCCCTCTTTTTTTGCGCCTTGTGTCGCGTCTCACAACGCAAACGAGCTTTCGTACGTGGCCAGCAAACCGGTCTAAGGAAGATTTGACGTTGCCGGCAATGGCGGCATTCTCAGGCAGTGGCGGGGCAGGGAAGACGTTGGCGGCGAGGGTGGGATTCGTTGGATTCTACCGAGTAAGCGTGGGGGGACAGAGGATTGGCGCAGCGAAAAAACAAGCAGGGGATTCCAAAGGGCGCAAGCCCTTTGGCCGCCGGAGGCTTTTCCCCGCAACTGCGGCGATGCCCCGACGGCGGCGACGCCCTGGGCTAGCGCTCGCCGGCCAGGGCGCGGCGGCGGCAGGTGCGCAGCATCAGCTCTTGGAGGATCACCCGTTCGTACTCTTGGGAATGGTCGGCTTCGGGATTTTCCTCTTCCACGAGCATGCGCTCAATGTACTGGGTCTCTTCCCAGAAATCGAGCAACTCGTCGTCGCCAAGGTGCTTGATCTGGTCTTCAAGGGGAAACTGGTCGGCATCGGGGAAAAATTGGCCCATGGGGACGGGACTCCTTAAACGGGGGCGGGTGACGGCGTTTTGCCATTAATCGGACGAGGCCCTTTTGGCAACCCCTTCATGACGTCGTTTCCGTGACGTCCTCGGCCGGCTGCCCGGGCAGGGCGCAGGGGACGACGCCCTCGGCCAGGATGACGGCTTCGGCTTCGGTCATGCGCAGTTGGCCGTTGAGCACGGCCCCGTCCTCGATGACCACCGACGGGGTCTGGATGTTGCCGGTCAGCCTGGCTGTCTTGTTGAGGATGACGCGCCGGCTGGCCGTGACGTCGCCGCGCACGCTGCCGCTGGCGATGAGTTCGCCCACGCTGATGCTGCCCTCGACCAGCCCTTCCTCGCCGAGCACCAGCACGCCGTCGGAGATGATGTCGCCGATGACGCCGCCGTCGATGCGAACGACACCCTGGAAGTTGAACTGGCCATGATACTGGGTTCCGGCCCCGAGAAAGGCGGTGATGGCGTCCAGGCGGGGCTTTTTCTTCGACGAAAATCCGAACATGGGTCTGGGTCCTTGGCTGGCGCGGGCGGCGTTAATAATGCGGATTGGTCTGGCGCTGCAGTTCGATGTTGATCTGGATGATGCGGGCGTTGATGCGTTGGATACGGTCAAGGTTGTCGCTCAAATTCTCGGACAAGGTCCGCTTTTCCTGTTCCAATTGGTAGCGCTCTATCTCCAGGGGATTGGCCCCAGGGCCGGGTTCGAGGGCATCGTATTGGGGCATGGCCGGGGCCGTGCTCTTGGCCTTCTTGCAGCCAGGCGCGACCGTCAGGGCCAGGAGCAGGCAGGCCAGGGGCAGGACTTTTCGGTTCATGCGGCGTCCTTTTCTTGAGCCGTATCAGAAAACCATCCGGCTGTCCCGCGCAAATGCCCGCCGGCCAAGGCGGCGCCCGGGCCAGGGACGGTCCGGGCGGCCCAGGGCGAACACGCGCCCCGGGCCGCCTCTTGGGCCATGGCTCGGATCAATCCGCGGCCGCGCCGGCGGCGGCCTGAACCGGGTCGCTGGCCCCGGCCACGATGCGCACCTCGCGCTGGGGGAAGGGGATATCGATGCCGACTTCCCGGAAACGCCGGTCAATGGCGAAGCGGATGTCGGAGGTGGTGCCTACGGCCACGCCCACGTTGTCCACCCAGAAGAGCAACTTGAAGTCCAGGGAACTCTCGCCGAAGTTGGTGAACTGCACTGACGGGGCCGGAGTCTTTAAGACATGCTCGTGGCCGGCCACGGCGTCGAGCAGTATCTGGCGCACCTGCTCGGTGTTGGAGCCGTAGGCCACGCCGATGGTGATTTCCCGGCGCACGGTGGGGTCGCGGTGGGTCCAGTTGACGAGCTTGCCGCTGATGAGGTCGGAGTTGGGCACGAACAGCGTGGCATTGTCGAAGGTCTGGACCACGGTGTTGCGGATGTTGACCTTGCGTACTTGGCCCCAGATGGCGTCGATCTGGATGGTGTCGCCGGCCTGGATGGAGCGGCCGAAAAGCAGGATCAAGCCGGCCACGAAGTTGTTGACGATGTTTTGCAGGCCAAAGCCGATGCCCACGGACAAACCGCCGGCGACCACGGCCAGGCTGGTGAAGGAAAAGCCGAGCAGGAACAGCGAGATGAGGATGTACAGGCCCCACAGCACATACAGCGAGGTGGTCTCCAGCACGTCGCGTACGCCCGGATCGATGCCCGGGCGCAGGCGCGGCAGGTCCATGATGAAGGAGCGCACGGCGAAAAGCGTCGAGCGGGTGACGAAAAAGCCGGTGAGAATAAGGGCCAGCCGGCCGAGCGTCACCGAGACCGTGCCGATGGTCACAGTGAACCCCACGGCCTCCATGAACAGTTCCTGGCCGCCCAGTTCCGTGGAGAACCAGTAGAGGACCAACAGGAACAGGGACAGGAAAATAAGCGGAAATCCCAGGCCCGAAACCATGGCCCGCGTGAGCGCCGAGGCCCCTTCCTGGCTGGCCCGGGCCTGCCAGGCGATGACGATGCGCGACAGCCCGGCCCCGATCTGCACGGCGGCCAAAAGCAGGAACCAGCCGGCCACGACCAGCACCGACAGGTGTTGCCAGCCCAGGGCGGCCATGACGGCCAAGCCCATGGTCAAGGGCGGCGTGGCCCGGCAAAAAAGCCTAAGCGGCCCGGCATAGCGGCGCAAAAACCGGCCGGTGGCCAGCAGGAACACCAGCAGCAGGGCCATCCACAGCGTGGTCAGGGCGGGCTCGGGGATGTCGGCGATCTGGAGCAAAAGGCCCAGGGAGAACATGGCCCACAGGCCGCGCAGGGGATTGCCGGCCCCTGGCGTGGCCGCGCCCGAGGCCTCGGCCAGATAGCGCGAGAACACGGCCAACCCGGCGGCGAGCAGGATTTCGGCCAGGATGTTGCCGATCTCCTGGAGCAGCAGCGGCGCGCCGGCCGCCGCCCAGTGCAGGATGAGGCCGGAGCCGGCCAGCAGGCAAACCAGACGCAGTTTGCCGGGCGCGTACAGCCCGGGAATGCGGCGGCGCAACCGGGCAATGGCGATGACGGACACCACCGCCAGCACGGCCAGGGCCACCGCGGCCCGGATGCCCACGGCCTGGGCTCGGGCCGCGTCGGAACCGCGCGTCATGGAGCGCAACATGGAGGCGTTGGATTTGGCCCAGTGCTGAAAACGGGTTTCCAGGTCGTTCCAGGCCTTGTGGGAGAATAGTTCATTCGAGGCTGTGAAATAGTAGGTCTTCCAGGCCTTGGGGATTTTTAAGCGCAGGGCTTCTTCGGCCTTGTCCAGGCCGGCCAGCAGCTCGCGGGCCGGGCCGAGTTCCTTTTCCAGGGTGGAGCGTACGCCGGTAAGCGAGGCGCGCACGCTTTTGACATAGCGCAGATAGTAGCCGATGGCGTCGGCGATAGGCTGCTCGGGATCGTCTTCCAGGCGCTTGGCGAACTCTTCCTTGAGGGAATCCAGCCGGGCGGCGATCTTGTCGAGTTCGTCGCGGCTTTCCTGGGACGGCGCGATGAGCGTCTCCACGGCCCGGCGCAGGCGGGCGAAATCCCCCAGCACGGCCCGCAGCTCCCAGGGGTTGCCGCCGGACAGGCTGATGATGAGCCCCAGCTCGTCGAGCTTGCCCTCCAGGGCCGAAAGCTCGGAGCGGAACTTGCGCACGTTTTTGGGCAACAGCTCTTCCATGGACTTGAACCGGGCCGCCTGCTGCACCACCGATTCCTGGTGGATGGAGAGTAGCACCTGCCAGTCCTTGGGCGCGTCGGCCTCGGCTTTGTCGCCGTTTTTGTCCCCGGCCTTGTCCGAGGCCTTGGCGGCCGGCTGCTTGTCGGCCGGTTTGGGGGCCGGCTTGTCGGTTTCCTTGGGCGCGGGCTTGTCAGGGGCTTTTTCAGCCGGTTTGTCGGCCGGCTTGGCCGCTTCCTTGCCGGCTTCGGCGGCGGGAGCGTCCGGCGCTTTAGGCGCGTCGGCCTTGGCCTCGGGGGCGGCGGGAGCATCCGGCGTCTTGGCCGGCTCGGCCTTGACGGCAGCCGGGGTCGCGTCCTGGGCGGACAGGGCTCCCGGCAGGGCGGCCAGGAGCATCAGGAACAGGCTCAGCAAAGCAAGCAGACGAAAAGCACGCATGAGGGCTCTCCGGGGCGTCCGGCAAAACGGACGGCGGGTTGGCGAAGCCGGGGTGTCGGGTGAACCGGCCGGAAAGGAGCCGGAGGCCTGGAACGGAACAAACCTGCGGGGACGCGCCGCGGCGCTGGTCGGGTTTGGATAGAAGGCGGCCACCGCGTTGAGTTTTTGCGGAGCGGCCGCCGGGCGGCTTACGGACATGGGAATCAGGACTTGCGCTTCTCCATGGGCGTGTAGGCGTGGCGCTTGCGGCCCATGTAGACCTGGCGCGGCCGGTGGATGCGCTGGTCCGGGGAGTGGGTCTCCTCGTTCCAGTGGGCGATCCAGCCGGGCATGTTGCCGATGGCGGTGATGACCGGGAACATGCGGGGCGGGATGTTGATGGCCCGCAGCAGGAGGCTGGCGTAAAAGTTGGTGTTGGGGAAGAGCTGGCGCGAGGCGAAGTACTCGTCGGCCAGGGCCCGTTCCTCAATCTCCAGGGCGATGTCGTGGAAGGCGTCGCGCTTGGCGTAGCCGTTTTTGACGAGATTTTGATAGGTGCGCTTGATGATGCGGGCGCGCGGGTCTTCCACGTGAAAAAGCCGCTGGCCAAAGCCCATGAGGCGGCCGGCGCTGGTCTTGGAGGCCTCGAAAATGCGCTCCACGGTGGTGCGCCCGGCCACCACGTCCTCGAACATGGTCAGCGCCGCCGAGCTGGCTCCGCCGTGCTGCCGGCCCCACAGGGCGCAGATGCCCGACGACACGCTGGCAAAAAGGTTGGCCTGGCTCGAACCCACCATGCGCACCGTGGCGCAGGAGGTGTCCAGGGCCTGGTCGGCATGGCACAGCATGTAGATGCTCAGCGCCCGCACGACAGGGTCCGGGGCCTGGTAGGTCCAGAAAGGCACCGAAAACATCATGTGCAGGAAGTTGCGGCAGTAATCGAGGTTGGGGTTGGGATAATTAAGCGGCAACCCCTGGGATTTGCGGTAGGAAAAGGCGGCGATGGTGCGCACCTTGCTTAAGATCTTGGCGGCGGCCAGCCGGAAGTCCTCGGGCGAGCCGATGTCGTAGAGCTCGGGGTAGTAGCTGCCCATGGCGTTGATCATGGCCGAGAGGATGGACATGGGGTGGCCGTTGGGCGGAAAGCCGTCGAGGTGGCTCAGCAGATCCTCGTGCAGCAGTTCCTGGTCGCGCAGCATGATGCGGAATTCCTCGCGCTCGGCCCGGGTCGGCAGCTCGCCGAACATGATGAGCATGGCCGTTTCCACGAAGGTGGCCTTTTCGGCCAATTCTTCGAGGTCGTAGCCGCGATAGAGCACCACGCCTTTTTCGCCGTCGATATGGGTGATGGCGGATTTGCAGGCCGCTGTGTTGGCATAGCCGGGATCGAAGGTGATCCAGCCGGTCTGGCTGCGCAGTTTGCGGACATCCAGGGCCTTTTCGACGTGATCTCCAACGATGATAGGGAGTTCGACAGTCTTGCCGTCATAGGTCAAGGTGGCGGTGGGTGCTTCGTTCATGGCGCTTCCTTATCTGTTGCAACGGGTGTCCATAGCAACGGACGCCCCTTTCTGTAAAGCGGGCGGGCCGGGAAGCCGCCTGCGGCCTTGACCCGGCGGGTCTAAAGCGTAAGGTGTCGCCCCGTTGCAAGGAGGGCTTTTTCGTGGAAGCGTTTCTTTTCATTCCCTGCCTGGTCGAACACGTGCTGCCGCACGTGGGCGAGGCGACCACGGCCGTTTTGGTCCGGGCCGGCGTGACGCCGACGCTGCCCAAGGGCCAGACCTGCTGCGGCCAGTTCGCCTACAAGCGCGGCCGGGCCGACCTCGTGCGGCCCCTGGCCCGGCGGTTTGTGGAAATATTTCAGGACGCGCCGGCAGTGGTGTGTCCCTCGGGTTCGTGCACGGCCATGGTCCGCCGCTATCCCTCGCTTTTCGCCGAGGACGACCCGTTTCGGGAGCAGGCCGCCCAAGTTGCCGCCAAGACCTTCGAGCTCGGGCAGTTCCTCGTCGAACGCCTGGGGCTGACCGACCTGGGGGCGCGCTGCGACCTGACCGCCGCCCTGCACGGCTCCTGCCAGACCACCCGGGTGCTTGGGGCCGGATCGGCCACCGAGGCGCTGTTGGCCAAGGTCGCCGGCCTGACGCTGGTCCCCTTGGCCCGGCCCGAGCGCTGCTGCGGCTTTGGCGGGGCATTTAGCATCGACTACCCCGAAGCCAGCGAAGCCATTGTTGCAGAAAAAATTGACGACATCGTGGCCAGCGGGGCCGAGGCGGTCATCACCGCCGAGCCGAGCTGCCTGCTCAATATCGCTTCGGCCATGGCCAAGCGCGACCTGCCGATACGGGCGCTGCATCTGGCCGAGGTCCTGGCCGGGGAGGGCATATGACCAAGACCGCCCACGATTTCGCCAAAGCCTCGGCCAAGGCCCTGGGTGACCGCCAAAGCCGGGCCATCCTGCACAAGGCCATCGGCCACATCCGGGTGCTGCGCCAGCGTTCGGTCAACGCCATGCCCGACTTTGCCGAGCGGCAGGCCCGGGCCGTGGCCGTGCGCGACAATACCCTGGCCAAGCTGCCGGAGCTGCTCGAAAAGCTCGAAGCCAGCGTTACCGCTGTCGGCGGCCGGGTGCATTACGCCGAAACGGCCGCCTCAGCCGCGTCCCTCGTGACCGCCATCCTGTCCGAGCGCGGGGCCAAGCTCGTGGTCAAAGGCAAGTCCATGGTGAGCGAGGAGATGGGGCTCAACGAGGTTCTGGAAGCGGCCGGCATCGAGGCCGTGGAGACCGACCTTGGCGAGTACATCATCCAGCTGGCCGGCCAGCGCCCCTCGCATATCCTGGCTCCGGCCCTGCACGTGTCCAAGGAGCAGGTCTCCGACCTTTTCGCCCGCAAGTTCGGCCGCACCAGCACCGACATCCCGGAGATGACCCGCATCGCCCGGGACAGCCTGCGCCAGAAGTTTCTGGCCGCCGATGCCGGCATCACCGGCTGCAACATCGCCATCGCCGAGACCGGCACGGTGACGGTGCTGGAAAACGAGGGCAACATCCGGCTTTCCGGCTCCTGCCCGCCCATCCACATTGCGCTCATGACCCTGGAAAAAGTGGTGGAGACCCTGGCCGACGCCGCCGTGGTCCTGGACATCCTGCCGCCGGCCGCCACCGGCCAGACCCTGCCCGTGCACCTGTCCTTTTTCACCGGCGCGCGGCGCGAGGGCGAACGCGACGGCCCCCAGGAAATGCATCTGGTCATCCTGGACAACGGCCGCTCGGACATCCTGGCCGATCCCAAGCTGCGCTCCATCCTGCGCTGCATCCGCTGCGGGGCCTGCCTCAATGTCTGCCCGGTCTACCAGAGCGTTGGCGGCCACGCCTACGGCACGGTCTATCCCGGCCCCATGGGCTCGGTCATTTCGCCGCTTTTGAAGGACAATCCCGGTGATCCGCGCCAGCCATTCGCCTGCACCCACTGCGCCGCCTGCTCGGAAGCCTGCCCGGCCGGCATCGACCATCCGGCCCTGCTCCAGGAACTGCGCCGCCGCGTGTCGGAGACCGAAACCGATCTGCCGGTGGCGGCCTTCAGCCTGCTGGCCCGGCATCCGCTCCTGTTTGGCGGCGCGGCCGCCGTTGGCCGCCTGTTTGACCCCAAGCTGCGCGAGGTCGCGGCCGTGGCCCCGGACGCGCCGGTGGGCCGCTTCCTGCGCTGCCGGGAGTTCCCGGGCCTGGCCCGGCCTTTCTCCAGGCGGTTCAAGGCTCTTGCCCGTCGCCTCAAGCGTCTCCAGGGAGGACGTGCATGAAAACGCGCGCCAAAAACGCCATCCTCGGCCGCCTGCGCGCGGCCACGGCCGCCGGCTTCCCCCGTGTATCGGCCCCGACCATTCCCCGCAAACCGGGCGGGGGCGTGGCCGATTTCGAGCGCTTCGCCACTGTGCTGACCACCCTTGGCCCCACCTTCGAGCTGGCCCGCACCCCCGAGGAGGCCCGGCAGGCGCTGGCCGCCTATCTGGCCGCCAACGACGTGAAAACCGCCGTGCGCTGGGACCATCCCGATCTCGACGCCGTCTCGGCCGCCGGCATCCTGGCCGAGGCCAAGGTGGCGGTCATTGCCCCGGAAGAACTGCCCGGGCGCGTCTGTCCGGGGCTGGCCGCCGTGGATCTCGGCGTCACGGCCGTGGCCTACGCCCTGTGCGCCACCGGCAGCCTGGTCATGGCCGCCGCCCCGGGGCGTGAGCGCGGCACGCCGCTGGTGCCGCGTCTGCACTTGGCCTTTGTGGCCAGATCGCGCCTTGTGCCCGACCTGCCGACCATGCTGGAGCGGGTGGGGCAGGGTCCCATGCCCAGCGCGCTTAACTGCGTCTCGGGCGTGTCCAGCACCGGCGACATCGAATTTGTCTACGTGCGCGGCGTCCATGGGCCGCTGGCCGTGCATGTGATCGGGCTGGGTTGGTTGTAAGGGAGTGGTGGGAGAGTTTTAAGAGTTTCCGGCGGTCGGGGGGAAGCATTCCCCCCGGGCCCCCTGTTTGCGGGCTCCGGTCGGCCGGGCGAAGAGACGTCGGCGGGCGGTCGCCCGAGAGAAGACGAGAGCTGTAATGCGCCGTTTGCCCGG
>DLGG01000177.1:13104-48442 GCA_002482565.1 Solidesulfovibrio magneticus
GCGCCTAAAGCAGCCCTTTTCGCGCGCTTGTGCCGCCGCGCCCTCGGCCAAAGGCACGGGGAGTCCCCTAGAACATTTTGAGCGCGCGCAACGTATATTCCAGCAATTCGTCGATGGGGCGCTCGGGCAGGCAGGCGTGGGCCAGGGAGAAGTAGAGGGGTTCCCGTTCGGCCAGGGTGGCTACGATTTCCTCTTTGAGGCCAAGCTGCGTCAAATTGGGGCGCTGGTCCGGGTTGAGATCGGCCATGAGCCGTTCGGCCAGACGGTCGGGGTGGGCTTGCAGGTAGAGCACCAGCCCCTTGGCCAGGATGGCCCGGTTTTCCGGCAACAGCACCACGCCGCCGCCCGTGGCCGCGACCAAACCCTTTTGAGCGGCGGTTTCGGCCAGAATGTCCGCTTCGGCCCGGCGGAAGGCGTCCCAACCTTCCCGGGCCACTAGGTCGGCGATGGTTTCGCCGCGCGTTTCGACGAACCGGGCGTCGAGGTCGATGAAGGGACGGTCGAGGCTTTCGGCCAGTTTGCGGCCGAGCGTGGTCTTGCCCGAGGCGCGGGGGCCGATGAGGTAGATGTTGGTGTCGGCGGCAAGGGGCATGGCTCGCTCCGGGATGTGGCGTGCGGCCGGGATGCGGCCGCCGGCAGAGCAGATAGCCTGCTGGGCGCGGCTTGTCGAGGCGGGCGTGTAACCGATGGGCTTCGGCGGACGCCTCCCCAGGAAACGCGCCTGGGGAGGGGCGTTGGCGGAGGCTTGCTGCATGACGACGCGGGTTGGCGAGAAAAGGGCTTGGTTGAGCGGCGGCGTGTCCGGCCGTCCCCGTCCGCGCCTGGAGGGCATTGACGACGCCGCCTTGGCCCGGGCGGCTTTCGAGGGAGACCAGCGGGCCTTTGCCGCGCTGGTCGCGCGGCATGGTCCGGGCGTTGCCCATCTGGCCTCGCGGTTTTGCCGTGATCCGGCCGGGGTCGAGGATCTGGCCCAGGAGGTGTTCGTCAAGGCTTACCTGAATCTGGGCGGTCTTCGGGATTGGGGCATGTTTCGCGGCTGGCTGCACCGCATCGCCGCCAACACCTGCATCGACTGGCTGCGTCGGCGCAAGATCGAGGACGGGCTGGTCGGCGGGCTGGACGACACCTTGCCCGACGAAGGCGAAGCGGCCCGGCGCGAGGCGCGCGAGGCCAGAAGGCGTCTGGAGGCGGCCATGGCCGTGCTTGGCCCCAAGGATCGGCTCCTGGTCGCGCTTTTAGGCCTTGAGGGCAAAAGCGTCGAGGAAGTGGCGGAACTGACCGGCCTGACCCGGGTCAACGTCAAGGTTCGGGCTTTTCGAGCCAGGCGTAAACTTAAGGCATTTTTGGAGAAAGACCATGGCTGAAGGTTCGCGCCAATTTGGGGCGGGGAGCCTCATCGCTGTTTTTATCGTCGGCATGGGACTGGGCTGGCTTGTTTCCAGCCGGCAGGCGTTGCTGGACAGGCGGGCCAGCGACGGCGCCGGCTTTGAGGAAGTGCGCCAGCGGTTCGCCGACGAGTCCATGCGGCGTCTGGATCTCAGCCCCGAGCAGCGCCGTGTGTATCTTGAGGCCTGGGAAAACGGCCGACGTGATTTCGATCTGGCCCTGGGCCGCATGCGTCCGGAAATCGAGGGCGTGCTTAGCCGCATCGATGCACGCGTGCGGCCGATGCTGTCGCCGCGCCAGTTGGCTGTCTACGACCGCATCGAAGCCGAACGGCGCGCCCACATGCCCGAGCGGCCGGCCGGCGGCGACTGATCCCGACTATTCGTTTCGCAGGTACGGCAAGGCCCGCCGGGAGAGCATGGCAAAGGCTCCGGCCGAGCCGAACACCAGGGTCAGGGCGGCGGCGGCGGCCACCACCAGGGCGGCCGGGCCGGCAAAGACCGAAAACGGCAGCTCCATGAAATACGTCGTGAACCCAAACGACACGGCCGTGCCCACGGCCAGGGCCACCAGGCCCGCCAAGAGCCCGAGCAGGGCGTTTTCCAGACACAGCACCGTCATGATGTCGCGCCGGGTCGCGCCGCAGACCTTGTAGATCACGGTCTCATAGGCCCGTCGCCGCAGGCCCGCGGCCAGGGACTGGATAAGGACGAGCAACCCCGCCCCGAGGGTCGCGGCAGCGGCGGCGCGCACGGCTAAGGACACTTTGTCGGCCACGGCCAGCACCTCGGTCAGGGCGTCGCCGATGCCGACCACCGTGACGTTGGGGAAGCGCTCCGTGACGGCGGCGAAAACCGCCTCGCCCGGGGCCTTGCCGGCAGCCTTGTCGGTGTAGGCCGTGGCCAGCCAGGTGGCCGGCAGCCCGTCCAGGGCGTTTGGCGAAAACACGAAGACGTAGTTGATGCCAAGGGTCAGCCAGTTGACCCGGCGAAGGCTGGCGATGCGGGCGGTGATCTCCCGGCCGAGCACATTGACCGTCACCGTGTCGCCGACCCCGACGCCAATGCCCTTGGCCACGGCCTCCTCCACCGAAACCAGCGGCTCGCCCGCATAGTCCGGCGGCCACCACGCCCCATCGATCAGGCGCGTGCCCTCGGGCATGGCCGCGGCAAACGACAGCCCCCGGTCGCCCGAAACGGCCCAGCGCACGTCCTCGCTGACCCGCGATTCGTCCGGAGCCTCGCCGTTTACGGCCGTCACGCGGCCCCGGATCATGGGCGAGGCGTCCACCCGGGTGACGCCGGACACGCCCCTGGCCGTTTCCAGAAAGGCCGGCAGTTGGTCCGGCTGGACATCGACGAAAAAGTAGTCCGGCGCGGTCTTCGGGATGTCTTCCACAAAGGCTTGGCGGAAATTGGCTTCCACCTGGGTCATGGCGGCCAGGGTGGACAGCCCCAGGCCCAGGGCGGCCAGCACCCGGGCCACCTGATTGCCGGGCCGGGCCACGGCGCGAAAGGCCAGGGAAAAAAGCCCGGGCCGATGGAGCGGAGCCAGCCGCACAAGCCGCACCGTGGCCGAGGCCAGCAGCCGGAAGATGATCGCCGCGCCCAGGGCCGCCACGACAAAGCCCAGACCCAGCCAGCGGTTGGGCGTGGCCACCACGGCCAGGGCGAAAAGCCCGGCCAGGGCGATTATCCCCGGCAGGGCGTCGCGCCAGGGCAGACGGACGTTTCCGGCCGGGGCGTAGCCTCGGAAAAGGAGCAGGGGCGAAACCCGGCCGGCCTGCAGGAGATGGGGCAGGGAAAAGGCCAAAACGGCCAACGCGCCAAAGGCGGCGGCCAGGGCCAGGGCTTCGGGGTAGGGTCCGGGCGGCAGGCGCACCGGCAGCGCTCCGGCCGCCAAGGGGGCAACAAGGGGCGGCAGCGCCGCGCCCACGGCCAGGCCGATGGCGATGCCCAGGCAACCCTGGGCGGCCACGGCCAACAGATAGGTCCAAACCACCACACGCCGGGGCGCGCCCAGGCACTTGAGCGCCGCGATGGAGCCTTCGCGGCCTCCCAGATAGCCGGCCACGGCCTGGGACACGCCGATGCCGCCCAAAAGCAGCGAGGCCAGACCGACCAACCCGGTCACGGCTCCCAGCCGGTCCATGAAACGGGTCAGCCCGGGCTGGGCCGAGGCCAGATCGCGCACGCGCCAGCCGGCCTTGGGATAGGTGTCCTTCAAATGCCCGGCGGCGGCCTTGGCGTCGGCCCCTGGCGGGAGCTTGATGCGGTAGGCGTGGCGAGTGAACATGCCCGGTCCGATAAGACCCGTTTGTTCCAGGGCCTTCTGGGCCACGAGCAGGCGCGGCCCCAGCGACACCAGACCCGTCGAAGCGTCGGGTTCTCGGACGATGGTCGCCCGGATCTCAATGGGCACGTCGGCGACCAGGATGACGTCGCCTACCCGCGCGGCCAGGCGAGCCAGGAGTTCCGGGGCGACGACCGCGCCGGGCAGGCCGTTTCGCGCCTCCAGGGCCTCGGCGACGGTCATGGACGGCGACAGTTCGAGAGTTCCGTATAACGGATAGGTTTCGTCCACGGCCTTGAGCGAGGCCAGGGCGCGACCGGCGTTTTCGTCCGGCCTCCGGGCCATGGTCTGCATGGTGACCACATGAGAGACCGTGCCGAGGTCGGCCAGGGCGCGGCGTTCCTCGGACGAGGCAGGGCGCAGGGATAAGGTTGCCTCAACGTCGCCGCCAAGAAGCGCCGCGGCGTCCTCGGCCACGCCGGCCAGATAAGCGGCGGACAGGCTTTTGGAGCCGGCCACGGCGGCCACGCCCAGGGCCAGGCAGGCCACGAAGACGCCAAATCCCCGCAGCCCGGCCCGCAGCTCGCGACGAGCCAGACGCGCCGCTAACAACAGCTCGTATATGAAGCTTTTCATGGCGCAACTCCTCTGTGAGATTTCCTACTGGAAACGCAGGCAATGGTCCATGTCCGTAAAAGTGTAAGGTTTGCGTTGCAAGAGGCATCAAAATAGGCCAGAAACAAACAATCCGAGGACGACCGCGCCCAGGTCCCGAATTCATGTCAGAAATCGACGAGCGCGGGATACCATCATGTCAAGGGGAGGCCGGCAGTGAAGAACTTGAAGCTTGGCGTCAAGATCAGCATCGGTTTTGGACTCCTGATCGCCATCGCCTGCGCCCTGGGCGGCATGGCCGTGCTCAACATGCGTAGCGTGGAAGGGCAATCCACGCGGCTGGTCCAGGAGTAC
The DNA here is from genome assembly GCA_002482565.1 of Solidesulfovibrio magneticus. Lineage (GTDB taxonomy): Bacteria > Desulfobacterota > Desulfovibrionia > Desulfovibrionales > Desulfovibrionaceae > Solidesulfovibrio > Solidesulfovibrio magneticus_B. The sequence continues at coordinate 17,752 of DLGG01000177.1, forward strand.
ATCCCGGAACTGGCCATTGCCAACAGCGTCGAACGGGCCGCCATGTTGACCATGGTCGAAATGCGCGGCTACGGCTACTCCGAGAACAAGAAGGAGTTTGATGCCGGCATGCGGTATTTTGCCGATCTCAAGCGTTCCTTGAGTGAAGCCAAGGCCCATGCCGACAAATATCCGCAGCTCGTGCAGTTGCGCGACAACGTGTCCAAGGCCCAGGCCAAGGCCCTGGAGTACGAAAAGCTCATCGGCGAGACCAACACCCGCATTGAGGCCACGCATGGCGTGCGCAAGACTCTTGACGCGGCTGCGGCGGAAATCGTCAAGAACAGCGAGGCCTATCTGGAAAGCCAGCAGAAGCGGATTCGCGAGGAAGTTGCCTCGGGCGTCGCCGCCGCCGGGCTTTTGGAGCGCGTGGACAAAATCGACGGCGCCGCCGAAGCCATAAGCGCCATCACCGCCATCCGCATCGGCAACTACCGGGGCCAGCTTTTCCGGGATCCCCGGCCCATCGAGGAAGCCATCAAGGCCTTTGGCCAGCTCGACCAGACCATTGACGCCATCCGCGCCAAGACCCGCGACGAGGCCAACATCCGCCAGTTGGCCGCCATCAAGGACGCTTCTCAGAGATATCGCCAAGCGCTTACGGATTATCTCGACAATGCCAAGGGCTTGCAGGAGCTTGTCACCAAGCGCCTGGAAGCTGCAACGGGCGTGCAGGACGCGGCCGAGGAAACGGCCAAGGCCGCCATGGACGCCACCAAGAAGATTGCCGGCGACGCCGTTTCGAGCCTGGAAACCGCTTCCTCGGTCATGCTCGGCGGGCTGGCCGTGGCCCTGATCCTGGGCGTGGTCATCGCCGTTTTCCTGACCAAGGCCATCACCGGGCCGGTCGTCAAGGGCGTGGAATTCGCCAAGGCCATGGCCGAGGGCGATTTCACCCGACTGCTCGACATCGACCAGAAGGACGAGATGGGCATTTTAGCCGCGTCGCTCAACGAAATGGTGGGCAAGTTGCGCGAGGTCGTGGCCGAGGTGCAGTCGGCCTCGGAGAATGTGGCCTCGGGCTCCGAGGAACTCTCGGCCTCGGCCCAGAGCATGTCCCAGGGGGCCACCGAACAGGCGGCCAGCGTGGAGGAAATCTCCTCGTCCATGGAAGAGATGAGCTCCAACATCAAGCAGAACGCCGAAAACGCCCAGCAGACCCAATCAATCGCCGTCAAGGCCGCCCAGGACGCCCGGGAAGGCGGCGAGGCCGTGGTCTCGGCCGTGGCGGCCATGAAGAACATCGCCGAGAAGATCTCCATCATCGAGGAGATCGCCCGCCAGACCAACTTGCTCGCCCTTAACGCCGCCATTGAGGCGGCCCGGGCCGGCGAACACGGCAAGGGCTTCGCCGTGGTCGCGGCCGAAGTGCGCAAGCTGGCCGAGCGCAGCGGTTCCGCTGCCGCCGAGATCTCCGAGCTTTCGTCGTCCAGCGTGCAAGTGGCCGAACGGGCCGGTTCCATGCTCACCAAGATGGTGCCCGACATCCAGCGCACGGCCGATCTCGTGCAGGAAATCGCCGCCGCCAGCCAGGAGCAGAATTCCGGGGCCGACCAGATCAACCGGGCCATCCAGCAGCTTGATCAGGTGGTGCAGCAAAATGCCTCGGCCTCCGAGGAAATGGCCTCCACCTCGGAAGAGCTGTCGAGCCAGGCCGAGCAGCTCCAGTCCACCATGGCCTTTTTCCGGGTGGACGGGGCCACGGCGCGCCGGACGGCCTACCGTCCGGTCAAGGCCCTGCCGTCGGCGGCCAAGCGTCCGGTCGCGGCGCGTCCTTCCGGTGCGACAGCCAAGCCCGCCAGCGGCGTGGGTATCGACCTGGACGCCCGCGACGACGACTTCGAGCGGTTCTAGAGACTCCACGTAAAGGGTGCCAGGGCCGGACGCGGGAACGCGTCCGGCCTTTTTCATGGTGGGTGTGGCCGGGGTCAGACCGGATGCCGTTGTGCCAGTGAGCTGCGCGAGCTTATCGTGCAGCGCTTGGGTAGCGCTGGACAGGGAGACGCTGTTTGGTGCGGCATCGCGTCGGTAAACCCACGTCTGGAAGCAGGCCCAGCCTGCAAACGGCCCTGGAGCGCCTGCCGGTTGGGAGATCACTGCAAGAGCAAAGTGATGGCGTGAACCAAGCCCGGATTGGGTTTTGACGGCGACGGGGAACCTCCGGCAGCGCGTATGGAGGCTGGATTGGCGGTCTGGCCGTTGGCCAGCAGGGGCCAGGGAGATGATGAAAAAAACGCTGGTCTGGCGGCAAGATAGAGGCTGTCCGGCACAGTCGTGACGTCGCAGTCGCCATCGGCTGATGTTGCCGGCAGGATGGTGTTGGCGGCGACCACGACGCCGGTAATGCCCGGCTCCACCCGCAACGGGCCGCCGGACAGCAGCAGATTGCCGAGCACCATTTGGCCATGGGAGGCGTCCATGATTTCAATGCCTTCCTGGCTGACGACATTTCGCAGGAACACGTTGCCCGGGCCGGCCGGCCCCCAGCAGTCGGTGGCGTCTATTTCCTCGACGAGATTGCCTTCGAAAAGATTGCGGAACGGATAGTGCCCGTGGACCGAGATGTCGCAGGGCGTCCAGGCGTCGGACTCGCAGCGGCGCACGCTTGAGGCGTTGTAGCCGAAAACGTTGCCGTTGGCCCCTTGGCTGACCACCATGGCGTGTCGCAACGTGTTAAAGACGTTGTTTTCAACCAGGCAGTCGGACACGTGGCGGCCCAGGCTCACGCCGTAGCCGCGCCCGCCGTCGCCGTAGTCGTGGGAGGCCTGGAAGGTGGAATCCCGCACCTCGATGGCGGCCGAGGACTCGGCGTAGACATGGGCGCCGACGGTGTCGAGGCTTTCCACCCGGCGTACCCAGCAGTTGAAGGCATACTTGAAGTGGATGGTGTCGCCGCCGGCGCTGCCCGGATCTTCCCGGCGGATGGACAGGTCTTCGATGCCGACATTTTTCCCCATGCGATAGACTCTGGCCCGGGCGGACAGGTTCGTGGCGAAGGCGGCGCGAAGCGGCCTGTCCAGGGACACGGTCTGGCCCGATATCGCCGTGACGACTGCGAATTGCCCCTCCACGCTCTGGGCCCAGTCCTGATTCCACTGCGGGTCGGTATACATCTTGGCCGGGTCGTTTTGCTGCTCGATCTCCATGACGTCGCCCACGACGATGCCCGATGCGTTGGCCAGGGCCATGTTCGTCGCGCCAAGCGGCGCGTCCTGGGTCAGGCTGGACCAGCCGCGGGAGTTGTAGGTGGTGAAGTCAAGAAGTGGATCGGCGCTTCCTCCCATGTTGAAAACCAGGAAGGAGGCCTTGGTGCCGTCGCCGCGAAGGACCACGCCGCTTGCGAGTTTGAGGGTACGGGCGAGGCGGTAAGTTCCTGCCGGGACGGCGACCACGCCGGGCTTGGCCACGGCGGCCACGGCGCTCTCGAAGGCGGCGCTGTCGTCGTGCCGGCCGTCGCCCACGGCGCCGTAGTCGCGCACGGAAATGGTCTGCACCGGCGTCGGCGGCGGGTTGCGCAGGCCGGCCTTGTCCCAGGCGGCGTAGGGATCCGTATAGGTTGCGGCGTTCTCAGCGGCGACGAGGGGGGCGGTCGGCCAAGCCGCCAGGACGAGCAGGCACAGGGCAAAAGCACGGCATGATGGCGACAGGACCGGATACGTCATGGGACATCCTGTTTGGGGTTTGCCGGAACTGTGCAGAAGTCGTGCCTGTGTGAAAAAAGTCAACAGGGTTGGCGCAACATGGCGGCATCCCATGATTCCTGTCGGTTGGGTCTGTGGAAAAACCGCAACGTTTTTCCACGAAGCATGGAATGGGCTGTTGGGAGGACCAGGGAATGGGGACTTGCGGGCGTGGCAAACAGGATGCCGTCCCGGGGATCGGGACAAAAGGGTGAGGGCAGGGGCTGGCGTCACGTCCCTTAAGCAATTCGAGAGAGTTTTCTAACAAAAAAATGCAGAGGGTTGGTCTGTTGTCTGGGACAAGCCGGATGCGTTTGTCGTGGATGCGACACCTCGCCGGCTGGCCGGGAAAGGTGGACTGGCGCGGCTGGGGGCCGGCGGCTATTCGCCGCCGCCGCGCAGAGCCTCGATGGGGTCGAGGCCAGCCGCCTTGCGGGCCGGGCGCAGGCCGAAGGCCAGGGCGATGGCCAGAGCGGCGGCCAGGGACAGGACAAAGATCTTGGGCGACAGGCGCAGCTCCAACATTCCCAGGCGCGACAGGGATTCGCCCAGGCCCACGCCAAGTCCCACGCCGAGGATGGCCCCGGCCAGGGTCAGGTAGACGGCCTCGGACAGAAACTGGATGAGGATGGCCCCGGAGGTGGCCCCCACGGCCTTGCGCAGCCCGATCTCCACGCGCCGTTCGCTGACGCCCAGAAACATGAGGTTGGCCAGCACGAAACCGCCGACCAGGATAGCCACCCCGGCAGTGACCCCGAGAAAGGCCACCAGCCCGCCGGTAAACGCCGTAAGAAACTTGAGAATTTCACTGGCCGACATGATGGTGAAGTCGTCGGGGATGGTCGGTCCGAGCTTGTGCTCATGGCGCAGCAGGGCGCGCAGGTTTTCCATGTGGACCCCGATGAGGTCCGGGTCATGGAAGCGCACCCGCAGGCCCCGGAAGTAGTTGCGGTCCAGGTTGAAGCGCTGGGTCAGGGTGGAGATGGGCATGATGAGGCGGTCGTCCACGGACACGTCCGAGCCGCCGCCGGTAAAGCCCCGGTAGGACAGCCGCCCGACGATCTGCACGGGCAGGTTTTTCACCATGACCGTGCGCCCGATGGGCGAAGCGTCCCCGAAAAGGGCCTTGGCCGGGGCGTCGCCGATGAGCGCCACCTTGGCCCCGTGGGCAATGTCGTCGGCCGACAGGTCGCGTCCTTCGGACAGGGGCCAATTCCAGGTGGCGGCGTAGTTCTCCGTGGCTCCGACCACGGTGGGGGCTTCGTGGTTCTTGTTGCCGTAGCGCAGGGTCACGGCCCGCACCGAGCGCATGGGCAGCACGGCGTAGGCCCCGGGCAAGGAGCGGGCGATGGCCCGGGCGTCGGACCAGGTGAGGGTGTTTGTGCGCTGGCCCACGGGCCGGTTCTCGATGTCGCCGCCAAGGACCAGCACCGCGTCCGGGCCGAAGAAATCGACGATTTCCAGGGCCTTTCGCCGCGCGCCGTCCACCGAGGCCACGATGACGGTGAGCGCCGCGATGCCCATGGCCACGGCGGCCACGACAAAAAAGCTGCGCGCCTTGTGGGCCAGCAGGGCCTGGCCGGCCACGCCTTGCAAACGCCACAGCAGGCGCGGATAGCGGCTAAGAACGCGCCACACGGCCGTCGGTCACGAGAATCTGGCGGCGGGCGTAGGCGGCGGTTTCCGGGTCGTGGGTGACGACGATGACCGTCTTGCCGGCGTCGCGGTTGATGGCGGCGAGGAGTTCCATGATCTCGCGGCTGGTGCCGGAATCGAGCTGGCCGGTAGGTTCGTCGGCCAGGATGAGGTCGGGATTGTTGATGAGCGACCGGGCCAGGGCCACGCGCTGCTGCTGACCGCCGGAGAGCTGGGAAGGCTTGTGCCGGGCCTGGGCGGTCAGCCCGACCTTTTCCAGGAGTTCATGCGCCCGCCGTGTCAGTGCGGCCCGGGGGGCGTCGCTGTAAAGCCCGGGGAGCAGCACGTTGTCCAGGGCGGTGGCGTAGGGAATGAGATAAAAGCTCTGGAAGACGAAGCCGATGGCCTGGTTTCGCAGATGGGACAGGGCGTCGTCGGACAGCGTGCCGGTCTCTTGGCCGCGCAGCCGGTAGCTGCCGGAAGTGGGGCGGTCGAGCAGGCCCAGGATGTGGAGCAGGGTGGACTTGCCAGAGCCTGACGGCCCCATGATGGCCGCGAATTCCCCGGCCGCGATGTCCAGGGTCACCCCGGAAAGCACCGTGTTGGCCACGCCGCCCATGACGTAGGAGCGGGTGACGTCGGTCAGGCGGATAAGGGGCTCGCCCTGGCCGGGGGGCGTCTGTCCGGTCATCGGCCGCCGCCGGGACGGTTGGCCTTGGGGGCGTTTATCGTCGGCGCGGCCAGTCCCGGCAGCACGATCTGGGTGGCCACCTTTTCGCCCGGGGCGAGGCCTTCGAGGATTTCGGTTTCGTTCAAACCTTCCAGGCCGAGCTTGGGCTGCACCTCGCGCACGCCGCCGCCCTCGGTCACGGCGAAGACCACCTGCTTGTCGCCGATCCACTTGAGGGCCGCGTTGGGAATGACCAGCACCCCTTTTTTCTCCTGTACCACGATCTGGCACTGGGTGGTCATCTCCGGGCGCAGCTTGGACGATTCGGCCGGGTCCAGGCGCACCAGAGCCTGGTAGTAGACGATGTTGTCGCGGATCTCGGGCTGGGGGTAGATCTGATCAACGCTGCCCTTGAAAGTCGCGCCGGGGTAGGCGTCGACCCGGAATTCCACAGGCATGCCGGCCTTGACCTGGCCGACGTCGGTCTCGTCCACGTAGATCCACATTTCCAGACGGCTGGGATCGAGGACGGTGATGAGGTTGGCCACTTGCAAACCGGCCACCACGGTCTCGCCGGCCTGGGAGGTGACCAGGGCCACCACGCCGTCGATGGGGCTGACGATGCGGGTATAGGAAATCTTGGTGTTGGCCGAGTCGATGACCGCCTGGGCCTCGTCCCTGGCGCGCTGGGCCTTGATGAGCTCTTTTTCGAATTCGGTGCGCACCCGCACCAGCGAGGCCTCACGGGCCAGGACCTCGTTTTGGCTGACCAAATTGTCGCGTCGGGCGGCGTCCAGGACGTCGCGGGCCACGAGCTCCTTGCGGAAAAGCTCGTCCTGGCGCTTGAGGGTGGAGGCGGCGTAGTCGTACTTGGCCTGGGACAGGCGCAGCTCGGCCTCGGCCTCGGCGATGCGGCGGGGGTAGACGGTCTCGACCTGGGACAGTTCGGCATTGGCCCGAGCCAGCCGGGCCTCGGCCTCGTCGAGCTGGGAGCGCAGCTCCCGGGAGTCGATGACGGCGATGAGCTGGTCGCGTTTCACTTCGTCGCCGACCTTGACGTTCATCTCTTTGATGGTGCCCGTGGCCCGGGCCCCGATCTTGACGATGGCCCCGACCTGGGCCTTGATGATGCCCGTGGCCTCCAGCACCTTGCGCACGTTGCCCAGGCCGGCCTCGGCTGTGGCGATGACCCGGGGCGGCTCGGGTTTTTGGGTGTAGTGCTTGAAGGCGAAATAGCCCCCGGCGGCGAGGAGGGCGAGCAGGAAGATCCATTTGAATATGCGCATGCGGTGGTGTCCGGTGGTCTGGTTTCACCGTCCTATAGCCCCAATTGCGCCCGGGGGCAAATGGCGAGGCGATCTTGGCCGCTTGTTAGGGAGCACCCGGCGCGTCCTTGGCATGCCGCATTTTCCAACGGGCTGGGGCGCTAGGGCAGCATTTTCTTCCAAAACGAGCGGTCGTCCTTGGGCGGTCCGGGTTTGACCCGGTTTTTTTCCTCCTTGCACTCGGCGATGGCGAAGATTTCGGTCTTGCTCCTGGCGCAGGCCACGTAGATCTTGACGAAATAGCTGTTGCCGCCGTGCAGCAGGCGGTATTCCAGCAACTTCTTGCCGCCGGGAGCCTCGGACACCAAATCGGGCGGTCCGTTTTTGGCCGTGAATTCCGCCACGGCTCCGGCCACGTCGCAGCGCTCCAGCACCTCCTTGGACGGGCTGATCGAGAAGCTGTCCTTGTAGATGCAGCTGTTTTCCAAAACGTTTTTGCCGCCGGGATTGTTCCCGCTTTTGACGTAGGGCGTGTGGGCCAGCAGTTCGCCCAGGGCGGCGTTTGGCCGGTAGTCCTGGGCCAGGGATCGGATTGGGCATGTCCAGACGGCCAGGGCCACGAAAGCGGCAACCAGGCCGGGCAGGAAGGCGTGTCGCATGTCTCCTCCGGGGCGTTGACGGGGAGTCGCCGGACGGCCGGGCCGGGTTGCGGCCGGCCGTCCGGCGGACACGGGCATGGTCGGGTCGCGGCGCTAGGAAAGCTCCTTGATCCAGGCCGCCACCGGCTCCTCGATAAGCCGGCGGATTTCGTCCAGGCGCGTCTCGTTTTCGGCCTCGAAACGCACCACCAGGGCTGGCTGGGTGTTGGAGGCGCGCAGCAGCCCCCAGCCGTCCGGGAAGGTCAGGCGCACGCCGTCCACGTCGATGACGTCGTAACCATTGGCAAAGTGCTGTTTGGCCTTGTCCACCACGGCGAACTTGATGGCGTCGGGACAATCGACGCGGATTTCCGGCGTGTTGACCGTGGCCGGCCAGTCGGCCAGCATCTCGGACAGGGGTGTGGACGAGGCGGCCACGATCTCGGCCAGCCGGGCGGCGGCGTAGATGGCGTCGTCGAAACCGTAGTAGCGGTCGGCGAAAAACATGTGGCCGCTCATCTCGCCGGCCAGGATGGCTCCGGTTTCGCGCATTTTGGATTTGATGAGCGAATGTCCGGTGGCGGCCATGAGGGGATCGCCGCCGTGGGCGGCGATGTCTTTATAGAGCAAATGGCTGCACTTGACCTCGCCGATGACCGTGGCCCCGGGGTGATTTTGGAGTACGGCCCGGGCGTAGATGGCCAGGAGCTGGTCGCCGTAGAGGAGCCGGCCGGCGTTGTCCACCACGCCGATGCGGTCGGCGTCGCCGTCAAGGCCGACGCCAAAGTCCGCGCCCTCGGCCACGACCCGGGCGGCCAGGTCGGCGATGTTTTTGTGGATGACCGGGTCTGGGTGGTGGTTGGGGAAGCGGCCGTCGGGCTCGCAATAAAGGGGGATGACCCGGGCCCCGGCCTGGCGCAGCACGTCGCAGCAGACAAGCCCGCCGGCCCCGTTGCCGCCGTCCACCACCACCGAGACGGCCCGGGGCAGCACCATCTGCTCGGCCACGTGCTCGATGTAGGACGGCTTGATGTCGTGTTCGCACACGATGCCCGCGCCCGAGGGGAATTCCCCGGCGGCCATGATGTCGTAGATTTCCCGGATGTCGTCGGTGTGGATGGTGGTTTCCCCGGACCAGACCTTGAATCCGTTGAATTCCGAAGGGTTGTGGCTGGCCGTCACCACCGCGCCGGCCCGGCGACCCAGGGCCTTGACGGCGTAATAGAAAACGGGGCTGGGGACCATGCCCAGGCAGACCACGTCCAGGCCGCAGGAGGCCAGTCCGGCGGCCAGCTGGGCTTGGTAGCCCGGCGAGGTCAGACGGCAGTCGTGGCCGACCACGGCTTGGCTGTGGCCCCGGCGCAGGAAAAACGTCCCCAGCGCCCGGCCAAGACGCTCCACCCATTCTTCGTCGAAGTCGGCATCGACGATTCCCCTGATGTCATAGGCCCGAAACGGCGCGGGCGTGATCGGTTTCATGCGGTCTCCTGTGCGCGGCGAGGCACGTTTCGCGTCCGGCCATCCCTTGACCTGCCCCGGTGTTGTCCCCTATTCGTTCAGGATGAACTGGGATTGGGACAAGCTCTCGGAGCAAAAACGCCGCCAGGGATCTCCGATTCCGGACCCTGGACGGCTTGGCGAGGACCTGGCCGACAGATTGTCGGATATGAAAAAACGGCTGCCCGGCGGCCCCAAAATCATCATCGGCGTCCTGGCGCTATTGTGGGCGGCCAGCGGCATCTACATCGTGGAACCCGACGAGGCCGGCGTGGTGCAGCGCTTTGGCGCCTACGCCTATTCCACCGGACCGGGGCCGCACTACCATTTACCGTTTCCCATCGAGACCGTAAAGACCCCGAAGGTTTCCCAGGTGCGCCGGGTGGAGGTGGGCTTCCGCTCCTCCTCCCGAGACGGCATGACCACGCAGTCGCGGCTGGTTCCCGAGGAATCGCTCATGCTCACCGGGGATGAAAACATCGTCGATGTGCAGTTTATCGTCCAGTACCAGATCAGCAATCCGGTGGACTACCTTTTCAAGGTGGACCGGCCGGATGAAACCGTCAAAAGCGCGGCCGAGGCGGCCATGCGCGAGGTCATCGGCGACGCCAAGATCGACACCGTGCTCACCTCGGGCAAGGTCACGGTGCAAGACGACACCAAAAAGGTGCTCCAGTCTATGCTCCAGCGCTACGGCTGCGGCGTGGAGGTGGTGGCCGTGCAGCTCCAGGACGTGCATCCGCCAAGGCAGGTGGTGGACGCCTTCAAGGATGTGGCCAGCGCCCGGGAAGACAAGATCCGCTTCATCAACGAAGCCGACGCCTATTCCAACGACATCCTGCCCAAGGCCAGGGGGCAGGCCGCGGCCATCTACAACGATGCCGGGGCCTATCGGGAGCAGGTGATCCGCCGGGCCAAGGGCGGCGCGGACCGCTTCACGGCCCTGCGCACCGAATACGACAAGGCCCCGGCCGTGACCCGGCAGCGGCTTTTCATCGAAGGCATGGAAACGCTGCTCGCCAATCCCGAACTGGAAAAGCTCATCATGAGCGACGAGGCGGCCAGGCAAGCCGTGCCCTATCTGCCTCTGGAGGCCGTGCGGCCCCCGCATAAGACGCCCGAAACCCCGGCCGTGCCCGCTGCCGGACCGGCCAAGGCCAAGGGAGGCGCCCAGTGAAAACTTCCCTTGTCATCGGAGCCGTGGCCGCCTTCCTTGTCGCCGTGGTGGTTTCCCAGTCCATCTACGTGGTGGACCAGACCGAGACGGCCATCGTGCTGCAGCTCGGCAAGCCCGTGGCCGGCCCCATCGAACCGGGCCTGCACTTCAAGCTGCCCTTTGTGCAAAACGTGGTCTTTTTCGACGCCAGGCTTCTGGAGTACGACGCCAAAACGGCCGAAGTGCTGACGCTGGACAAGAAAAACCTGGTGGTCGACAACTACGCCCGCTGGCGCATCACCGATCCGCTCCAGTTTTATCGGACCCTGCGCACCCTGTCCCGGGCCAACGCCCGCCTGGACGACATCATCTACGCCGAACTGCGCGTGGCCTTGGGGCAGTATACGCTGCTCGACGTGGTCTCCACCAAGCGCGACGTCATCATGGGCGAGGTGACCACCAAGTCCTCGCGGCTGCTTGCTCCCTACGGCATCGAGATCGTGGACGTGCGCATCAAGCGCACGGATCTGCCGCCGGAAAACGCCCAGGCCATCTACGGGCGCATGCAGGCCGAGCGCGAACGCCAGGCCAAGCTCTACCGGTCCGAGGGCTGGGAGGAGATGGAAAAGATCAAGTCCGAAGCCAACAAGCAACGGACTGTGATCCTGGCCGAGGCTGAGCGTCAGGCCGAGGTGCTGCGCGGCCAGGGCGACGCCGAAGCCGCCGCCGTGTGGGCCGAGGCCGTGAGCAAGGCCCCGGACTTTTTCGGGCTGACCCGAAGCCTGGAAGCCTACCAGAAGGCTTTCGCCAAAAACAGCCGGCTCTTCTTGACGCCGGACAGCCCCTTCCTCAAGTACCTGCGCTGATCGCCAATCGGCGGCCAAACGAACCATCGCGCCCGGCGGGACCACGGTCCTGCCGGGCGTTTTTGTCGGGTGTTCGGTGTGATTTCCGAAAGCCTGGCGCAGGCTGGGTCACGCCGCGGCTAACCGCCTGGGCCTAACGATCCTGGAAGCGTCGTTGTGACGGCTTTCGCGCCATGCCTCTGGAAATGGGGACACAATAACGAAGAAGGAAAGCCTGGGCTTTCGCCTGTTGCCTGCGAAACGCGCACAGACGTTTGCCATGAACACGACACAAGGCGGGAGACGGAGGATTGGGGAGGACGGCGTCAAAGGTCAAGATTGCGACCGCCGCTGGAGGCAACGGAAGGCAAGGCGTTCCCGGAACAGCGTTTAGGACGGCAGCAAGCCGAGGACCGAGAGCTTGTCCAGGAGCTGGGAACGGTTGGCCGGCTTGATGAGATAGGCCGCGACCTGGCCGTCGAACAGGGCGTTTAACGTGTTGGCTTCGTCGTCCATGGAGGTGACCATGACCGCCTTGGCCCGCTCGGCGGGCGGTAGGCAGGCGGTTTCCTCGGTCTCGCGAATCTGCACCAACGTTTCGTGGCCGTCCATGTGGGGCATGATGATGTCGAGAAAAACCACGTCAAAGGGCTGGCCCTCGACAATGGCCTCGGCCACGGCCGACACGGCCGAAGCGCCCGACTCGCACATCACGCACTCGGCCAGGCCTCCCAGATGGGCCGCCAGCACCTGCCGGCTGGCCGGATCGTCGTCCACTACCAAAGCACGCATGAAGCCTCCCCATTACGCCTTTGCCAGACATACGTCGAAGAGCAAAAAGATTCAAGAAAAAAACCCGTTATGTCGTTACCGACAGGGATGCCGCCGTTGCCTCGAAAGCCTGCCGATACGGTACCCCGCAGGGTATCACGCAACTTTTCCGTGCCTGCTTGCAAAACCGCCCAAGGGGCATACCCTGGCTCCATCCTGGCGCTTCGCTGACCAAGCGGGCGCTTTCCCGGAGGTTCGCCATGGAGTTTATGACCCTCGATAGACAGCGGTGCAACGCCGACGGCCTGTGCGCCGCCGTCTGTCCCAGCGGCTGCCTGGAGGCCGACGTCGACGGCCGGCCCGTGGTCGCCGAAGAGAAACTGTGCATCGCCTGCGGCCACTGCGTGGCCGTGTGCCCCAAGTCCGCCCTGACCATCAGCCGGGTCGATCCGGCGGCCATGACCAAGACCCTGCGCCACTGGCCCGACCCCGAGATCGTGGACGGCATGTTGCGCGGCCGCCGCTCCATCCGGGCCTACAAGGACACGCCCGTGGCCCGCGAAACCATGGAAACGCTCCTCGACGTGGCCCGCTTCGCCCCCACCGCCTCCAACGCCCAGGAAGTGGGCTGGTGCGTCACCATTGACCCGGCCAAGGTCCGCGAGCTGGCGGCCATGACAGCCGCCTATTTCGAAACCGCCGGCACCCGACCCCACCACGCCGCCAGCTGGCGCAAGGGCAACGACCCCTATTTGCGCGGCGCGCCGGCCTTGGCCGTGGCCTATGCCCCGGCCGACGCCCCCTACGGCGCGGCCGACTGCGGCATCGCGCTCACCTTCTTGGAACTGGCCGCCGTGGCTCGGGGCCTGGGAACCTGCTGGGCCGGACTGCTCGTGCGGGCCGCCCGAAACGACGCCGTCCTGGCCAAGGCCCTGGGCATCCCCCAGGGCTGCGTCATCGAAGGCGGGCTCATGCTCGGCTACCCGGCCCTGCGCTACGCCGCCGTGCCGCCCCGGAACGCGGTGCGGGCGCGGTGGTTGTAAGTTGTCGTAAGGAAAGAGAAAGAGGACGAGAAGGAGGAGGAAGATGCCTCCGGCGGCCAGGAGGGGCTCAGCCCCTCCTGGACCTCCCGAATAGGGGGAGAACAGGTCAGATGGGCAGGGCTTTGATGACGACGACGGTGATGTCGTCGTCCCGGGGCGCGCCGGCCTGAAAAGCGGCCACATCGGCATGGATGGCCGCCACCAGCTCGGCCGCGGTGCCGCCGGCATGGCGGCGCACCACCTCGCGCAGCCGGTCCTTGCCGTACATGGCGTCCCCGGTGTCGCGCGCCTCCCAGATGCCGTCGGTGCCAAGGAGCAACACCTGTCCAGGCGTCAGCCCAGGGCAGCTTTGCTCGGCGTAGACGTGGTCCGGCAGAACGCCCAGGGGCAGGCCTGGGCCGAGCAGTTCGACGAAGTCGTCAGTGGCCGGATCGTAGACCATGGCCGGATCGTGTCCGGCCCGAGCCCAGGTCAGCCGGCCGCAGGGAGCCAGACCGCCGCCTTCCAGCCGCAGGAAATACAGCGTGATGAAGCGCCCGGAATCGGCCGTGTCCTGCCACAACAGCGTGTTGGCCAGGGTTAATAGCGCCGCCGGGCCGCAGCCCACGCCCTGCCCGCCGCGCAACAGCGCCCGGCCCGTGGCCATGAACAGCGCCGCCGCGATGCCATGCCCGGTGGCGTCGCCCACGATGACGTCGCAGCCGCCGTGGGGCGCTTCGGCAAAGGCGAGGTAATCGAAATAATCGCCGCCGGTCTCGTCGCAAAAAATCGTCGCCCCGGCCATGTCCAGGCCCGGCAGATGGGGCGGAGCCTTGGGCAGCAGATTTTGCTGCACTTCCTTGGCTAAAAGCATGTCCTGTTTGAGCCGCATCCGCTCGGCCAGCTTGGGGGCCATGGCGTTAAACGCCGCCGCGAGCTGGCCGAGTTCGTCGCGGCCGCCGGCAGGAGCCCGGGCGTCGAGATCGCCCTCGGCCAGTTTGCCGGCCGCTGCCGTTAGCCCGGTCAGCGGTCGGGTCACGGCCCTGGACCCGAAAAAGGCCAGCACCACCGCCGCGCCCACGCCAAGCAGCGTAATGCCCGCCACCACGGCCATCATGGCCTGGGTGCGTTCCAGGATGGCCGACTCGGCCGAATCGGCCTGATGCAGCACGGCCTGCCTGGGCACCAGCACAAGCAGCCCGGCCGGGGCCTCGGTGAAGGGGCGCAGGGCGGCGAAATAGTCCTCGCCGTCCACGGACAGGGCCACCAACGCCGGTTTATGGGACTGCATGGCCGCGACCAGGGCGGCCTGGCCGTCGGCGTTGTCGATGGCCAGCGGCGTCGGCGTCAACGGCGTTTTCCAGCCAAGGGCCGGGTCCAGGAAGTCGCGGTTGCCGATGAGTTCCAGCCGGCCCGCCTCCAGGCGCACGAAGGAAGCCCGCACCCCGTCTCCCCAGCGGCGCGACAGATCGCTTTCCGGCAACAGCGCCTCCAGGGGCGCGTCTACTCCGGCCACGCCGAGGATCGTGCCGTCGCGGCCGCGCACCGTACCGGAAACCGTGGCCGTCAGGCGGCCCGTGGCGGCATCGACCAGAATGGTCCAGACGAGGTGGTCCGCGTTCATGGCCGCCTGGAACCAGGGGCGGGCGCGTGCGTCGTAACCGGCCGGCATGGGGCCATGGCTCGGGGCCGTGGCCATGACGCCGTCGGGCAGGGCGACGTAGGCCCACAGCAGAGTATCGCCAAGCCGGGTTTGCAGGGTGGCAAAGATCGGGGCCAGGCGGAGTAGGGGCGCGCCGGACGACTGGATTTGGGCGTCGCTTGTCCCGGGCGGGGCGCTCAGTGACGGCGTCAGTCCCGGTTCGGCGGGGTGGGGCGGGGATTCCAACATCCGGGCCGCTTCTGTGGCGAGCATGGTCTGCCCCAGTTCGAGCAGCAGCCGGTTGTCGCCCACGTCCTCGCCGATGAGATCCACCATGAGCGCCAGTTCGGCCTCGGCGGCGTGCTTGAAGGACTGGGCGGCCCGGGCCGCCAGTTCGTCGCCGAGAAGCCGGGCCTCGCGCAGGGCGTAGTAGCTGACGGCGACCAGCGGCGGCAGCACTAAGGCAAGGAGGATGATGAGCAATTTGGCGCGGATGCGCATGGCTACCTCGGCCGCCCGGGAAGGGCGCTTGGCGCGGACGCGCCGTGGGATTATGTAGACGGGGCCGGTCGCCTTGGCAAGGCGGCGTTTCCGGGGACCAAGGCCGTTGGCCTGGGCCTTATGCCCATGATCTTGATGTCCGAGGCTTGACAAAAGCGGGCCGGGCGACTAACGAACTCCCCTTCGCCTTGCTCTTCCCGGAGGACAACCGTCCCGGAGGAAGGGCCATGGACCAAAAGGAGGAACCATGCGGAAGTACGAAGCCTTGTTGCTGCTCTCCCCGGAGCTGGCGACGGACAATCGGCAGGAGATCGTCGAGAACCTCAAGGGTGTTCTCGAACGCCAGGGAACCACCATGCTCAGCGTTGACGAGTGGGGCATGAAGGATCTGGCCTATCCGGTGCAGAAAAAGACCCGCGGCCACTACACCCGTTTCGAATTCGCCGCCCCGGCCACGGCCATCGCCGAATTCGAACGCATTGTGCGCATCACCGACGGCGTCATGAAGTTTATCACCGTCAAGCTTGCCGACAAATACGTGCCTGAGGGAGCCTAGCCATGGCCTTTAAGAAAAAGTTCACCCCGAAAAAAAAGTTCTGCCGTTTTTGCGCCAACAAGAACCTGCCCGTTGACTACAAGCGTCCGGACATCCTGAAGGATTTCATCACGGATCGCGGCAAGATCATCGCCCGGCGCATCACCGGCACCTGCGCCAAGTGCCAGCGTCGCCTGACCCTCGAGATCAAGCGCGCCCGCCAGATGGCCCTCTTGTACTACACGGCCACGCACAGCGCCGAACACCTGAAGAAGATGTAAGGTAGGGAAGCCATGGAACTCATTTTGCGCGCGGACGTGGAAAATCTGGGCCGCCTTGGCGACAAAGTCTCGGTCAAGCCCGGCTACGGCCGCAACTATCTGATCCCCCAGGGCCTGGCCATGATGGCCTCCGAGTCCAACCTGCGCCGTTTCGAAAACGAGCGCAAGAAGCTCCAGGCCAAGCGTGACGCCCTCATCGCCGATGCCCAGGGCCTGGCCAACCGCCTGGCCGAAGTCGCCATCATCATCGAAGTGCGCGTGGGCGAAGGCGCCAAGCTCTACGGCTCCGTCACCTCCGGCATCATCGCCGACAAACTGGCGGAACTCGGTTTCGACATCGACCGCAAGAAGATCGTCCTGGCCGAGCCCATCCGGTCCCTTGGCCACTACGATGTGCCCGTGAAGCTCCTGCCCGAGCTGCGCGGTTCCGTGAAGGTCTCGGTGGTGCGCCAGGGCGGCCCCGAGGATGAAGAAATCGCCGAAGCCGCTCCGGTGGCCGAAGCCCAGGCCGAAGCCGATGGAAACTCCACGGAAGAAACCGCGTAAAGCCAGAGCCGCCGGCTCGGGAAGCGGCGAACCGCTGACCGGGCAGGCCCTGGAGCGGGTCTCTTCCGACGTCCTGCGAAAAGTTCCCCCCCAGAACCTCGAAGCCGAACAGTCGGTTCTGGGGGGGATTCTCCTCAAAAACGCCACGCTTTTCAATCTCGTCGACGTCATCGGCGAAGACGATTTCTATTCCCCGGCCCACCGTTTCATCTATCAGGCCATCCTCGACCTGGCCCGGCGCAACGCCCCGGTGGACCTCGTGTCCCTGGCCGAAGCCCTGCGCGCTTCGGGCAAGCTCGACGAAGTCGGCGGCCCAGCCTATCTGGCTGAGCTGGCCTCGGCCACGGTCTCGGCCGCCAACGCCCAGCACCATGCCGAGATCGTTCGCGAAAAATCCGTCCAGCGCCGGCTCATCAGCACCGCCGTGGACATCATCAGCAGCTGTTACGAAGGGGCCCAGACCACCGAACAGCTTTTGGACGCCTCCGAACAGGCCATCTTTTCCATTGCCGATTCCAAGGCCACCAAGGGGCTGAAGTCCTCCAAGGACATCATCCACAACGTGTTCGAGCAGATCGAACAGCGCATGGAGAACAAGGAACTCGTCACCGGCGTGGCCTCGGGCTACTACCAGTTCGACGAGATGACCGCCGGTCTCCAGCCCTCCGATCTCATCATCGTGGCCGGCCGTCCGTCCATGGGCAAGACCGCCTTTGCCATGAACGTGGCCATGCGCGCCGCCGCCATGTCGGCCATTCCCACGGCCGTTTTTTCGCTGGAAATGTCCATGGAGCAGATCATGCAGCGCATGTTGTGCTGCTGGGGCAAGGTCGATCTGGCCAAGCTGCGCCGGGCGCGGCTCGACGACGAGGACTGGTCGCGGCTCTACGACGCGGCCAACCATCTGTCCGCCTCGCCCATTTTCGTGGACGACACCCCGGCCATCACCACCATGGACCTGCGCGCCCGCTGCCGCCGTCTCAAGGCCGAACACGGTCTGGGGCTCATCATGGTGGACTATCTCCAGCTCATGCGGGCCTCGCGCCACATCGATTCCCGCGAGCAGGAAATTTCCGACATTTCCCGCAGCTTAAAAGCCCTGGCCAAGGAGCTGCACGTGCCGGTGGTGGCCCTGTCCCAGCTTAACCGCAAGGTCGAGGAGCGCGCCGACAAACGCCCCATGATGTCCGACCTGCGCGAATCCGGGGCCATCGAACAGGACGCCGACGTCATCATCTTTCTCTACCGCGCCGCCGCCTATAAGAAAAAAGAAGAGCTCACCCCCGAGGACAACGTGGCCGAGGTCATCATCGGCAAGCAGCGAAACGGCCCCACGGGCATGGTCAAGCTGCTGTTCCTCAAGGAATCCACGGCGTTCGAGAACCTCTCCGATATCCCGCCCCCGTCCGAATTCGGCATGGGCTGATCCTTTTTCGCCTCCTGCGACCCTTGAACCCGTGCCCTGCCGGGGGTATAGCCTCAAAGGCACATCACATGTCATTAAACCCTCCCTGGAAACGTTTCGAGGGGAGGACAGGTGTGGGGAGTACCCCCCTTCTTTGGAAAAGGGGGTTGCTCCCCACATTCGCCAGCAAGGAGATGTCGTGGATTGCTACGATGCCGCCGAGGCCCTATCCCGGCCCGAGATCGCCCAACTGCAGATCGGCCGGCTGCGCCGCTCCCTGGCTCAGGCCGCCAAATCGCCGTTCTACGCCCGCCGTTTCGCCGAGGTCGGGTTTGATCCCGACTCCGTCCACTCCCTGGACGACGTGCGCCGCATCCCGTTTACCACCAAGCAGGACCTGCGCGACAGCTACCCCGACGGCATGTTGGCCCTGCCGCACAGCGAGATGGTGCGTATGCACGCCTCCTCCGGCACCACCGGCACGCCGACCGTCATCTATCATACCCAAAAAGACCTGGACTGGTGGGCCTCGCTCATGGCCCGCTGCATGTACATGGTTGGGCTGCGGCGCACAGACGTCTTTCAGAACATGTCCGGCTACGGGCTTTTCACCGGCGGCCTTGGCATCCACTACGGCGCGGAAAAGCTCGGCTGCCTGACCATCCCGGCCGGAGCCGGCAACAGCCACCGCCAGATCAAGCTTTTGACCGACTTCAAGGTCACCGGCATCCACATCATCCCGTCCTATGCCCTGTATCTCCATTCCATCTTCGCCGAGATCGGCCTTGATCCCCGGGACCTGCCGCTGCGCATCGCCCTGGTCGGGGCCGAGCCTTACACGGAAGAAGCCCGGGCACGCCTCCAGGAACTTTACGGCATCAAGGCCTACAACTCCTACGGTCTGTCCGAGATGAACGGGCCGGGCGTGGCCTTCGAGTGCCAGGAGCAAAACGGCATGCACGTCTGGGAGGACGCCTATCTGGCCGAGATCGTCGATCCGGCCACGGGCGAACCGGTGGCCGAGGGCGAACTCGGCGAGCTGGTCATGACCACCCTTGGCCGCGAAGGCATGCCCGTCATCCGCTACCGCACCCGGGACATGACCCGTTTCCTGCCCGGCCAGTGCCCCTGCGGCCGGGCCCATCGCCGCATCGACCGCCTGCACGGGCGCTGCGACGACATGCTCATCATAAAGGGCGTCAACATTTTCCCCATGCAGATCGAGCGCGTGCTCATGGCCATGCCCGAGGTGGGCCAGGACTACCAGATCGTGCTGGAGCGCGACGGCTACATCGACAACATCCGGGTGCGGGTGGAAATCCGCGACGAATTCTTCGTCGAGGACATGCGCCAGCTCGGGGCCTTGCAAAAGCGCATCGCCGCCCGGCTTCGCGACGAAATCCTGGTCACGCCCAAGGTCGAGCTGGTCGAGGGCAACAGCCTTCCCAAGACCGAGGGCAAGGCCTCGCGCGTGGTGGACAAGCGGGAGAGCGGGGCGTGAGCCTTGTCGCCCTGGCCGTTTTCCTCCTGGTCCTGCTCGGCTGCCTGACGCTCCACGTCTTTGGCCTGCCCGGCAACTGGGCGCTTCTGGGCCTGGTCGTCCTGTGGGACATGTTCCACCCGGAACTGCATCTGGGCTTCGGGTTTTATGCCCTGCTCGTGTGCGTGGCCCTGGCCGGCGAGGCGGTGGAGCTTTTCGCCCAGCTTTTCGGGGCCAAGCGCTACGGAGCCAGCGGCAAGGGCAACCTGGGTGGTTTTCTTGGCGCTTTTGGCGGCGCGCTGTGCGGCGCGCCGTTTTTCCTGGGCCTTGGAGCCCTTTTCGGAGCCGTTGCCGGAGCGTTTTTCGGCTGCTATATGTTCGAGCGGCTGCACGGCCGCGACGACGCCGAGGCCCGCCGCGCCGCCCTGGGAGCCCTGTACGGCAAGGTCTTTGGCCTCACGGCCAAGGTGGCTTGCGGCGTCGTCATGTGGACGGCCAGCGCCCGGGAACTCTGGCCGGCCTGAGGCCGCCCGTCCGGGGCCGCTGTTGCATTGTCCAAGCGATCGTTTTTTCGAAGCATTACGTCCTAACCGCCTTCCGCTCCAAAGGGGAAGCGGAGCAAGCGCAGGGAGCGCCATGATCACGACGAGCGATTTTCCCAAATACCGGGGCAAGATGGAGTACGTCTGCCTGGGCTGTGGGGCCCGGTTCGACATCCACGAACTGTACTACACCTGCCCCCATTGCGGCGGCGTGTTCCTGCTCGAAGACACCACCTTCGACAGCCTGCTTGAATACCCGGCCAGCTACTGGCAGGGGCTTTTCGACAAGCGCGCTTCCTCCCGGGCCACGGCCCTGCGAGGCGTGCTGCGGTTCTACGAACTCATGGCTCCGGTCATGGAGGAACAGGACATCGTCTATCTGGGCGAAGGCCACACGCCCATCATTAGCGCCAACGCCGCCCTGACCGAACTGGTCGGCGTGCCGTTCGCCTATAAAAACGACGGCCAAAACCCCAGCGCCTCCTTCAAGGACCGGGGCATGGCCTGCGCGTTTAGCTATTTGAAGCACCTCGTGCGGGTCAACGGGTGGGATTCGGTGCTGACCGTGTGCGCCTCCACCGGCGACACCTCGGCCGCCGCCGCCCTCTACGCCGCCTATGTCGGCGGCCCCATCAAGTCCGTGGTCATCCTGCCCAAGGGCAAGGTGACCCCCCAGCAGCTGGCCCAGCCGCTTGGCAGCGGGGCCACGGTCATCGAAGTGCCCGGCGTCTTCGACGACTGCATGAAGGTCGTCGAGCATCTGGCCGACAACTACCGCGTGGCGCTTTTAAATTCCAAAAACGCCTGGCGCATCCTCGGCCAGGAATCCTACGCCTTCGAAGTGGCCCAGTGGTACGGCTGGGACACCTACCGCAAATGCGTGTTCGTGCCCATCGGCAACGCCGGCAACGTCACGGCCATCATGAGCGGTTTTTTAAAGCTCAAAAAACTCGGCGTCATCCGCTCCCTGCCGCGGATCTTCGGCGTGCAGTCCCAGCATGCCGACCCGGTTTTCCAGTATTACGACGAGGCCGATCCGGCCAAACGCGAGTTCAGGGCCGTGCCCGTGACCCCAAGCGCTGCTCAGGCGGCCATGATCGGCAACCCGGTCTCGTTCCCGCGCGTGGCCCATTTCGCCAAGGAATACGAAAAGATCGGCGGCCCCGGCAGCTTCCAGGTGGTGCAGGTCACCGAGCAGGCCATCGTCGAAGGGATGCTTCTGGCCAACCGCCACGGCCACATCAGCTGCACCCAGGGCGGCGAATGTCTGGCCGGCCTGCAAAAGGCCAAGGAACTTGGCCTCATCGAAGCCTCCGAGGAAGCCATCCTCGACGCCACCGCCCACCACCTCAAATTCATCGGCTTCCAGGAAATGTACTTCGAGGACAGCTTCCCCGCCGCCTACGGCGTCAAGGCCGACCCCAAGTACGTCAACCGGCCGCGCTCCATCATGACCGACGCCGACAAGGCGGCGCTCACTCCCGAAGACTATACCGCCAAGGCCGCCTCGGCCATTGTCGAGAGCTTGGGCCTGGCGCGTAAATAATGAGAACGTAAGAAGAAGATGCCTCCGGCGGCCGGGAGGGGGTTACCCCCTCCCGGACCCTCCCAGTTAGGGGGCGCGTTTTTCGCCAGGAGGAACCTGGCGAAAAACGCGCCCCCAAACAGGAAGATTCCAGGAAGAACGAGCAAGCATCGCTTATTGCCCTGCGGCGAAGCCGCCCCCTTTTCCCCATGCGGGGGGTCCGGCCTCAGGCCCCCGGCCGCCGGAGGCATATCTTCTCCCCGCAACATAACGCCGGCCTGGAGAGGGGACCTTCTCCAGGCCGGCGTCGGTATTGGCGGCCGGCGACATGGCGGGGACCGGCTGGCGCTGGCGGGCGGGAGGAGGGCGGTTGCCCGCAAGCCAGCGCGGGAAGTGCGTTGGTTAGGCGTTGGCGACGGCTTTCGCGTATCTGGCTTGGCCCACAACTAACCAAGCCATCGGCTGACGTCGAAACCCCCTTGAACAGTTACCCATGATGGGGGTCTGGGGGCCTAAGGCCCCCAGCGGAGAGGTCCAGGAGAGGCAGCGCCTCTCCTGGCCGCCGGAGGCGTTCTCCCCTCTCCTTGCCACTACGCGGCGCGGCGCGAAGCAGCGGCGAGTTCGCGGGCGGCGCTGGCGGGCACGATGACCGGGGTGCGGAAGGTGAAGCCTTCGCTTTCGCCCCAGACGGCTTCGTCGGCCGGCCGGCCGTCGTAGCAGACGTCGTCGATGACGAGGTAGTCGGCCACGTCGAGGATGGCGTCCCAGCGCTGGACGAAGAATTCGAAGCGGCTCATGTCGTAGTCGGCGACGTTGCGCCAGGTCCAGGTGCGCGAGCAGGCCTCGTCGTCGTAGCCGAGCAGGCACAGGCTCTTTTCCGGGCTCTCCAGGAACGGCCGCTGGGTGAGCAGGGCGGCCGACGCGCTCAGGCGGGAGGCGTCGAAGGCCACGGAAGCGCCGTCGAGGGCAGCTTCGATGCGCGCATCGGCGGTCAGGCGCATGCCGCAGGTGTTGTTGCTATTGGCGCGCCACCACTCGATGGAGTTGGTCTTGTAGAGATTGTCGCCGAGCATGCAGACGCGGGCGGCGGTTTCGGCGTTCACTGGATGCAGGGCCAGATCGCAGCAGGTTCCGGAGATGGTCAGGGTCAGGTTCATATCGGGACTCCTTGGGAGAGGATTTCGGGTGATGCAGTGCTTGCCCGTTTGATTGAGAAAAAAAGCACTTTTCGTGCCGAATATTTTTCCTTTTATTTTTAAATAGTTAAAAGTACACCAAGGGGTTTGGCGACCCTGTTGGACGATTTTTGCGTCCGTTTTGGTTGACCCCAAACGCCTTCCGAAGCACACTCCGGCCGCGTTCGGCCCGCCGGCGCGGAGAACCCCCATCCCATGAAACGACCTCTTGATCCCTTTCCTGGCGACGAAGCCAGCGGTTTTGCTCTGGAAAACGTGGCTGACGCCGTGTTCGCCGTGGACCGTGATTTCATCGTCCGCTACTGCAACCTGGCTGCCGCCGAGGTGGCGCGTTGCGCCCCTGAGGAAGCCATAGGCCGGACATGCCGCGAGGTGTTTGGCGTCAAGAACTGCCGCACGGTCTGCGTGTTGCGTCAGAGCATGGACGAGGCGCGGGCCATAGCCAACCGCATCGTGACGCTCAAGCGCGCCGGCTGTCCGGAAGTGCCGGTGAGCATCAGCGCCGCGCCCATCTGGGCCATGGGCGGCACGGTCATCGGCGGGGTGCAGGTTTTCCGCGACCTCTCGGGCGGCGGTTTCGTCAGCCGCCTGGCCGGCTTGCAACCCTTGGACGACTTCGGCACCCGCGATCCGCAACTGTCCGAAATCGTGCGCATGTTGCCGCAAATCGCCCAGAGCGACTCCACGGTGCTGCTGCTTGGCGAGTCCGGCACGGGCAAGGAGCTTTTCGCCCGGGCCATCCACAAGCTCTCCCAGCGTCATGGCGGGCCGTTCGTGGCCGTCAACTGCGGGGCGCTGCCTGAGCAGCTTATGGAATCCGAGCTTTTCGGCTACAAATCCGGGGCGTTCACCGACGCGCGCAAGGACAAGCCCGGCCGGTTCGCCCTGGCCGAGGCGGGCACGCTGTTTCTCGACGAGATCGGCGATCTGCCCTACGCCATGCAGGCCAAGATTCTGCGTGCCTTGCAGGAACGCGCCTTCGAGCCGCTGGGGGGCGTGGAGACCGTGCCGGCCGACGTGCGGGTGGTGGCCGCCACCAACCGCGACCTGGGCCGCATGGTGGCCGAGGGAACCTTTCGCCAGGATCTGTTTTACCGGTTAAGCGTCGTGGTCATCCGCATCCCGCCCCTGCGCGACCGTTTGGACGACGTGCCGTTGTTGACGGAGCGGCTCCTTGGCCGCTGCCGCATGGCCGTCAGCAAGAACATCGAGACGGTCAGCCCCGAGGCCATGGCACGGCTTATGCGCCACGACTATCCGGGCAACATCCGGGAACTGGAAAACATCATCGAATACGCGGCGATCCTGTGTCAGGGACAGACCATCGAACTTTGCCACCTGCCCGAACATTTGCGCGGCGAGGCCGGGGCTTGTCCGTCACGCTCGGGGCGCACCATGGCCGAAATCCGCTTCCAGGCGGCCAGCGACGCCGTGGATCGTCATGGCGGCAACCGCAACGCCGCTTGCCGGGAACTGGGCATTTCCAAGGACACCTTGCGCCGGATTTTGGGGCGTCGCGATGCGGACGACTAACGCGTCTTTGAGGGTGGTGGCGGGACGCAAAACGCGTCCGAGTGCGTTTTGGGGAGGCGCGGCATGGCGAAAATAAAAGCCCGGGCCGATCAGCTCGTCTGCGACCAGGGACTGGTGGACGGCCGGGAGCGGGCCAAGCGGTGCATCATGGCCGGGCAGGTGCTTTTTATCGACCCAAACGGCCGGGAGACGCCGGTGGACAAGCCCGGGCGCATGTTCGGGGCCGAGACGGTGTTCATGCTGCGGCAGGGCGAGCGTTACGTCAGCCGTGGCGGGGGCAAGCTCGAAACGGCCATGGAAGCCTTTGGCCTGGACGTGACGGGGCTTGTCGCCCTGGACGCCGGCGCGTCCACGGGCGGGTTCACGGACTGTCTGCTCCAGCACGGCGCGGCAAGGGTCTACGCCGTGGACGTGGGCACGGCCCAGCTCCATGAAAAGCTGCGGGCCGATGCGCGCGTCGTGTCCATGGAAAACGTCAATCTGCGCCATGCCCCGGCCGATCTGCTTCCCGAGCCGGTGGACGTCATTGTGGCCGACGTGTCGTTTATCTCGCTGACCAAGGTCTTGCCGTCCTGCTTGCTCTTTTTGAAGCCGGGCGGTTTCGTGGCGGCGCTTGTCAAACCGCAGTTCGAGCTGTCGCCGGACAAGATCGGCAAGGGCGGCGTGGTGCGCGAGCAAGCCCACCAGCAGGAAGCGGTGGAGGCGGTGACGGCCTTTGCCCGCGACGAACTTGGGTTGACGCTGCGCGGCGTGGTCCCGTCCAAGGTCAAGGGACCCAAAGGCAATCAGGAGTATCTGGCGGTCTTTGACCGGCCGGCGGGGTGACGTCCGGCGTCTTGACCCGGCTTCTTTGAAGTATTACCCGAAAGTTTATGATCGTCGATTTCGCCTGTCGGGATACCGAGGCCCTGGTCCGACACGGAAGGATGATCGCTTGGCTCCCCAGGCAGTTGCAGCGTCAGGCCCAGCGAAAGCTCAAGCAGCTTGAAGCGGTGGAGCGATTGCAGGACATGGGCATTCCTCCCGGGAATCGCCTGGAAAAACTCTCTGGTGATCGAAAAGGGCAATACAGCGTCCGGATTAACGACCAATGGCGCATTTGCTTTCGTTGGCAAGACAGCAGGGCCTACGCTGTGGAAATTGTCGATTACCATGGATAGAGGCTGGTAGCGTGATCGCCGCGATCCGGTTGGTCGTAGGAGCAATTGTCATGATCGATAACGACATTCTTCCGCCGGTGCATCCCGGCGAGATTTTGCTGGAAGACTTCATGAAACCGCTTGGGCTTTCGCAAAATGCCCTGGCGCGGGGGCTTGGCATACCGCCTGTGACCATCCACAAGATTGTCCACGCAAAGCGGGCCGTCACCACCGAAACGGCTTTCCGTTTGGCCCGTTTTTTCGGCAATACGGCGGGGTTCTGGCTCAACTTACAAAAGAACTACGAAATCGACAGGGCCGCCGCCGAAGCGTTGCCCGAGCGCATCGCCGAACAGGT
The DNA here is from genome assembly GCA_002482565.1 of Solidesulfovibrio magneticus. Taxonomy (GTDB): domain Bacteria; phylum Desulfobacterota; class Desulfovibrionia; order Desulfovibrionales; family Desulfovibrionaceae; genus Solidesulfovibrio; species Solidesulfovibrio magneticus_B. Next base: position 43,653 of record DLGG01000177.1, read on the forward strand.
GCGGCCGTTTGTCGCCAACTCCGGGAACAGCCTCCATCCGGCTTGACGCCGCCGCCAAAGAAGCGGAAATCGGACAGACTATCGCCGTCCGGCGTATCCCATGGTTGCCCAGAGTTTGGAGTCGTAACGGGAAAACACAGGAGGACGCCCATGTCCATGTCCGTCAAGGATGCCATCGCCGCGCGCCACAGCGTGCGCGCTTTTGCCAAGGAGCCGCTTTCCGACGAGCAAATCCACGAACTGCTGGAAGCCGGCCGCAACGCCCCCTCCAGCCTCAATTCCCAGCCCTGGCGTTTCGCGGTCGTCACCGATCCGGCCGACCTGGCCTGGTTCGGCACCAGTCAGGCCAGCCGCAAGCAAGCCTGGCTCGCCGATGTGCCGGCCATCATCGTGTGCTGCGCCGACCTTGAGCACTACGTCAAGGATTCCCAGTCGGCCGCCTTTTTCTACCGCGACAACAAGATCATCGACGGCGAGCCCATGGACGGCATCGACGCCTACGTGGCCCGCGAGGCGGCCAAGGAAGAGGCGGCCAAGTTTGGCGCCTGCGCCATGAACGTGGCCCTGGCCGTGTCGTTTATCATGTTGCGGGCGACGGAGATGGGGCTTGGCACGTGTTGGATCGGCATGTTCGACGAGGCCAACATCAAGGCTCGGCTGGAGCTTCCGGCCGGCTGGCGGGTGGTCAATCTCCTGGCCGTGGGACGGCCCGACGAGCCGGTGGTGTATCCGCGAAAACGTAAGAGCCTTGAAGAGATTGTCCTGAAATAACGATTTGTTGCTTGCGGGAAGCGACGAAGCGTCGCTTCCCGTTGCACTCCTTGGCAAATCTCGTACACTGCCGGCCAGCCTCCCGGTTCCAGGGGAGGCAGGCAGTACCAAGGAGTGCCCCATGACCGAACGCGTGGCCGTTGCCGGCCTGTCCGTCGAAAAGACCCTATATGATGTTTTCGCGGGGGAAATCCTGCCCGCCACCGGCATCGCCGCCGAAGCTTTTTTTAGCGCCCTGGCCGGCCTCGTGGCCGAGCTTGGCCCCAAAAACCGCGCCTTGCTGGCCAAACGCGACGCCCTGCAGGCCGCCATTGACGTCTGGCACAAGGAACGCCGCGGCCAGTCCCATGATCCCGACGCCTACGACTGTTTCCTGACCGGCATCGGCTACCTGCTGCCCGAAGGGCCGGATTTCGCCATGGAAACCACCGGCGTCGATCCCGAGATCGCCACCATCGCCGGGCCGCAGCTGGTCGTGCCCATCACCAACGCCCGCTACGCCGTCAACGCCGTCAACGCCCGCTGGGGCAGCCTCTACGACGCGCTCTACGGCACGGACGTCATCCCCGAGACCGGCGGCGCGGCCAAGGGGCCGGGCTACAATCCCGAACGCGGCGCGGCCGTCGTCGCTTACGCCGCCTCCTTTCTGGACATGGCCGCGCCCCTGGCCTTTGGCCGCCACGCCGAGGTGACCGCCTACGCCGTCCTCGACGGCGTCCTGACCGTCACCTTCGCCGATGGCCGTATGACAGGGCTGGCCCGCCTCGACCAGTTCGCCGGCTACGCCGGCCCGGCCAAGGCCCCGACGGCTGTGGTGCTGGTCAAAAACGGCCTACACATCGAACTGCGCTTCGACCGCTCCCATCCCGTGGGCGCGGCCAGCCCTTCGGGCCTGAGGGACGTGGTTCTGGAATCGGCCTTGACCACCATCCTTGATTGCGAGGATTCCGTGGCTGTGGTGGACGGCCCGGACAAGGCCGTGGCCTACCGCAACCTGTTGGGCCTTTTCCGGGGCGAGCTGGAAGCGACCTTTGACAAGGGCGGCAAGACCATGGCCCGGGCCATGGCCGACGACAAGACCTTCACCGCCCCGGACGGCGGGAAGCTCACGCTCCCGGGCCGCAGCCTCATGCTCGTGCGTAACGTCGGGCATCTGATGACCACCGACGCCGTGCTCAACGCGGCCGGCGAGGAGATCCCCGAGGGCATCCTCGACGCCCTGGCCACCGCCGCCGTGGCCCTGCACGACCAGCGCGACCTGGGCAAGAAACGCAACTCCCGCCATGGAAGCGTCTATATCGTCAAGCCAAAGATGCATGGCCCCGAGGAAGTCGCTTTTGCCTGCGACCTTTTCGCGCGGGTGGAACGGGCGCTGGCCATGCCGCCGCGTACGCTCAAAATCGGGATCATGGACGAGGAGCGGCGCACGTCGCTCAATCTCAAGGAATGCGTGCGTGCCGCCAAGGACCGCATCATCTTCATCAACACGGGATTCCTCGACCGCACCGGCGACGAGATCCACACCGTCATGGAAGCCGGACCGGTGGTCGGCAAAAACGCCATGCGCTCCCAGGCCTGGATGGCCGCCTATGAGGACGGCAACGTGGACGTGGGGCTTGGCTGCGGCTTTTCCGGCAAGGGGCAGATCGGCAAGGGCATGTGGGCCAAACCGGACCGCATGGCCGAGATGGTGGCGGCCAAGATCGACCACCCCAAGGCCGGAGCCAACTGCGCCTGGGTGCCTTCGCCCACGGCGGCCACGCTGCATGCCATGCACTACCACGCCGTGGACGTCTTCGCCCGCCAGCGCGAACTGACCGGGCGCACGCCGGCCAACCGCCTCGACCTGCTCATATTGCCGGTGTTGCCGGCCGGCGAAGGTCCTTCCCCCGAGGACAAGAAGCGGGAGATCGAGACCAACTGCCAAAGCATCCTCGGCTACGTCTCGCGCTGGGTGGACCAGGGCATCGGCTGCTCCAAGGTCCCGGACCTCGACGACGTGGGCCTCATGGAAGACCGGGCCACGTTGCGTATCTCCAGCCAGCACCTGGCCAACTGGCTGCACCATGGCCTGTGCACGCCCGAGGAGGTGGAGGCCGCGCTGGCGCGCATGGCCGCCGTGGTGGACCGCCAAAACGCCCTGGACCCGGCCTACCGGCCCCTGGCCGCCGCTCCGGAAAATTCCCTGGCCTTCCAGGCCGCCCGGGAGCTGATTTTCGAAGGGCTAAACCAGCCAAACGGCTACACCGAACCTATCCTCACCGCCCGCCGCCGCCAGGCCAAGGCCCGGGGGTAAGCGGATACAGCGACGACAACGGCCCGGTCGTCTCTCGGCCGGGCCAGGCTTCATGGAGCGCTCATGCGACGCAGTCTGATCGGTATTGTGCTGATGCTGACCTTGTTCCTGGCCCTGCCTGCGGCCGTGCCGGCCTCTTCCGGCGGCGGCCACGGCGACGGCGAAGCCAAGAAACAAGAGAAAAAGGAAGAAAAGAAAGAGAAAAAAGAACCCGGCAAGGTGGAAAACGGCGTCATCACCATCGGGCCGATGACCGTCAACATCTTGAGCAAGAAAGGCTACCGGTTCATGCGCCTGGAGATGATCGTGGAGTGCGTCGACGATCCCTCGGCCGAGCGCCTCTACAAGGCCGACGCTCGGGAGGATCTCATCCTCATGCTGTCCAACAAGCTGGCCGAGGATCTGCTTACCAATTCCGGCAAGATGATCCTGCGCAAGGAACTCATGGACCTGTTCACCAAGTATGCCGGCCCGGGCAAGGTGAAAAACATCTATTTCGGCGAGTTTGTGTTCCAATAACGCGGCTTCGGCCGCCACGGGAGGGCTAGGGATGTTTCACGGACTGACGCCAGCCATGCTGGCGCGCATGGCCGAACTGGAAGCCATGGACGCCGCCGACCGCACCGACGGCACGCCCCATGGCCAGCGGCTGCGCCAGGTGCCGCCCGAGACCGGCCGCTATCTGGCCATCCTGGCCGCCTCGGCCCCTGCCGGCCGGGTGGTGGAAGTCGGGACCAGCGCCGGCTATTCCGCGTTGTGGCTGTCCCTGGCCTGCCGCGAGCGGGGGGATACGCTGCTGTCCATCGACCGCGACCCGGACAAGCTGGAGCTGGCCCGCCAGTCCCTGGAGATCACGGACTCCTCCGAGCTGGTCTGCCTGGCCGAGGGGGACGCCCTGGAAATCGTGGCCGGCCTGGACGGCATCGCGTTCGCTTTCGTGGACGCCAACCGCGACGTGCTGGCCCCATGTCTGGAGCTGTTGGCCTCGCGCCTAGTGGCGGGCGGCATCGTGGCCGCCGACAACGTCATCAGCCACGCCGCCGAGATTCCGGGCGTGGTCGATGCCGTGTCGGCCGACCCCCGGTTCGATGCGGTGGTCGTGCCCATCGGTTCCGGCGTGCTCACGGCCCGGCGCACCCGGGCTTAGTTGGGAGATAAAATGTAACAAAAGGTGGCGCTTGGCCTTTGTTTGCAGCCGTGCTACCCAGGCAGCAGCCGCCAAAGGGCGGCTACCGGAGGTGTTCATGACCGGCGACGCGGCGAGATTCTGGGGCCTGATCCTTTTTTTGGCAGCCTGCCTGCTCGGGGGACAGGCCAACCTCTGCCATTCCCGGGATGCAGCCGCGCCGGCCCTGGTGCTGGCAGCCGGCCCCGGCAAATACGTCATCAAGGCCGGCGACACCTTGGGGCTTTTGTCCCTGCGCTACGGCGTGCCCACAGCCGCGATTCTGAAGGCCAATCCCGGTCTTGATCCGAACCGGCTGCCCTTGGGCAAGGAAATCATCCTTCCAAGCGGCACAAAAGCGGCTGGCGAGGCCGTGCCGGCCGTTTCGACTGCTCCCGCGCCGGCCCCGGCCGGCAGCGGCGGCCTTGAGCTGCGCCCGGAAAAGGCTCCCCAGGCCACGCCCCCCCTGCACGGCCACGATCTGCCCGACAGCCCGCAAAAAATCGCGCCCCTGTCCCCGCCCTCGGCCGGCCCGCGCGAGCTGCCCCAGGCCGGCGG
>DLGG01000012.1 GCA_002482565.1 Solidesulfovibrio magneticus
CTGGCGGCGAGGCCGCGCCGGCCAAGCAGGAAGACGCCAAGACCGCGCCCGAAGGCGCGCCGCCGGCCGCCGGGCCGGCCAAACCGGGCGGAGTATCCCCTTCGGCGACGCCCGAAACGTCGTCCGGCCAAACCCCGGACCTGCCGCCGCCCCTGCCCGACAAGCCGGCCCCGGCCGGTCCATCCGGCTTGTGAACGAAAAGCCCCTGCCCGGCATCACGCCGCGCAGGGGCTTTTTTTACGGTGTCCGTCGTGGATCTGGAAAAACGGCGGGTGGAGTCTCGCCCTCCGGCGTCAGGGCGGTTTCCGCCAGTGGCAAACGCCTTGGGTGTCCGGCTCTTCAGCCGGCCTGCCTACCGCCAACCACCACGAATTGCTCCCCCCCTTTATCCCATTCGGGGGGTCTGGGGGCNNCCGCCGGAGGCATTCTTCCCTCTCTTTCCCCCTCTCCTCTCCCTTATTCCATGGCCTGGCGAATTCGTGCTTCGGCGTCGTGGCGGGTGAGGCCCCGGTGGGCGGCGATGGCGTCGAGGTTTTCCTCGGCGTCGCTTGGGCGCAGGTAGAGGGGTTCCACCGGCGTGAAGCCGTAGCTGGCCGACGCGGCGGCGGCCAGGAGGGCGGCGGGGCTGGGGGAATCGTACTGCGGGCCGAGGATGGCGGCCAGGGGGGCGGCGGCCAGGAAGGCGTCGCGGTAGCGGGCGACGCCGTCGCCGACCAGCCACAGCGGACCCACGGCGGCCCCATCGGCGGCGCGGGCGGCGGCTTCGGCCACGGTCAGCGCCTGGGGCGCGCCCATGGGCATAGTGTCGCCGTCGGCCAGGAAGGATTGCAGGTAGACTTGGCCGGCGCGGGCGTGGGTTATGGCGACCACGGCTCCGGTGGCCTTGGCGGCGGCGATTTCCTTCTCTTTCGGGAAGCTGCCCGCGAAGATGATGAAGGGAACCTTGATCCGGCCGAGCATGGCGAGGTGGTCCTTGTAGGCCGGGGNNGTCGAGGCCGGCCATGGGGACGTTCGCGCCAAACGACAGCCCCAGGGCGGTGGCCAGGGCCACCCGGATGCCGGTGAAGCTGCCCGGGCCGCGCACGCAGGCCAGGCCGCCCAGTTGGGCCGGGCGAACGCCGGCCTCGGCCAGGACTTCGGCGATAAGCGGGGCCAGCACCTCGGCGCAGCGGCCGGTGGCTTCGGCCCGGCGGTGGACCACGTCCTGGCCGGGCCGGCCGCAGGTGACCCACAACGCCTGGGCCACGGCATTGATGACGAGCAGTTTCCCGTCGCCGGGAGGAGTCAAATCAGCCATCGATGATGCTCAGTTGGCGGCGGATATCGTTGACGGTGGCCAGCAGCATGAGGCCGATGAGGAAGGCTAGGCCGATCTTGGTGGTCAGCACGCGCATCCGGGGGCTGACGGGTTTACGCATGATGATCTCGATGGCGTAGAACAGCAGATGCCCGCCGTCGAGGACCGGGATGGGGAGCAGGTTCAGCACGCCGAGGTTGACGCTGATAAGCGCGGCCAGGGCCACGACGTTGCCCAGGCCCTCGCCGGCCTGCTTGCTGACCATCTGGGCGATCATGATGGGGCCGCCGATGCTGTCCAGGGGCACCACGCGTTCGATGAGCTTTAAAATCCCGGTGTAGGTGACGACCACCACGTTCCAGGTCTGTTTCACGGCCTCGGCGGCGGCCGAACCGGCCCCCAGCGGCACGGAGCGGGTCTTGCCCGAGGCGACGATGCCGACCAAGGGCACGGTTTCCTCTTCGCCGAAGAGGTTTTTGACCGTGCGCAGGGTGGGCGTCAGGACAAAGGTTTCTTCCTTGCCGTCGCGGTTGACGGTCAGCGTGACGGGCTTGCCGTTACTGGTGCGGATGGCCGTGGACAGGGCGTCCCAGTTGGCCACCGGGCCGCCGTTTAAGCTGGTGACGACGTCGCCCGGGGCCAGGCCGGCCACGGCGGCCGGGCTGTCTTTTTGCACCTGGCCGACGATGGGCAGCATCTCGAAGCGGCCCTCGGCGGCGAGCAGGCCCCAGAACAACAGCCAGGCCAGGACGAAGTTGAAGATGGGGCCGGCGGCCACCACGATCATGCGCTGCCAGGCCGGGCGCAGGCGGAAATGGGTTTCGGGCGGGAAGTCGTCCGGGGCGGTGTCGTCGGGGTCCTGGGCCACCAGCTGGACATAGCCGCCCAGGGGAATGGCCGAGAGGATGTAGCGGGTCTTGCCGCGGGTAAAGCCGAAGATTTTCGGACCAAAGCCCAGGGAAAAGGTGGTCACGCCCATGCCAAAGGCCCGGGCGGCGATGAAATGCCCCAGTTCGTGGAAGAAGATCAGGCCGCCAAGGACCAGGGCCACGGCAACGATGCTTTCTATCATGGGCGCTCGCACTCGCCGGCAAAGGAGTCGGGCCGGCGTCGGTGTTTGACGGCGGGGCGTCGGCCGGGAAATCCGGCTTCGGTCCTGCCGAAGGATAAAGATAAGCGGCGTCGGCGCAAAGGCAACTTATCGCCGCCGCGCGGCCCAGTCGGCCGTCTCCCGCCGCGCCCGGGCGTCGAGGTCGGTGACGGTCGCGACATCGGGCAGGGGCTGCCCGGCATGGGCGTCAAGGGCGGCCGCGATGGCCGCCGGAATATCCAGAAAAGCCAGGCGTTCTTTCAGGAACAGGTCCACGGCCACTTCGTTGGCGGCGTTGAGAACCACGGTGTGGCTGGCGCCGCCGGCCAGCGCCTGCCGGGCCAGGCCCAGGCAGGGGAAATCCTCGTCTCGCGGGGCCTCGAAGGTCAGCGCCGCCAGTTTGACCAGATCGACCCGGGGCACGGCCAGGGACAGCCGGCGCGGATAGCCCAGGCAGTAGGCGATGGCCACGCGCATGTCGGGCGGGCCGAGGTGGGCGAGCAGGGAACCGTCGTGGAGCTGGGCCAGGGAGTGGACGATGCTTTGGGGATGGACCACCACGTCCACCTGGGACACGGGCAGGCCGTAGAGGCGGCAGGCCTCGATGACCTCCAGGCCCTTGTTCATGAGGGTGGCGGAATCCACGCTGATTTTGGGACCCATGGACCAGTTGGGATGGGCCAGGGCCATGGCCGGGGTGACGGCTTCCAGGCAGGCCCGGTCGGCGCACCGGAAAGGGCCGCCCGAGGCGGTCAGCACCAGCTTTTCGACGAGCGGCAGATCGGGCAGGCCCACGCCGCCCAGGGCCTGGAACAGGGCGTTGTGTTCGGAGTCCACGGGCAGGATCACCGCGCCCGAGGCGGCGGCGGCGGCCCGGATGAGGTCGCCGGCCAGGACCAGGGATTCCTTGTTGGCCAGGGCCACGATCTT
>DLGG01000055.1:0-170 GCA_002482565.1 Solidesulfovibrio magneticus
GCGTGCCCACCCCCAACGTGTCGGTGGTGGACTTCACCTGCGAGCTGGCCAAACCCACGGACACCGCCGGCATGTTGGCCGTGCTGGCCGCCGCCGCCGGCGACGGCATGGGCTACACCGAGGAGCCGCTGGTTTCCATCGACTTCGTGGGCGACACCCACGGCGGCGTG
>DLGG01000055.1:196-5037 GCA_002482565.1 Solidesulfovibrio magneticus
TACGACAACGAGGCCGGCTTCACCCACCAGCTCGTGCGCCTCATCAAGAAAGTCTCCGCCCTGTAGCCGGCCTTTGGCCTGACGATTTCAAGCGCCCGCCGGGAACTTCGGCGGGCGCTTTCCTTTTGGTTTGGGCCTAATGCAAATCGGCATGCGGTCGATACGGTTTGCAAGGCCGGGGCAATGCCGCCCGGCTCCAAACCCGAGGATGCGCCCATGACCGTGCCGACCACTTCCGCAAGCGCCATCGCTTCCGCCCTCATCGTCGCCGCCAGCGACGCCGTGGCCCGGGTGGACCGCACTTTTTTCAAGCAGGCCCGCATCTTCGCCGTGCGCCACGTCGTCTCCGGGGCCGAGGCCCTGGCCGCCGTGCGCCGCGAACGCCCGAGCCTGATCTTTTGCGACGCGACCCTGGCCGACATGGACGGACGCGATCTCGTCGCCGCCCTTCGCGCCGATTCTGAGCTGGCCGACATCCCGGTGATCCTGGCCGCTGCCGGCGGGACCAAGGCCGAGGTGCTCTCTGCGGTCAAGCTCGGCGTGGCCGGCTTCCTGCTGCGCCCCTACTCCGAGGACGCCTTCCGCCGCCATCTGTCCATGGCCTCCCACATGGCCCGCTTTGCCGCCGCCGAACGGGCCGCCCTGGCCCGGGCCGCCGCCAAGGAAGCGGCCGGCGACGTCGAGGGCGCGGCCCGGGGCTACGAGGCCCTGGCCGAGGCCCCGGACGACGCGCCAAAGCATTTCGAGGAAGGCATGGCCGCCCTGGCCGTGCGCGACGTGGAGCGTGCCATCCTGGCCTTCCACCGGGCCCTGTCCGCCAACAAGCTCTATGTCGAGGCTCATCTGGGCTTGGCCCGAGCCTGGCTGGCCAAGGGCAGCCAGCGACGCTATCGCCATTACATGAAGCAGGCGGCCAACGCCTGCGCCCGGGTCCAGCGCTTCGCCGAACTGCGCGATCAGTTCGTGACGCTACTCGCCGCCGACGAGGCCGGGTTCAACCCCTTCCTGGCCCTTGGCAACGAACTCGTGCGCGACCGCCACTACGCCGCCGCCGTGTCGCTTTACCGCCTGGCCCTGGAGCTGGCGCCCAAGAACGCCGACGCCTACGTGGGCCTGTCCAAGGCCTACCACTTCCTGCGCCGGCCGGACCTGGCCGAACGGGCCGTGCGCAAGGGCCTGTCCTTAAACGAACGCCACCCTGAAGCCCGGGCCATCCACCGCCGCCTCACCGGACAGGCCGACGCGCCCGAGATCCCCCTGGCCGGCGACAAGGACGCTTCCGTGCAGTTGCCGCTGTTGCTTCGCGGCGTGCTCTATCTGGCCGGTCTGGCCACCGAAACGCTGGTGCGGCCCCGGCGCTCGCCCAAGGCGGCCTGACGCCGCGCCGTTACAAAAGGGACAGGTCCTGCCTGACGTTGCACCCGTTGCCCGCATTTGGAGCACGTGACGCCGTCTGGATTCTCCATCTCCGGGACATGCCCAGCCAGACGCATGTCTCTATCGTAAGCATCGTGGCTGTTGCCATGCCGCCCGAAGTGGGGCACATAGACAGCAGCGGCGATTGGATCGCCGCCGGAGGTACGCCATGTCTGACGCCGTTACACCGGCGGGACACGTCGAAGCGGGACCGCCGGGCCGATTCGAGGCCCTGCCTCCCGGCCACGTCGAGGCTCTGCCTCCCGGCATGACCACGCCGTCTCCGGCCGGCATGGTCCAGACCACGCCGCCCACCGGCCCCTTCGACGTCCAGCCGGCCGGGTCCGTGGAACCGGCTCCGGCCGGGAGCGTCGTACCTGCTCCGGCGGGCGCTGTGGAAGTCGTCTCGGGCGGCATCGTCAACATCCGGCTCTAGGCCACGACCAAGCCTTGCGGCGGCATGAGCCAAACCCCGCATTTCCTATGAAGCCATATCGTATGATTCTTCCTTGTCTGCGTCTTGTCCCTGTTGCCACATTGTGCCTTTTCCTCCTCGGCTGCGGCGCAGGACCCAAAAACCCCTGGATCGCCCCGGACAAGCGGGAATTCCTGGCAGAAAAGGTCAAGACGTACCGCAACGCCTACATCCGTTTCGGCCAGGCCGAGGACGAAGCCCGCAAGGACGGCAACACCGAAGCCCTGGACCACTATGTCCGGGCCAAGGAAGCCGCCCGCGTGGAAATGGACCGCTACGAACGGGAGCTGGCCGCCTACGAAGCCTCCAAGGGCGTCAAGCCCGCTCAGTAGACGCCCGGCGACGCGTTCCCTCAGGCTGGGCCGGCCAGCCCCTTTTGCGCCAATCGTGGCGCTCCTTGCTTTTCGGCCTTTCGCGTCGGCCTTGGCATGAAGTCTTTGGGCCAAGGCCAGGGGGAAGGTGTGCCCGCCCCGGGTAAACGGTTTCCCTTTGGCGTGCTTTCTGCTTGATCCTGACGCAATCGAACCCGACCAGCCGATAACGCCAAGTGCCGTCCAAGCCGATTTGCCCTCCCCATGTCTCCCCGCCCTGTGCCTCCTCGCCCCAGCCTTGAACGCAACGCCTGTGCCCTTGACGGCCTGGGCGTTTCCCATGCCTCGGCTACCCAGGACTGGAGGCCGGGCCGAGACAGCCTGAACGGCAGTCACGGCCTGGGCCAAATGCTTGGCCGCTTCACGACTGGTGAACCATCGGACGCCGAGCAGCCTGGGTTCACTGCCGCCAACAAAAAAGGCCGCCCCATTTCGGGACGGCCTTTGACAGGCAATGGGGCGGCCGGGGTCTAGGCCCGGGCGGCGTTGACCCGGGGACCGGCCTTGGGGGCCTCGGGGGTTTCGCGCTTGCTCAGGCCCGAACCCAGGTCGAGCAGGATGGGGCTGGCCACGAAGACCGAGGAATACGTGCCGGCCAGGATGCCGATGAGCATGGCCAGGGCGAAGTCGTGGATGACCGCGCCGCCGAAGAAGTAGAGGCAGGCCACGGTGATGAGCGTGGTGCCGGCCGTGAGGATGGTGCGCGAGAGCGTCTCGTTGATGCTCTGGTTGATCAACTGGCCAAAGGGCATGCCCTTGCCCGCGGCGCGCAGATGTTCCCGGATGCGGTCGTAGACGATGATGGTGTCGTTGAGGGAATAGCCGAGGATGGTGAGCAGCGCCGCGACGATGGTCAGGTCGAACTCCTTGTCGAACAGCGAAAAGAGCGCGATGGTGACCAGGATGTCGTGCAGGTCCGCGACCACGGCCCCGAGCGCGTATTTGAGCCGCATCACGAAGCACAGCGCGAGCGTGATGACCATGGCGGCCACGATGAGCCACACGGTCGACGCGCCGAAGAGCTTGAGCACGTAGATGCCGCCGGCAAGCCCCGCCGCCATCATGCCCGCGGCCATCCAGCGCTGTTCGAAGCGCCCGGAAATGTAGATGGCGATGAGCAGCACCGAATAGAAGATGGCCTCGAGCGCCTTGCCGCGCAGATCCGCGCCGACCTTGGGCCCGACCATCTCCAGGCGCTGGACGGAATACCCCGAATCGGGAAGGTTCTTCGCCAGGGCCGTTTCCACGGCCGCACGGATGGATTCCTGGTGCGCCTCGCTTTCCGAGGCCCGGATGAGATACTCGTTGGCGTCGTCCTGGCCGAAGCGCTGCACGACCACGTTTTGCAGGCCCACGCCCTCCACGGCCTTGTCGATCAGCTTGACGTCCATGGGCTTGGCGAAGCGGACCTGGATGGACAGGCCGCCGGAAAAGTCCACGCCGTAGCGGGGACCGCCCTTCACGGCCAGGGAGATGAACCCGGCCACGATGATGGCCGCCGAAACCAGGTAGGCCAGCTTGCGGTACTTGAGAAAATTGATGTTGGTGCCGGGCTTGATCAGCTCGAGGACCATCGTTTCCCCCTCTGGGTTGGTGCGGGAATGGCGGACGGATGGCGCCCGGGCCACCCGCCCGCGGAAATGGGGTTGAACCTTCCGCCAAAGGCGCAGGGCTTGTCAAGGCCGGCGGGCCGGCCCCGGTCACGGGACCGGGGCACGGCCTACCGGAAGTATTTGAAAAACGTACTCTGGGGCGTGAGCACCAGCCGCGTCTTGTGCGCCAGGGCCTTCTGGTACGCCTCGAGGCTGCGCGTGAAGGAGAAGAAGTCCGGGGCCTTGGTCACGGCCTCGGCCCAGATGGACGCCGCCTCGGCGTCGCCTACGCCGCGCAGCACTTCGGCCTGGCGTTCGGCCTCGGCCAGGAGCACGGCCCGGTCCTTGTCCGCGCCGGACTTGATCTTTTCCATCTCCTCCCAGCCCTCGGACCGGTACAGCTTGGCCTGACGCTCGCGCTCGGCGCGCATGCGGCCGTAGATGGCCTGGGCGTTTTCCGGCGGCAGGTCCGTGCGCTTGATGCGCACGTCCACGATGTCGATGCCGTAGGGGGAGAGCAGCTGGTTGGACTTCTGCGTCACCTCGCCCATGATCACGGCGCGCTTCTCCGAGACGATGTCCTGGAGCGTGTACTGGCCCAGGGCCACGCGCAGTTCGGCGTAGATGATGTCGTCGAGGCGGGCGTGGGCCCGGCCCACCGTGCGCAGCGTGCGGTAGAACAGGAGCGGGTTGGCGATGCGCCAGCGGGCGTAGTTGTCCACCACCAGGTTCTTCTTGTCGAGAGTGAGCACCTCGGCCGTCTTGGCGTCGTATTCCAGGAGCCTGGCGTCGAAAAAGACGACGTTCTGGATGAAGGGGATCTTGAAGTGCAGTCCCGGCCCCTTGGCGTCGCCCGTGGGCTTGCCGAGCTGGAGCACGATGGCCTTTTCGGTCTGGTCCACCACGTAGACGCTCTGGAAGGCGGTGACGAGAGCGAAAAAGGCCAGGACCGCGGTGACGATGACGGAGGTTCTCACGGCCGGCCTC
>DLGG01000056.1 GCA_002482565.1 Solidesulfovibrio magneticus
CCCTGCGCCTGACCGTCACCCGGGGCGTGGCCGCCCGGGGGCTGCTGCCGCCGACGCCGCCGCCCGCCCCCACGGTCCTGGTCACCGCCGCCGCCCCGCCGCCCGATCCCGGGCCGGCCCGGTGCGTGCTGGCGACCATCACCCGGCGCAACGAACACTCGCCCCTTTGCGGCGTCAAATCCCTCAACGCCCTGGACAACATCCTGGCCAAGCTGGAGGCGTCCGACCGGGGGGCCGACGACGCCCTGCTGCGCAATACCGCCGGCCGCATCGCCGAAAGCAGCCTGGCCAACGTCTTCGCCGTCAAGGGCGGCATCGCGCACACGCCGCCCCTGGCCGAGGGGGCCCTGCCCGGCATCATGCGCGGCGCGGTCATGGCCCGCTGCCGGGTGCGCGAAACCCCGCTTGCGGTCGAGGACTTGGCCCGGGCAGACGAAATCTTCCTGACCAACAGCCTGGGCATCCGCCCGGTCGTGGCCCTCGACGACCGGGGCTTCGCTCCGGGCCCGGTGGCGGCCTCCCTGGCCGACCTGGCAGGAGGCCGAGGCTAATGAGCCGCCAGACGCGCGGACAGCGGCAACAAGCTCTGGCAACGGCTTTTTTTGCATCTTTCGGCGCCGCTGCCGGCTGGCCCCACCGAATATGTCAAAATAAACATGATGGAAAAAACTTGCACCGTTGCGCCACATGGGGTAATCGAATTTTACGAATGGCTTTTTTTAGACCTTGACAGGGTTCGCTGCCGCGCCGCAGACGAACCAGGTACGAGCATCCTCCCCTGCGATCATTATAAACACCACCGTTCAGAGGGGCAGTCGCAGGGGGTAGGCAAAACCGTTTGCCCCGTTAGTGGAGGGAGTCGATATACTTCATACAATGTTCCTGAGGATATCATTCGCAACTGGGACGAGCAGCCCAAATGCCATCAGGAAGGAATACGCCATGACATTGTATAATGAAGAGTATCGACACTGTGACCCTTTTCACTCGAACGGAACCACAACAGCCAAACGTCCGAAAACGGCGCCACGCCAGCCGCAGGCCGTCTCCCGGCCGGGCTTTCGACCCGCCACGAGGCCTTGCGCCCCTGGGCTCGGGGTCGTTTTCTCCTCCCGTATCGCCCCCCCGTCTTTGCCACCAAGTCTCTCTCCAACCCGCGAGCAAACGCCGGACAGGCGGTTCGTCCGGGCAGTGCGGCCCGAGGCCCGCGACCCGGCCGCTGCCCGGTCGGAGCGCTGCGGCCTTCACGTCCTGAAACGACGCCCGCCCCGCAGCCGACGCGACGGTCCCGTAGCCTAGGACCCGCGACGTCCTGAGGGGCGCGCCGCCGCAAGGCCCGGACGGCCCCCGCATCACGTCCGCGGGCACTCGGCAAGTCGGCTTGGCTGCGTTTTCGAGACGCCAGGCCAAGGACAAAACTGCCTCACACGGAGAAAGACATGGTTTATTCCTTGTGTTATTCTATTAATTTTTTCTATAATTGTCAAATTTGCGCCGCCCCCCCCTCCCCTCAGGACGACCGCCGGACCGGCAACCCCGCCCGGCGGCCGGCCTGACGTCAAGGAGCCGTGCCGTGGCAAACACCATCCTGCGCAAACGCCGCCTCATCCCCGGCCAGACCAGCGAACTGGTCATCGACGCCCCCCACGTCGCCGCCAAGGCCAGGCCGGGCAATTTTGTCATCCTACGCGTGTGCCCAACCGGCGAACGCATTCCGCTGACCATCGCCGATGCCGATGCCGACGCAGGCACCATCACCCTCGTCTACCTCGTCCTCGGCAAGACCACCGCCCACCTCGACACCCTGGAGGAAGGCGAGGCCATCCTGGACCTATGCGGCCCCCTGGGCCAGCCCACCCACATCCGGCCCCACGACGGCCTGGTCCTGTGCGTGGGCGGCGGCACGGGCATCGCCGCCATGCACCACATCGCCAAGGGCCATCACCAGGCCGGCAACCGTGTGACCGGCATCATCGGCGCCCGCACCAGGGGTCTGCTCCTGTTCGAAGCGGAGTTGGCCGCGGTGTGCGATACCGTCCTGGTCGCCACCGACGACGGTTCCCACGGCCGCAAGGGCCTGGTCACCCACCTGCTGGAGGAATGCCTGGGGGACGGCAGCCCCGTGGCCGAGATCGTGGCCGTGGGCCCGGTGCCCATGATGGCCGCCGTGTCAGAGGTGGCCGGGCGCTTCGGCGTCCCCTGCCTGGTCAGCCTCAATTCCATCATGCTCGACGGCATCGGCATGTGCGGCGCCTGTCGGGTCAGCGTCGGCGGCGAAACGCGTTTCGCCTGCGTGGACGGGCCGGAATTCGACGGCGGCCTGGTGGATTTCAAGGAGCTCGCCCAGCGCCTGACGGCGTTTCGGCCCATGGAACAACAATCCTACGCGGAGTTTCAACAACACCATGTCTGCCGCTGCGCCAACTGACCGCAAACGGGCCAAGGCCCCGCGTACGCCCATGCCCGAGCAGCCGCCCAAGGAGCGGGTGAGCAATTTCCGCGAGGTCGCCCTGGGCTACGCGCCGGACATGGCCCTGGCCGAGGCGGCGCGCTGCCTGCGCTGCAAGAAACCCGCCTGCGTGGCCGGCTGCCCCGTGGGCATCGACATCCCGGGATTCATCGCCGCCCTGGCCGACGGCGACCCGCGACGGGCCTATGCCGTCATCCGTCAAACCAACTCCCTGCCGGCGGTCTGCGGCCGGGTCTGCCCCCAGGAAACCCAGTGCGAACAGGCCTGCGTCCTGGGCAAAAAGCACGAGCCCGTGGCCATCGGCCGCCTGGAACGCTACGTTGCCGACGCCTTCCTGGCCGACGATGCCTGCGAGGAACTCACCGGCGCCCCGGCCTGCCCGGCCGGCCTGGAGGATGTCCGGGTGGCCTGTATCGGCGCCGGCCCGGCCAGCCTCACCGTGGCCGGCACCTTGGCCGCCCGGGGCATCGGCGTGGACGTCTACGAGGCCCTGCACGAGCCGGGCGGGGTGCTCGTCTACGGCATCCCGGAATTCAGGCTGCCCAAGGCCGTGGTCGGCCGCGAGGTCGCGGCCATGCGGGGCCTCGGCGTGCGGTTTTTCACCAACTGGGTCGGCGGGCGCACGGTCACCGTGCCCGAGCTGCTCGCGAAGGGCTACCGGGCCGTGTTCATCGGCGTGGGCGCCGGCCTGCCGACCTTTCTCAACATTCCCGGCGAGAACTTGATCGGCGTCTTCTCGGCCAACGAGTACCTGACGCGCGTCAACCTCGGCCGGGCCTACGCCTTTCCCGACTGGGACACGCCGGTCTACCCGGGCAAGCGGGTGGTGGTCTTCGGCGCCGGCAACGTGGCCCTGGACGCGGCCAGGACGGCCGCGCGCCTGGGCGCGCAGCGCGTGGCCATCGTCTACCGCCGCACGGAAAACGAGATGCCGGCCCGGCGCGAGGAAATCCACCACGCCAAGGAAGAGGGCATCGAGCTTTTCTGCCTGCACGCCCCCCTGTCCTTTACCGGCGACGCCAATGGCCGCCTCGTCTCGGTGCTGCTCCAGAAGATGCGCCTGGGCGAGCCGGACGATTCCGGCCGCTGCCGGCCGCTGGCCTGCGAGGGCGAGTATTGCGAGCTGGCCACGGACATGGCCGTGGTGGCCGTGGGCACCCGGGCCAATCCGCTCCTGCCCCGCACCACCCCGGGCCTGGCGACCAATCGCTGGGGCTACATCGGCGTGGACGAGGAAACGGGCGAAACGAACATCCCCAATGTCTTTGCCGGGGGCGACATCGTCACCGGCGCGGCCACGGTCATTTCGGCCATGGGGGCCGGCCGGCGCGCCGCCGCGACCATCGCCGGGAGGCTTTTGGCATGAGTGCGGCCAAGCGCCCGAATCCCCCGGTCCCCCGGGCCAGGCTCCCGCCCGGCGGCCCCCATGCCGCCGTGGCCGGACAAGACCGGCCAGGCACCGACACCGTCTCCCCTACGCCCCCATAGAGACGAAAACCGCAAGGAGGCAAGCGACACCGAACAACGCGACAACGCAACAAGACACGCTCCCCATCCCCGCGATATATATAATCACCACCGTCAAGAGGGGCAGTCGCGGGGGAATGGGCAACCGAATGCCCCGTCAGTGGATGGAGTCAGGCTGCTGGCAAAGAAGCTTCTCGAGGAGTCCGTTGCTGTTGGGATGCATGATACAAACACGCTCACCAGAAAGGAGTCCAATATGTCCGTGTACAAAAAGATGATCGACGAGGCTCTCGGTGCGACGCTGGCGGTTTTCGGGGTCATCAAGGAGAAGCGCGGCGGCGTCTTCAAGCTGACGGATTGCAAGCCCTACGTGGACGCGGTCAACAAGATGACCGTGGGCGAAGGCCAGTCCAAGGAGGTCATCGACCTCCACGTCCAGTCCGTCAACGCCCACTACGACATCCTGTGCAGCCTGACCGACACCATCCGGCCCGAGGACGATCCCTTCGTCGAACACTACCAGACCCCGCCCATCCTGGAGATCCTCTACGAGGCTGACCCGGCCTTCAAGGCCTCCATGGACACCTTCATCGAAGCCATCGCCGCCAACAAGGCCCTGGTCGGCCTGGAAAGCGTGCGCCGGTACGGCGGCATGTACGGCCTGACCTGCGTCGTGGACTTCGCCTTCTCCTGCGGCTCGGTGCCCAACCTCGTCAACCGCATCCTGGCCCCCCTGTCCATTCCCTCGGACCACAAGAAGACCATCCTGTCCTCCAAGTCCTGGGGCATGAACACCTCCTACGGCCTGGGCGGCGCCTTCCGGGCGGCCATCGAAGCCGGCAAGACCGCGGCCGAGGCCGAAGAAGCCGAAGTCGCCCAGATGCAGTACATCTACAAGGATCCGGTCGAGGCGCAAGCCAAGTTGATGGACACCCACAACCTGGGTGGCCATGGGCCGCACACCTCGTTCGACACCCGCAAGTACATGGCCCAGTACAAGGAGCGCATGAAGCCCTACGTGCTGGCCGCTTTCAAGGCCGGCGTCCATCCGGCCAACATCGTGACCGTCCCGGCCTACTGCGTCGGCGACATCGGCCACCACATCGCCCAGTCGGCCTTCAACATGTTCAAGGACGACATGGCCTTCGGCATCTATGAGGCGGTCATGGGCTGCTTCAAGAGCACCATCTACCGCGGCCTCGAAGCCGGCGCCTACAAGAGCCCCTACGACGTCCTGTCCGTGTCCACCGGCGCCCCGGCCTGCGCCACCGCCTACATCCTGTGGAAGGACAGCTTCACCGTGCCCATGGTCGTGGACCTGTTGAGCAAGCGCTTCAGCAACTACGCGGCCATGAACCCCAAGCGCGGCGAGGCCGACGAACTGCACAACGCCGACTTCCTTGACATCCTGACCCGCGGCGAAAAGATCCTCGACATCACCCCCATCGGCCAGGGCGGCAAGATCAAGGGCGTGGAAGTCGACCTCTCCCCCATCGACAAGAGCGAGATCGTCTCCAACCCGCAACGCTACACCTATCCGGCCTGCGCCATCACCCAGCGTTTCGCGGCGCTGATGAGCCTGGCCGACTTCCCCTGCTACCTGACGCCGGAATGCACCACCGCGACCCTGATGACCAACTGCATCGCCTTAAACCCGGCCCAGGCCGGTTCGCCGGTGCGCGGCTGCAAGGACTGCGCCGCCACCTCGCTGATCAAGCGCAACGTGCCCTTCGTCACCGGCGCGCTGGCAGGCGCCAAGGGCTACTGCAACTGGAACACCGCGGTTTAGTCGCCTCCGGGACGCCTGAGCGAAGCAAAACGGAGGTATGGTGGAATGGCGGCTCCTTCACTCCTGAAACGTTCCATCGCGGAACTTGTCGGAACCTATGCCCTGGTGTTCCTGGGAACCGGCTCGGTCATGACCACGGTGCTTTTGGCCAAGGGCCGGCCCGTAATCGACAACGCCTTCCATGTCGGCATCGACATGGCGGCCTGGGTGGCCATCGGCCTGGCCTTCGGCCTGGCCGTCACGGCCATGATCTACTGTTTCGGACACATTTCCGGAACGCACATCAACCCGGCGGTCAGCGTGGCCCTGTGGGCGACCAAGCGCTTCCCGACCCAGGACCTGGTGGCTTACGTCATCGCCCAATGCACCGGCGCGACCCTCGGGTCGCTCTCGGTGGTCGCGGTCTGGGGGACACGGGTCATCCCCACGGGCCTCGGCGCCACGGGCATGTTCGATGGCGTCAGCTATGGCCAGGCCCTCCTGTGCGAGGTCATCCTGACCTTCATCCTGGTCATGACCATCATGGGCTCGGCCGTGGACAGCCGCTGTCGCGGCGGCTTCGCCGGCCTGGCCATCGGCCTGGTGGTGGCGGCGGACATCATCGTCGGCGGCAACGTCACCGGCGCCTCGATGAACCCGGCCCGTACCTTCGGCCCCTACCTGGCCAACACCCTGGTAGGCGGCCCCAACATGTGGGCCCAGTACCCCATCTACCTGTTCGGTCCCTTGGTCGGCGGAGTACTGGCCGCCTTCGTCTACGACATGATCGGCGACCCCCGGGGTGCCGAAGGCGAATGCAACCTGGAGTAGCCCTTACGGCTTGACGCCAAACACGGAAACCACAACCCGTCGCGGGGGCGACCCCGTCCCCGCGACGGCCACTGCGGCCGGCGGGCCGCAAGGACAGCCGATGAAAAAAAAACTCCTGCTCCAGCTCGACTCCGACTCCCTGCCGAGCGCCTTTGACGCGGTGGTGGCCCACGACGCCGAGGCCGACGCCCTGCTGGCTCGCGGCGGCCTGACCCCGGGCGACGTGCGCAACCAGATTTACGGCCTGCTGTTCACCCGGGGCATCCCGGACCTCAAGTACTCGGCCGCCTTTATCGGTGGTTCGGACGTGGCCGTCGGCGAGGCCCTTTTCGCCGCGGCCAAGGAAAGCTTTTTCGGCCCGTTTCGCGTCTCCGTCATGCTCGATTCCAACGGCTGCAACACCACCGCCGCCGCCGCCGCCGCCAAGATCCGGGGGGCTATGGATCTGGCCGGGAAAAAGGTAGTGGTCCTGGCCGGCACCGGCCCCGTGGGCCAGCGGGCCGCCGGGCTCCTGGCCGGCGAGGGGGCCGAGGTGGTGCTGACCTCCCGACGCCTGGACCGGGTCGAGGCCGCCTGCCGGGCCGT
>DLGG01000102.1:0-16133 GCA_002482565.1 Solidesulfovibrio magneticus
CATGCTGGCCGGCCGGCTGCTGCCAAAGGGCTGGCAGGCCCCGGGCCGGTCGCCCGTGGCCGAGGCGGCGGCCCAGGGGCTGCTCGGGCCGGACACCCTGGCCGTTCATGTGGTCCACCTCGCCCCGGGCGATGCGGACATCCTGGCCCGGTCCGGGGCCACGGCCTGTCTGTGTCCGCGCAGCAACGCCAGCATCGGCGTCGGCGTCGCCGACGCCCCGGCCCTGGTCGCGGCCGGCGTGCGACTCGCCCTGGGCACGGACAGCCTGGCCTCCAACGACGATCTCGACCTGTGGAACGAGGCCCGGGCGCTTTTGGCGGCCCATCCGGGGCTCCCGGGCCGGACCGTGCTTGAGGCCCTGACCGTGAATCCGGCCCGGCTCCTCTGCCGGCCCGACCTCGGCCGGCTGGCCCCGGGGAGCGTTGGCGGCTGGGCCGTTTTGCCGGCCGATCTGGCTCCGTTCCTGGCCTGATTTCGCCAGCAGACGCCCTTTTCTCCTTGGCGCTTGAAGGCCCTGGCCCGGCGGGGTATAGAGCGATTGTCTGGCCTTTTGCCCGTTGCCAGGGCGACAAACGCCAGCCCCATTGTTCCAGCACCTCCAACAGCGACCCGTCCGGGGCAGACCTGAACCAGACACGTTTCGGACTCACGCCGCCCAGCCAAAACACCATGCCCCCCAATACAGATGACAATTACGCCGTGGCCAGGCACCCCATCTATCGCATCGACGGCGACGTGTTCGGCTACGAGCTGCTCTATCGCACCGTCGGCGGCCCCAACGCGGCCGTCTTTCCCTCGGACGCCGAAGCGACCCTGGCCGTGCTGGCCAACGGCATCCACGCCATTTCCCAGGACATCGACCCGAAAAAGAAGATCTTTATCAACTTTTCCAAGGAAATCCTGGAATCCGGCCACCATAAGTTCCTGGACCCGGGGCGTTTCGTCATCGAAATCCTGGAGCATGTGACCTGCGACGCGGCCTTTGTGGAGCTGGTGCGCGGCATCCATGAGGCCGGCTTCGTGCTGGCCCTGGACGACTACGTGGGCGACCCGGCCTTTGATCCGCTCTTGCCCTATGCGACCTACATCAAGGTGGATTTCCTGGCCCTGGCCGGCGATCCGGCCCGGCTGGGGGCCGTGGTGGACCGCTGCCTGGCCCTGGGCAAGACCGTGCTGGCCGAAAAGGTGGAGACCGAGGCCGACGTGACCTGGTGCCGCGAACGGGGCGTGCCCCTGGCCCAGGGGTACTTTTACAGTCGGCCCAAGATCGTCACGGCCAAGATCCTGGAACCCAACCAGGCGGTGAAGCTCAATCTTCTGGCCGAGGTGAGCCAGCCCGAACTCGACGTGCGCCGGGTGCGCGAGATCATCGGCTCGGACGTGTCGCTGACCTACAAGCTGCTGCGCTACGTCAACACGGCCAGCTTCTACCGGGGCCAGCCCATCGAGTCGGTGGATTTCGCGGTCACGCGGCTGGGCCGCAACGCCCTGTCCAGCTGGGTGGCCGTCAACATGCTGGCCACGCTTGGGGCCTCGGCCCGCGACCGCGAGCTGGCCTTTGCCTCGGCCGTGCGCGGCCGGTTTCTGGCTCTGGCCGACGGCCGCCGCATCCCTGGCCGAGCGACCTGCCACGACGGGCAAAGCATTTGCCTGACCGGACTGTTGTCCCTGCTCGACGCCATGCTCGGGATGCCCATGGCCCAGGCCCTGGCCGGGCTGTCCATCGACGAACGCACCCGGACGGCCCTGCTTGGCGGGGAAAGTTCCTGTACGCCCTGCCTGGCCCTGGCCGGCTGCTACGACGCCGGCGGCGAGACGGCCAAGGCGGCGCTTCGCGCCTACGGCGTGGCCCCGAGCGACGCCTCGGCCGCCTATTTCGAAGCCCTGGCCTGGGCGGCGGATATGTTTCGGCCCTAGATTGCGCCCATTGTCAGCCGCCGCTTTATGCATCAGGAACGGACCGGCTCGGGCGGCGTTCCAACCGGCTGCCTTGTTTCTTCCTCGACCCGCCCCAATCGCCTCAGATGACGTAGTCGCCGACCTTGGCCGCCCGGCGGATGCGTCGGTCCTCGGCCACGAGGTCGGCCAGGCTGCGGGTGTCGTAGACCCGTTCCAGGGCGTCCCGGGCCTCGTCCCAGAGTCCCCGAAAAACGCAACCGCCTTGCAGGGGGCAGTCGTGGCCCGGCCGCTCCCGGTGGCAGTCCACCGGGCTGATGGGGCCGTCCATGAAGCGGATCACCGCGCCGACGGTCACTTCCGAGGCCGGCCGGGCCAGGTAGAAGCCGCCTTCCTTGCCGCGCTGGGAGGCCACGAAGCCGCCCTGGCGCAACTGGTTGAGGATCACTTCCAGGAAGCGTTTGGGGATGGCCTGGCGGTCGGCGATCTCGCCGGCCGGGGCCGCCCCGGTTCCCTCGCGCAGGGCCAGTTCGAGCAGGGCGCGCAGGGCGTATTGGCATTTCTGGGTCACGGCCACGTCCGTCTCCTCGCCGCCCAGAGGGCGCAGTTCACATTACCCAAGCGCCCCCGTCCCCCCATGTGGGGTTTCCAAAGGGGCTCAGCCCCTTTGGCCGCCGGAGCAACGGTGGTTCCAGTCAACAGAAAAGGCCCTTAAGCCACTAACTCGGGCTATATGCCCAAGGCTGGCCTGTTCGGACCATCGAGTTGAGTATCGTCAACAATTTCCTCATAGATGCGGTGGCTGCGACTTTATGCGGCTTTCCTGCGTCAATAAGGCGCTTGTAAAACTTACTGATTACAGGATTAAAGCGGATAGCGGTCATAATTGCCATATACAAGACCGCGCGAACATCAGAACGACCGCCCCAGGTTCGCCGCTTGCCTCGATATTTTCCGCTGTCACAATTCATAGGCGCGACACCAACAAGCGCAGCTATCGACCGACGATCAAGCTTACCTAGCTCTGGAAGATTGGCGAGCAAGGACGTCGATAGCACTTCTCCAACGCCTGGAACACTACGCAGAAGATTATCTTGCTCTCTCCAGAGTGGGCTGCTGCGAACGGCTTTGCCTAAACGAGTATTGATCTCGCCAAGACGTTCTTCAAGCCACTCAATGTGCTGTTCAATGTCATTACGAACAGAACCAAAGGAGAGCGCAAGGCGATTCTTCTCCATGACAAGCATTCCAATCAGATGCTTTCGCCGAGATAATAAGGCGCTCAGCTCCTGGGTTTGCTCGTCTTTAAGTGGGCGGGCTCCAGGGCGAACTTGTTGGCCAAAGAAGGCCAATACTTGTGCATCTATCTTGTCCGTCTTTGCCAATCTCCCGGTAGCACGAGCGAAGTCGCGAGCTTGCCGGGGATTGATTACCGCGACAGGGTGCTTCTTGACGCCAAGAGCAGAAGCCACAGGGATCTGAAGACCTCCTGTCGCCTCTAGCACAATCAGCTGAGGGCGAAGCTTACCGAACTTTCTACAAAGAGCAGCTATTCCATCAACGTCATTGGAAAAGACAAAATCCTTTCCTTCAGGAAGGACATGAACATCCAACGTATCCTTAGAGACATCGACACCAATAAAACGCTCAGACTTAGCCATGTATATTCCTCCAACTCCCTGCCTTGTAAATACGGGCTCTAACGCCCAAGGCATCTTCCTTCCCGTCAACGCCCCTGCGGCGTGACCGCATCCGCAGTCACATGCCGATTCTGGCTGTTCCAAAGATCGCGGTAGACGGCGCAGCGTTTGAGCAGTTCGGCGTGGGGCGCGAAATCCACCGCCCGGCCGGCGTCGAGGACGAGGATGGCGTCGGCTCCGGCCAGCATGGACAGGCGGTGGCTGATGACGATGGTGGTGCGCTGCCGGCCGATGCGGGCCATGTTGTCCTGGACGATGGCTTCGGATTCGGCGTCCAGGGCGCTGGTGGCTTCATCAAGGATGAGGATGCGCGGATTGGCCAGAAGCGCCCGGGCGATGGCCAGGCGTTGGCGCTGGCCGCCGGACAGGTTGGAGCCGTTTTCCTCGAGCATCGTGTCGTAGCCGCGCGGCAGCCGCCGGATGAATTCCTCGGCGCCGGCCAGTCTGGCCGCCCAGACGACTTCCTCTAGGGCGGCCGTGGGCCGGGCCATGGCGATGTTGTCGCGCACCGTGCCGGTGAATAAAAAGCTTTCCTGCAGGACCACGCCGATCTGGCGGCGCACGTGGGCGAGGTCGAGTTCGCGCAGGTCGTGGCCGTCCAGGCGCAGGCTCCCGTCGGTGGGCAGGTACAGGCCCTGGAGCAGCCGGGCCAGGGTCGATTTGCCCGAGCCGCTGCGCCCGGCCACGCCGATCATGGCCCCGGCGGCGAACCGGGCCGACACGCCGGACAGGGCGGCCGGGGCGTCGGCAGTCTGGCCGTAGCGGAAGGTGACGTGGTCCAGCACCACCTCGCCAACCAGCGTCGGGCGCAGGCCCTCGCCCGAGCCGGCCCGCTCGGGCGGCTCGTTCATGATGGCGGCCAGCATGTCCACGGCCAGGGCTTTTTCCTGATATTCCTGGAGCAGCGAAACAAACTGCACCAAGGGCTGGGTGACGCGGCCGGCCAGCATCTGGAAGGCGATGAGCGCCCCCACGGACAGGCTGCCGTCGAAGACCAGCGACACGCCGATCCAGGGGATGCACAAGATCATGACTTTTTCCAGGAACCCGACCCCGGCCGTGGCCGCGTTGCCGATCTTGCCCACGCCAAAGCGCATGGCCACGGCCCGGGCGGCGGCGTCTTCCCAGCCGCGCCGCCGGGACGGCTCAAGGGACAGGGCCTTGACCGTCTCCATGCCCCGGATGGTCTCGACCAGATAGGACTGGCGCTCGCCCTCGGCGGCGTAGAGGGCGGCCAGACGCTTGCGGAAAAAGGGAATGATGACGGCCAAAAGCAGCCCCAGGGCGAGGCTTAGCGCCAGCACTAAGAAGGTCAGCGGCACGCTGTAAAGGAAAAGGACCGGGATGAAGACCACCAGGGCCGCGCCGTCAAGGAGCGTGAAAAAGAGCTTGCCGCTTAAAAATTCGCGAATCTTGTCGGCCTGCTGCATGTGCTGGATGAGCACGCCCACCCGGCTGTGGCCGAAAAACCGCAGCGGCAGGGCGGTCAAGCGGGCAAAGGTGCGGGCGGCCACCCGCACGTCGATGCGGGCGGCGGCGTGGAGGAGCACAACGCCGCGCAGGTAGGAAAAGCCGGCCTCGAAGGCCAGGGCGGCCAGCATCCCGAAACTGAGGACCTGGAGGGTGGCCAGCCCCTTGTGGGTGAGCACCTTGTCGATGACGATCTGGAAATAGATCGGCATGGCCAGGGCCAGGGCGTAGAGCATGAAGGCGGCCACGGCGGCGTCGGTGAACTCCTTGCGGCAGCGCAGGATTTCCGGGACGAACCAGGTGAGGCCAAAGGGCTGGTTCTCGTCGGTGAGGCGGCGTTTGCGTTTGAGAAGGAGCGTTTGCCCGTCCCAACGCTGGGCCAGATCGGCCACGGGCAGGGGTTCGCGGCCAGGCGGCAGCCTGGTCGGGTCCACCACGTCCAGGACGTCCCGGCCGTCTTGCTGGCGACAGCCGGCAGCGACCAGCGCCCCGCCGCCCTGCAGCAAAAGGATCACCGGATAGGCTCCGGCCAGAAGCGGCAGCTCGGCCGGGGTCAGGCGGCGCAGTTCGGCTTTGAGGCCCGAGGCGGCGGCTATGGCGCAAAGCTCGGTTGGCGTGGGTTCGGCGGCGGCGAATCCGTGCTGGGCGGCCAGGGTTTCGTGGGCGAGCGGCAGGCCGTGGTGGCGGGCGATAAGGGCCAGGGCGCGCAGCCCGGCCCGGGCCAGGGTCGGGACGGCGACGACGGTGACGCCGCCGTGGCTTTTCTCGAAACTTTCGCGGTCAATTTCGAAGGAGCCCGGGGTCTGGGCCAAGGGGTCGGCCACGCGCGCGACAAGGCCGTCTGGCGTCTCGCGCACGCCCAACACCACCACGCTGTTGCCGTTGGAAAGCACGCACAGGAGCGGAAAACGGCCCAGGGCGGCCATGGCCGGGACGTCCAAGTGCTCGATGCGGGCATCAAGCCCCGCGCCGGAAGCCAGGCCGAGCAAGGCGTCGAGGTCCGGCTCGTCCTGGCCGAGACCGAGACGGTCGGCGGCGGCGACCGGGTCGAAGGGCAGGCCGTAGGCGTCGGCCACGGCCTTGAGGCAGGTCAGCGCTGTCTGCATGGGCTCTCGTCGCCCGGAGGCGGCTGGCGGTCGGTTTGAATCGGCCTCCGGTGTAGGGCAAATGCCGACTGGCGGCAACAAGTCCGCCGCGCCCTTGCCCTTTCCCCTTGGCGAGCGTAGACAATGGCTATCATCAACCCTTCCAGGGAGCACAAGTCGTATGAACGTGCTGATTGTCTACTACTCGCTCTATGGCCATGTGGCGGCCATGGCCCAGGCCGTGGCCGAAGGCGTGCACCAGGTTCCGGGCATGACCGCCACCCTGCGCCGGGTTCCCGAGACCCTGTCCGAGGAGGTCATCGGGAAAATGGGCGCGACCGAGGCCCAGAAGGCCCTGTCCCATGTGCCGGCCTGCACGCTGGAGGAGCTGGAGGACGCCGACGCCATCGTCTTTGGCACGCCCACCCGCTTTGGCAACATGTGCGGCCAGATGCGCCAGTTCTTGGACGCCACCGGCCAGATCTGGATGCGCGGGGGGCTTGTCGGCAAGCCCGGCGGCGTTTTTTGCTCCACGGCCACCCAACACGGCGGGCAAGAGACCACGCTGATGTCGTTTATCCAGACCCTGCTCCACCAGGGCATGATCGTGGTCGGCCTTCCGTATTCCTTTGCCGGCCAGATGCGCCTTGACGAGGTGACGGGCGGCTCGCCGTACGGCGCGACCACCATCGCCGGCGGCGACGGTTCGCGCATGCCCAGCGAAAACGAGCTTGACGCGGCCCGTTTCCAGGGGCGGCACATCGCCGACGTGACTCGCCGGTTGCGGACCTAGGGCCGCACCCACGAAAAGCACAGAGGGCATTTTGCAGACAACAGACTGGAACCATTGATTTTTAAAAAAATACGCTGGTATTTTTTTAAGGGACGCGCCATTGGCGCTGCGCCGCAAGAGGCGCGCCCTGATCGGGCCGCATCGTGAAAAAAGGCACGAGCTGCTTTTTGACGCCTTTGCAGACCTTTACACGGCCGATAAAAAGCGTCACAGAGGGCTATGGCCTCTGCAAACTCGTGCCTTTCCGGAGACGACGTGAGCGCCTCGCACCAACGACTCGCCTGCCGGGGCGAGGCCCCGGTGGATAACGGCCTGAACGGCCGGCCGCCCCGCCTGCTCATCGTCGAAGACGAGCGCGTGGTGGCCCTGGACCTCAAGAACATCCTGCGCCGCCTGGGCTACACCTTGGCCGGGGTCACGGCTTCCGGGGCCGAGGCCGTGGAGCTGTGCGACTCGCTTGGCCCGGACCTCGTGCTCATGGACATCTTTCTCGGCGGGGAGATGGACGGCGTGGAAGCCGCCTGCGTCATCCAGACCGAGTGCGACATCCCGGTCATCTACCTCACCTCCCATACCGATCAGGTGACCCTGCAACGGGCCAAGCGCACCGCGCCCTACGGCTACGTGCTCAAGCCCGTGGACGAGAACTGGCTGCGCACGGCCGTGGAAGTGGCGCTTTTCAAGCACCACACCGAGCAGGAGCTCAAGCGCAGCGAAAAGCGCTACCGCGAGCTTTTCAGCGCCATGCTCAATGCCTTTTTGCTGCTGCGCCATTGTCCCGGCAGCGAGAAGGGCCTGGACGATTTCGAGATTCTCGGGGCCAACCCGGCCTTTGAGCGGGCCACTTCGCTTTCCAGCGACGAGATCGTCGGCCGCACCCTGCGCCAGACTCTGCCCGGCATCGAACCCTTCTGGCTCGACACCCTGGCCGCCGTGGCGACCACCGGCCGGCCGGTGCGCTTCGAGAACTACCTGTCCGACCTCAACATGTATTTCCTGGCCCAGGCCTACAGCCCCCAGCCCGGACAGGTGGCCGTGGCCCTGGAAGACGTCACCGAGCGCAAACGCGGCGAGGAACGGCTGCGCTACCGCACCTTCCACGATGCCTTAACCGGCCTGCCCAACCGGGCGCTGTGCCTGGACCGCATCGCCCGGGCCATCGAACGGGCCAAGCGCCGCTCCAACTATATTTACGCGCTCATGTTTCTCGACCTCGACCGGTTCAAGCTCGTCAACGACAGCCTGGGCCATCTGGCTGGCGACGGGCTGTTGCGCCGGGTGGCCGACCGGTTGCGCCGGGAGGTGCGCCAGCTCGACACCGTGGCCCGGGTGGGCGGGGACGAGTTTGTGGTGCTGCTGGAGGAAATCGCCTCGCCGGGCGATGCCCTGCGCATCGTCAAGGCCGTGCGCGAGCGCCTGCGCGTGCCCTTCATGGTGGAAAGCCGGCAGATCTACGTCACGGCCAGCCTGGGCGTGGTGCTCGGGCCGGCCGATTACGAACGCCCCGAGGAGCTGCTGCAAAACGCGGCCATCGCCATGAACGCGGCCCGGTCGGCCGGGTGCGGCCGGGTGCGGGTGTTCGACTGGTCCATGCGCGAGCGGGCCGAGCGGGTCATGGACCTGGAAACCAACATGCGCGAGGGCCTGGCGCGCGATGAATTCGTGCTGCACTACCAGCCCATCCTGGACCTGGCCACCAAGCGCCTTTGCGGGGTGGAGGCCCTGGTGCGCTGGCGCCGCCCGGGCCGGGAGCTTATTGCGCCTGGGGAGTTCATCCCGGCCGCCGAACAAAGCGGGCTGATTATTCCCCTGGGGGCGGCGGTCCTGGCCGAGGCCTGCCGGGCGTTGGCCCGCTGGCGGGCCGGCAGCCTGGGAGACCAGCCGTTTTTCATGGCCGTCAACCTCTCGGCCCGGCAGTTCACCCAGCCCGATCTGGTCAAGCAGGTGGTCCTGGCCCTTCGCCGGGAGGGTATGGACCCGGCCGACCTCAAGCTCGAAATCACCGAAAGCGTGCTCATGGAGCACCCCGAATCGGCCATGCTCAAGCTCCGGGGCCTTCGGGAGCTGGGCGTGTCCATCGGCATCGACGACTTCGGCACCGGCTATTCGTCCCTGTCCTATCTCCAGCGTTTTCCCATCGACACCCTCAAGGTGGACCGGGCCTTTGTCTCGGGCATGGAAGAACAGGGCAACCGGGTCATCGTGCGCTCGGTGGTGAGCCTGGCCCACAACTTGGGCTACGACGTGGTGGCCGAGGGCATCGAGACGGCGGCCCAGCTGGACGACCTGTCGCAGCTTGGCTGCGACATGGGCCAGGGGTTCCTGTTCGCCCGTCCCATGGAGGAGTCGGCCATCGTGGCGCTGCTGGACCGGCAGGCCCCGCCCGCCTTGACTTGACTGGGCGATTGGGCAAGGATTTGACCATGGAGCGCGGTTTTTTGCCACGCGCGCCAACAGGAGACACGGCATGTTCGTAGCCGACCTCATGACCAGCCAATTGCGCTGCCTCAAGGAAACCGACAGCCTGGCCGACGCCGTGGCGGCCATGCAGGAACTGTTTATCCGCCATATCCCGGTGCTGGACGCCGACGGCCGGCTGGCCGGGCTGGTCACCCAGCGCGACGTGCTGGCCCTGGAGCATAGAAAAGATCCTGGCGCGCCGCTGCGCGACATCATGCGCACGGACGTGGCCACCGTGACCCCGGACACGCCGCTGCGCACGGCGGCCGAGACCATGATTTTCCACAAGTACGGCTGCCTGCCCGTGGTCGCCGCAGGCAATCTCGTCGGCATCATCACGGAAACCGATTTTTTGAAGCTCGCCATTTTTCCCATCGCGCCCCGGCGCGAGGGATAGGCGACCATAAGGACGCCGCCCATGTTCCTGCCCCGCGCCATCGTCTTGTGTCTGGCCCTGACCGTTCTCGCCGTCGCCCCGGCCCGGGGGGCCGGCCAGTCCCTCAGCCTTGGCGCATACAAGGAGCTGCGCAACGAATACGTCAAGGTCACGGACATCAAGGAGCGGGAGCGCGTCGAAGAACGCTACATGGACGCCGGCGGCAAGGTGACCCTGCAAAAGGTTCCCTACAAGGAAGTGCTGGTCACGGCCGAACTGTCCCAGAAGCCGCCCAGCAACATGGACACCATGTTCGGCGGCGAGTCCAATCAGCCGTTCTTGCGCATCTGCATGACTCCCTTCGACAGCGCCGGCAAGGCCATGGACGATACCTGCCAGGCCTTTAGGTTCCAAAGCTTTGTGCGAGGCAACGTCGGCACGACTACGTTCCGCCTGGAGCCGGGAACCGCCCGCTACGAATTCCGCATGGTCCAGCCCCAGGGCGACAAGGGCTCGGCCATCAAGCTCTGGGTGCCCACGAAGTAGTCGTTCATCGTTTAATTCCGCCAGTTGCGTCCCGTGGAAAAGATGATCGTATTTTCCACGAAAGCCGTATTCTTTTCATTCCGGAAAGAAATTCGCGAAGCAACGGCCGTTGCGTCACATGACTGCAACGGCAATGGTTGCGTATCGTAACCGCCTTGCGTATCGTCCAACCACTGGAAATCGCGGTGGACGATGCCGGTCGCGCCCGCGCGCCCGGCCAAGGGGGCCTCATGACGCAACCCCGCATCCTCATCGTTGACAAGGACCAGGCCTCGGCCAGCGCCCTGGCCCGCCTGCTTGGCGAACACGGCTACGAGGCCGTGGGCCCGGCGGCTTCCTGCCGCGAGGCTCTGGAGACCGTGGACCGGCTTCGGCCGGACCTCGCCGTGCTGGAGCTGCTCTTGACCGGGGCCTGCGACGGCCTGGACGCGGCCGAGCTGTTGCGCGAAGGCCACGGCATCCCGGTCATCCTGCTGGCCCCGGGGGGGGATGCGGGACTCACGGCGCGCCTCAAAAAGGCCCCGCCCTGCTGTTGTCTCCCCCTGCCCATCGACAGTCAGGCGCTCATCGTGGCCATCGAGAGCAGCCTGGCCCGAAAACGGGCCGAGGAGGCGCTGCGCCAAAGCGAAGCCCGCTCACGGGCGATTTTCGCCGCCTCCCCCACTCCCCTTTGCCTGGTGGACGGCCGCAATCTCATCGCCGACGTCAATCCGGCCGCCACCCGCCTGTTCGGTCACTGCGCCGACGCCTTGCGGGGCCAGCCGGTGCAGGATTTTTTCGCCGCCCGCGACGCGGCCACGCTGCTTTCCGTCATCGACGCCGCCGCCAACGGCGAGGCCGGCCATGTTCGCCTCAGCGGCCTGCGTCCTGAAGGCGGTTTTTTTCCGGCGGCCGTGGCCGCCTCGCCCCTGCCCGAGGCGGCCGGGGTCGGCCAGGTGCTCATCGAAGTGCGGCCCTGCCAGATCCCCGGGGCGCGGCCCGACGTGCCGGAGATCGATCTGGGCCTGTCGGCCGAGGGTTTTTGCGTTATCGACGCCGAGGACCGGCTGCGGTTTTTAAACGCCAGCGCCGCCCGCATGTTCGGGCTGCCGGGCCTGCCCGAACCGGGCACGCCGCTGCCGGACGCGCTGCCCCAGGAGCTGGCCGCCTCCCTGGTCCGGGACGCCTCCCGGGTCATCGCCTGGAACGAGCCGGTGAAAAAGGAAACCACCTTCGCCATCGGCGGCCAGGACAAGACCCTGCTGGTGTCGCTTTTTCCCATGGGCCTGGACGAATCCCGGCGGCTGGCCGGCGGCATCGTCACGGACATCACCGACCGCAAGCAGCTCGAAAGCCAACTGGCCCACATGGCCTTCCACGATCCCCTGACGGGCCTGCCCAACCGCAGCCTGTGCCTGGATCGCATCCGCCAGGCCTTGGAGCGCTCCAAACGGCGCGACAACTACCAGTACGCCGTCATCTTCCTCGACCTCGACCGTTTCAAGATCGTCAACGACAGTCTGGGCCACCATGTGGGCGACCGGCTGCTGGAAAGCGTGGCCCGGCGGCTTCGCGACTGCGTGCGAAGCCTCGACACCGTGGCCCGGCTTGGCGGCGACGAGTTCGTGGTGGTCCTTGAGGAGACCGGCTCGTACCGGGAGGTGGTGCGCATCGTCAAACGCATCCGCGACGCCATGAGCGAGGTGTTCCCGCTGTCCGGCCACGACGTCCACGTCTCGGCCTCCATGGGCATCGTGGTCAGCCCGGCCATCTACGAAAAGCCCGAGGAGCTGCTGCGAAACGCCAACATCGCCCTGCACCGGGCCAAGGACGAGGGGCGAAACCGCTTCAAGGTCTTCAACACCCGGATGCTCGAAGACGCCATCCGGCTCATGGACCTGGAAAGCGACTTGCGCACGGCGCTGCGGCGCGGCGAGTTCTACCTCGACTACCAGCCCATCCTGGCCCTGCGCGACCGGCGGGTCACGGGTTTCGAGGCCCTGGTGCGCTGGCGGCGGCCGGGCAAGGGCATTGCCTCGCCCGGGGAGTTCATTCCGGTGTGCGAGGACACGGGGCTCATCGTGCCCCTTGGATTGTGGGTCTTGACCGAAGCCTGCCGCACCATGGCCTCCTGGCAGGACCGCTTCCCCGAGACGGCCGGCATGTCCATGAGCGTGAACCTTTCGGCCAAGCAGCTGTCCCAGCCGACCCTGGTCGAGGACGTGGAGCGCATCCTGCGCGACACGGGCATGGACCCCAGGGCGCTCAAGCTCGAAATCACCGAGACGGTGATCATGGACAACCCGGAAGTGTCGATCCTGCGTTTGAAGCGCCTCAAGGCCCTGGGCGTGCGGCTTTCCGTCGACGACTTCGGCACGGGCTATTCGTCGCTGTCCTATTTGCAGCGTTTCCCCATCGACACCTTGAAGGTGGACCGGGCCTTTGTCAGCGACCTGGACACCAGCGAAAACCGCAAGATCGTGGGCGCGGTGGTGGCCTTGGCCCACAGCCTGGGCCTGGACGTGGTGGCCGAGGGCGTGGAGCTGGAGACCCAGTCCGACGTGCTGACCGGCTTTGCCTGCGAGGCCGGCCAGGGATTTCTTTTTTCGCGGCCGGTGTGCCGGGAGGACGTGGAACGGATGTTCGGCAAGGGGGAAGGGGGATGAAGGGGTGCGGCGAGTTGACAAGTTCGGAGGCGATATATATCTGAGATATATATCGGAGGTTCCCCATGCAGGAAGCCAAACTCTTCACCAACGGACGCAGTCAGGCAGTCCGTCTGCCCAAGGAATTTCGTTTCCAGGGGGATTCGGTCTGCATCAAGCGGGTTGGCAAGGCGGTGGTGCTTCTCCCCAAGGAGGACCCGTTTGCCGGGTTTTTCGAGGCGCTCACGCAGTTCAGCCCGGATTTCCTGGAAAAGCGCGACCAGCCCGCCATGCAGCAGCGGGAAGATCTGTTCTGATGGCCTATCTGCTTGATACCAACATCTGCATCTATCTGATTAAGCGCAATCCGCCGCAGGTGCGAGAACGTTTTGCCCGGCTCACGTACGGCGACGTGTGTTTGTCGTCCGTCACCGTGGCGGAGCTGGAATACGGCGTGGCCAAATCAGCCGCCCGTGAAAAAAACGCCGCCGCCTTGCAGGCCTTGTTGCTGCCGCTGGAAATTGTGTCTTTCGACGCGGCGGCGGCCGTCTGCTACGGCCGGATACGGGCGGATTTGGAGCGTCGCGGCACGCCCATCGGGCCGATGGATTTGTTGATCGCCGCCCAGGCCCTGTCCGCCGATTTGGTTCTGGTGACCAACACTATGCGGGAGTTTGAGCGCGTGGCCGGGCTGCGCTGCGAGAATTGGGCGGGTTCCTGACCTTCGCCGGCCACGCAAACGACGAACAAGCCAGGCTGACGGCCCCATCCGGAGCCGCCAGCCTTTTTTGATTTTAGCGACCGCCGCCGGCCTGCGCGGTCCCGGCTTGCCGTGGCGATTGGAACCAGCCTGGGAGCCAGAGAGGATGGAACCGGGTCGCCGGCCTGCACGGCCCTTGCTTATTGTTGCGACTCTTTGTCCCAGGCAACATGTCAGACGTTCATTTGATGATTGCTGTTCCTTCAATCGAGCAGTTGGTGGTGCTTTGAAAGGCCACTCCATGAAAACAAAGCAAAGCTATTTTTAGTGTTGGATGTGATCAAGGCGCCAGTGGATGCGTGTTATGCATATAGTTGCCAGACTTGTTGTATGTTGTTGACTGAATTGAAGTATTTTGTGCGGAAGTAGGAGATGTCATTTCTGATGTGCATTATTTGCTGAGAAAGGTCGTGCATATTTATCTGATGCCGTCACCGCGTTCATTGATGATTATACAATTTCAGGCGTTCTTGTTTTGTTTTTGACATTCTGACATACGCCAAAATGCAGGGGGCGGATGCGCTGTTATGCTTTTTTTGTGGTTGGTGAGCGAGGTCTCGTGAGCACTATGGTGAGAACAAGAAAATTGGCGATTCCCGTTTGACAAATGCGTCATGTATAATTAGGACTAATTTAATCATAATTGTCCTGTAGACGGGGCTTGATGTCGTCAGGGGCTGCATTGGGTTGTCCGCTGCCGACAAGAAGAAGCTTAACGAGATGGGGTGGCTCATGAAAAACATGCGGATGGCGCTCAAGATCGGCGGCGGGTTCGGCTGCCTCATCGTCATCGTCCTGGCCATCGGGGCTTTGGGACTTTTTTCCATGCGGGTGGTCAAAACCGATTCGGATGTGCTGGCCGAGCAGTATCTTCCGGAAACGGCCGTGGCCAACGACCTGGAGCGGCTGCTCCTGCGCACCATGTTCGCCATGCGGGGGTATTCCTTAAGCGAGCGCCAGGAGTATCGCGACCAGGCCAAGACCGAGGCCGGCCGGACCCTCCAGGCGTTGGCCCAGGCTTCGGAGCTGGCGGCGAAGTTTCCGGGTCTGGTCAAGCTGCGAACCGAAATCGACCAGGCCAAAAAGGGCGTCGATGCCTACTTCGCCCTGGGCGACGAGACGGAACGCAGCATCAAGGCCATGGGCGACGCCCGCAAGGCCATGGACGCCGCCGCCGGGGTGCTGGCGGAAAGCATCCACCTGCTCCAGCAGAGCCAGCAAAAGAAGCTCCAGGCCGACATCGCCGCCGAAGCCGCCCAGACCAGCCTGGCCGAACGGGCGGCCAAGGTCATTGGCTGCGACGAGCTTGCCCAACTGGTGTCGACCATCCGACTGGACAATTTCAAGGCCCAGGCGACGCGCAATCCTGCCCTGCGCCAGGAAGCCCTCGGCCTTTTCGCCAAGGCCGAAGCCGTGGTCGGTCGGCTGGACGCCGCCATGAAAAGCGCCGAGGACAAAAAGGAATTGCAGGACCTGCGTCAGGCCTTGGCCGCCTACAAGGCGTCCCTGCTCACTTTCGACCGGGAAGAGACGAACCTCAAGGAACTCGACGGCAAGCGCAACAAGGCCGCTGACGAGGTGCTGCACGGCGCGGTGGAGATGGCCAAAGCGGGACTTGACAACACTACCCGCCTGTCCCACGAGGCGGCCTCGGTGCTGGGCACGGCTTCCCTAGCCATGCTGGTCGGTCTCGGCGCGGCCATGGCCCTGGGGCTGGCCGTGGCCGTGGTCCTGACCCGGGCCGTCACCCGGCCGCTGCACGCCGCCGCCGTTTTTGCCGACAAGGTGGCCGGCGGCGACCTGGACGGCGAACTGGCCGTGCGCCAGGGCGACGAGGTGGGCCAGCTCGCCGACAGTCTGCGGGCCATGGTGGCCAACCTCAAGGCGCGCATCAAGGAGGCCACAGCCCGCTCCGCCGAGGCCGCCGAGGAGGCCCAAAAGGCCCGGGAAGCCATGGCCCAGGCTGAAGCGGCTCAAAGCGAAGCCACGGCCCAGCGAGACGCCATGCTGGCCGCCGCCGTCACCCTGGGCGAGGTGGCCCAGGCCACGGCCTCGGCTTCCCAGGAACTTTCGGCCCAGATCGAGCAGGCCAGCCAGGGCGCCCGGACCCAGTCCGACCGGGCCGGCGAGACGGCCACGGCCATGGAGGAAATGAATTCCACCGTGCTCGAAGTGGCCAAAAACGCCTCCCTGGCCGCCGACACCGCCGAACAGGCCAAGGCCAAGGCCCAAAGCGGCAAGACCGTGGTGGACGGCGTGGTGGCCGACATCCGGCAAGCCCAGGCCCGGGCCCTGGAGCTGGAGCGCGACATGGAAACCCTCGGCGAACGGGCCAAGGGCATCGGGGCCATCATGAACGTCATTTCCGACATCGCCGACCAGACCAACCTCTTGGCCTTAAATGCCGCCATCGAGGCGGCCCG
>DLGG01000102.1:16187-23710 GCA_002482565.1 Solidesulfovibrio magneticus
CCAAGGAAGTGGGCGCGGCCGTGGGCGGCATCCAGACCGGCGCGGTCACCAACGTGGCCAACGTCAAGCGCACCGTGGAGGTCATCGAGCAGGCCACGGCCCGGGCGGCCCAATCCGGCGAGGCCCTGGGCGAGATCGTGGAGCTGGCCGACGCCGTGGCCAGCCAGGTCCAGTCCATCGCCACCGCCTCGGAACAGCAGTCGGCCACCAGCGAGGAGATCAACCGCAGCATTGAGGACATCAACCGGATTTCCCTGGAATCCTCCGACGGCATGCGCCAGTCGGCCCTGGCCGTTGGCGAGCTGGCCAATCAGTCCAGCGTGTTGACCCGGCTCATCGACGAAATGCGCTCGGGTTCCGGCGGTTCGGGCGCGGGACGCCGCCGGGCGCTGACGTCCTGATGTCGCGCCTGCGGCGACGGAGACGGGTTTTGCGAAGCCCGCCGGCGACAAACGGCAAAACAGTGCGGGCGGCCCCTTTCGGAGCCGCCCGCCTTTTTCGGTCTTTATCCGCCGACCGATTGGCCATGGCCTTATGGCCCCTTGCGCCTTGCCTTTAGAGGCTGTATTCTTTTGCCTACATTGTATGCAGGAGGATGGTCATGAGTATCCCAACCACCGTGCGCATGGACGAAGAAATGGTGTCGCGTTTGGATGGTTTGGCCCAGGCGACCGGCCGGAGCCGGGCCTGGATCATCAAGGACGCCCTCTCCCGCTACCTGGAATATGAAACGTGGTTTGCCCAGGAAGTGGAGAAGGGACGCCAGGACGCGGCCCAAGGCCGGCTGGTTTCCCACGAGGACGTGAAGGCCAGGCTGCGCCGGCGGGGAATCGATGTCGATTAAATGGACCGAGCGGGCGGTCAACGATCTGGAAAGCTTGCTGGAATATATCGCCCAGGATGACCGGCCCGCGGCGCAGCGCGTGGGCGGGGAAATCCTCGACGCGGTGAGCCGCCTGGAGCGGTTTCCCGGCTCGGGGAAACCGGGCCGGGTGCAGGGCACACGGGAGTTGCTTTTGGTTCCGCGTGGGCTGCCCTATGTCGTCGTCTACGAGACGGGCGCACAATCCGTCTGCATTCTCCGAGTGCTGCATAGCGCTCGGGAGTGGCCCTCGGCGTAGGCGTTTCTCGGGCCACATCCACGAGAAACACCGACGGCCTCTGGGGAAATCTGCCGATGGCGTCGTGCGCCATGCCGGCCAGGCTTCAAAAGCCAGGCGGGCGGCCCCTTTGGGAGCCGCCCGCCATGTTTTGCTGTTCTCGCCAGCCTTAGGCTTCTTCGGCCATGAGCTTGCGGATGCGGTCCTTGAGTTCGCGCAGCCGGGCCAGCTTTTCGCTCAGCGCGTCCTGCTTCTCCCGCTCCTTGGCCACCACGTCGGCCGGGGCCCGGGACACGAAATCCTCGTTGCCGAGCTTTTTTTCCACCACGGTCAGTTCCTTGACCGTCTTCACTTCTTCCTTGGACAGGCGCAGGAATTCCACGTCGAAGTCCACCGCGCCGGAAAGCGGCACGAATAGCGCGCACGAGCCGCAGGCGGCCGAAGCCGAGGCCTTGGGCGCGGCCACGTCCGGGCCGGCCTCGAAGCGCTCCAGCTTGGCCAGGAAGCTGATCATGGCCGCGTTGGCGTTAAGCGAAGCGGCCTGGGCGGCGTCCTCGGCATGGACCAGGGCGGTGAGCTTCACGCCCGGATTGATGTTGAGCTCGGCCCGGATGTTGCGCACCCCGACCACCACGGCCCGCAGCAGCTCCATGGCCGCCTCGGCCTCGTCGCTGATGAGTTCGGTGCGAAGCGGCGGGTAGGGCGCCTTGGCCAGGTTGGGTTCGGCCATGCCCGGCAGCTTGCTCCAGATCTCCTGGGTGACGAAGGGCACGATGGGATGCATGAGGGTGAGCGTCTCGGACAGCACGGTCAAAAGCACGCGCTTGGCCGCGCCCTTCTTGAACTCGTCCTCGCCGCCCAGGTCCACCTTGGCCATTTCCAGGTACCAGTCGCAGAATTCGCGCCAGAAAAAGCCGTACAGCTCCTGGGCCGCCTCGTTGAACTGGTAGCCCTCGATGGCCCGGGACACCGTGCCCTTGAGCCGCTCCAGGCGCGAGAGGATCATGGCGTGGCACAGCCCGGCCTTGGCCGCCTGGGACAGCTCCATCTCCGGCGCGCCGTCGGCCACGTGCATCAGCGCGAACCGAGCCGCGTTCCACAGCTTGTTGATGAAGTGGCGGTAACCTTCGATGCGCTCCTCGGCCAGCTTGATGTCGCGGCCCATGGCGGCGAAGGCGGCCAGGGTGAAACGCAGGGCGTCGGTGCCGTAGCGTTCCATCATGGCCAGGGGATCGATGCCGTTGCCCAGGGACTTGCTCATCTTGCGGCCCTCGGCGTCGCGCACCAGGGCGTGGATGTAGACGTGCCTGAACGGCACTTCGTCCATGAAGTGCAGGCCCATCATCATCATGCGGGCCACCCAGAAAAAGAGGATGTCAAAGGCGGTGCTTAATACCGAGGTGGGATAAAACGTGGCCAGTTCCTTGGTCTGATCCGGCCAGCCCATGGTGGTGAACGGCCACAACGCCGAGGAGAACCAGGTGTCCAGGACGTCGGGATCTTGGGTGAGGCGCGAGCTGCCGCAGGCCGGGCAGGAGGTCGGGGTCTCGCGGGCGACAACAAGCTCGCCGCAGGAATCGCAGGTCCAGGCCGGGATGCGATGCCCCCACCAGATCTGGCGCGACACGCACCAGTCGCGGATGTTGTCGAGCCAGTCGTAATAGGTCTTGGTCCACTGGTCGGGCAGGATGATGGTGCGGCCGTCTTCCACGGCCTTGCGGGCCACCTTGGCCAGGGGGCCGGTTTTCACGAACCACTGCTTGGACACGAAGGGCTCGATGACCGTGTGGCAGCGGTAGCACTCGCCCACGTTGTG
This sequence comes from Solidesulfovibrio magneticus, assembly GCA_002482565.1. Classification (GTDB taxonomy): domain Bacteria; phylum Desulfobacterota; class Desulfovibrionia; order Desulfovibrionales; family Desulfovibrionaceae; genus Solidesulfovibrio; species Solidesulfovibrio magneticus_B. Next base: position 19,104 of record DLGG01000102.1, read on the forward strand.
CTCGTAGTCGCGGATGTCGTCGAGAAGGGTCAGTTCCTTGAGGTCCTCGACCACGGCCTTGCGGGCGGCCAGCCGGTCCAGGCCCCGGTACTTCTCGGGGGCGTTCTCGTTGATGCGCCCGGCCGCGTCCTGGACGGCGATGACGTCCAGGCCATGTTTGCGGCCCAGCTCAAAGTCGTTCATGTCGTGGGCCGGGGTGACCTTGAGGCAGCCCGTGCCGAATTCGCGCTCGACATAGGCGTCGGCGATGATGGGGATGCGGCGACCGACCAGGGGCAGGATGGCGAACTTGCCGACCACGTCCTTGTAGCGCTCGTCCTCGGGATGCACGGCCACGGCCGTGTCGCCCAGAAGCGTCTCGGGGCGGGTGGTGGCCACGGTGACGAACGTATCCGTGCCTTCCACGGGATAGCGGATGTGGTAGAGCTTGCCGATGTGCGGGGCGTATTCCACTTCCAGGTCGGCCAGGGCGGTGTGGCAGCGCGGGCACCAGTTGATGATGTAGTCGCCCTGGTAGATCAGCCCGTCTTCATACAGGCGCACGAACACTTCGCGCACGGCCTTGGACAGGCCCTCGTCCATGGTGAAGCGTTCCCGGCTCCAGTCCACAGACGCGCCCAGGCGGCTGATCTGGTTGAGGATCTTGCCGCCGTACTCCTCGCGCCATTTCCAAACGCGTTCGATGAAGGCCTCGCGGCCGAGCTCCTCACGGGAGGCGCCGGCGGCGGCCAGCGACCGTTCCACCACGTTTTGGGTGGCGATGCCGGCGTGGTCCGTGCCCGGCACCCACAGCACCTTGCGGCCGAGCTGGCGGTGGTAACGGCACAGGATGTCCTGGATGGTGATGTTGAGGGCATGGCCCATGTGCAGGGCGCCGGTGACGTTGGGCGGCGGGATGACGATGGAATAGGGTTCGCCCGGGCCGTCGGGGTCCGGGGTGAAGGTCTTTTCGTCCTGCCAGTAGGCGATCCATTTCGCCTCGACGTCGGCCGGCTCATATCCCTTGGAAAGGGCCTCGCTGGTCATATGCGCTCCTTGAAATAGCTGCGGCGCAATGCGCCGCCAAGCGGCCCTGGATACAAAAGTTCGGCCGCAATGTCACGAGCCGGCGGCAGGGACGGCCGGCCGGAGCGCGCACCGCTCCCGGCCAAGCCGTCGCACCTTGGCGGCGTGGCTGACGATAGGCCCCAATACTGCGCGGCCCCTTGAAATACAAGGCGCTTCTTGCCGGCGGCCGGGCGAGGTTGTAGGACAGGGCCATGACCGCGCCATTTGCCGTTTTGTGGGACCATGCCCATGTGTGGGGGCTGCTTTTGTGCCGGGGGCTGGCCGCCCTGGGCGCGGCCTGCCGCCCCGTGACCTGCGCCGAGGTGGCCGCCGGCGGGCTGGCCGCCGATGCGCCCAAGGCGCTTTTGGTCCCGGGCGGATTTTCCCGGCCCAAGTTCGCGGCCCTGGGGCCGGCCGGACAGCGGGCCGTGCGCGACTACGTGGCTGGCGGGGGCAATTATTTCGGCGTCTGCGGCGGTTGCGGCCTGGCCCTTTCCCACGACGCCGGCCTGGGCCTGTGCGACTGGACGCGCCGGCCCTTCGCCGACCGGCTGGAGCATCTGGCCAGCGGGCATGTGCGCCTTCGCGGCGACGCGGCTTCGCCGTATCTGCCGGCGGCGCTGCCGGAAGATTTCGAGGCCCCGGTCTGGTGGCCGGCCGGCTTCGTGCCGCCGCCGGGCGCGGGCGGCGACGGAGCGGCGGTGGTGGCCGCCTACGCCGGTCCGGGCGAAGATTTCATGCTGGCCGACATCGCCCTGGGGGCCATGCCCGGGGCGCTGCTGGGGGCCTGTCAGGAGCGCTTCGGCCTGACGCTGGCCCCGGCTTTTCTGGACGGCGGGGCCTGCGTCATCGCCGGGGCGTTCGGCCATGGCCGCTACGTGTTGTCCCACGCCCATCTGGAGACGCCGGATTCGCCCCAGGCCAATGCCTGGCTGGCCCATCTGCTGGGGCTTTTCGATCCGGACGGGCAAATACGCGGGCGGGTTGTGCCGGCCTGGCATCCGGCGCAGGAGGCCACGCGTTTTGCCGACATCCATCTGGAGGCGGCCCGGCGCGACATCGAATCGGTGATCGCGGCCGGCATCGAGGCGCGGCTGCTCATGCGCCGCAGCGACTGGTTGCTTGGCTGGCGGCCGGGGATGCCGGGGTTTTCGCTGTCCAACCTCTCGGCTTTGCTGGCCGGGGCCTCGGCCCTGCCGCCGACGGAGGCGGCCGTGGCCTACTGGCGGCAGGCCGGCCCGGATTTCGCCCAGCGGGCGGCGGCCTTTGCCCGACGCTTGGAGGTGTTTTTCCCGGCCCAGCGGCTGGAGATCACCTTGTCGTTGGTGGAGCGCCGGGCCGGGGCCGATCCGGGGTTGGCGGCCGAGCGGCGGGAGCTGTTCGGGGCTTCGCCCGGCGGCGGCGGCCTGTGCGGCGACCTGGCCGCAACCCTCGACGCCCTGCTGCTGCGCCTGCTCTCCTGATTTTCCCCATTCGGGGGGTCCGGGGGCCTCAGGCCCCCGGCCGCCGGAGGCATTTTTCTTCTTTACTCTATCTCCGCTCCGCTCCCCTTCGGCTAAGGACCAGGGCCAGGGCGGTGGTGAGCTTGACCACTTCGACGTTGTTTTTGCGCACCAGCCCAGCCAGGCGTTTGGCCAGGGCGGCCAGCAGCTTGACGCCCAGGGCCGGATGGGCCTGGAGGCAGGCGAAAAAGGCGTCGCGGTCGATGCGCAGGAAGCGGCAGTCGGTGAGGCAGGTGACGGTGGCCGAGCGGATGTCGCGGTCCAGCAGCGCCATTTCGCCGAAAAAGGGGCTTTGGGCGTCGGAGAGCTCCACCAGGGTTTTCTCGGCGGCCGTGCCGTCCAGGCCCGGGGCGACGATGCCCTTAAGCAGCATGGCCTTGCTCACGCGCACCCGGCCGGAGGTCAAAAGAAACATATCGTCTCCGGGCTGGCCTTCGACGATGACCGCCTGGCCGGCGGCCAGGGACAAGGGGGAAAACGCCGGCATGAGCCGATCGCGTTCGTCGTCGGTGAGGTCGGCGAACAGGGCGGCTTTTTTCAGGGCCTCGCCGTTCACGGCTGTTCTCCGTCGCCGGCCGGAGCGTGGGCCTTGGCCGGCGGAGCCTGGGTTTCGAGCAGGATCAGGCCGTCGAAATCGGCCAGATCCAGGCCGTCGCCGGGATTGACGGCCACGGCCGGCCCCTGGCGGCCCAGGCGGCCTTCCTGGCCGTAGGCGGCAAACATTTCCAGGATGAACTGGTCCAGGGCCGAGTCGGCGTCCAGGAGTTCCTTGATGGTGATGTCGCGGCGCAGGCGGAAGACGGCCACGGGCAGGCCGTCGCCGTCGGCCAGGGCCCGGGCGACCAGGGCCGACCAGCGCAGGGCCTTTTCGTCATGGCTCATGGCCCGGGCGCGCATGGCCCGATGGCCGGACGTGCCGAGCAGGCGTTCGAGAAAATGCCACAGGGCCGGGTGCTCGCCCATGGTTTCCAGGGCGCGCTCGGTGAGGTCGCCGCGCACCAGGGTGACGTCCACGCCGGCCCGGGCCAGATGCTTGCGGTTGGTTTCGAGCAAAGCCTCGGCATAGAGCTGGACCTTGGGGGCCAGGCCCCGGAAGGTCAGCGCGGTGAGGAGCGTTTGCTGGTCGGCTTCTTCCGGCGACAACCCGTCCTGGGACAAGATGTAGGCGGCCCGGGCGGTGGCCGGGGCGGCCCGGGCCACAACACTCTCCTGGGCCGGGTTGCCCCGGCAAAAGGTCAGGCGTTCCTCCAGGTCGAGGTCGGCGGCCAGTTCGGCAAAGGCTTCGGGGGTGAGCTGGGCGACCAGGGCCACGGCCGGGCCGCGACCGTGCGGCGCGGCGGCGGCCAGGGCCTTGATCAGTCCCGGAGCATGGGCGTTGCAGCCCAGCACGATGCTGTGTCCGGCGGTTTTCACGGGCAGTAACCCCAGGCGTTTGCGGTTGCGGCGTTCAATCAGCGCCGAGGCCAGGTTGCCGGTCAGGACGGCCATGATGCCGATGCCCGCGCCCATGATGCCCATGCCGATGAGCCTGCCCGGCACCGTGGTCGGCACGATGTCGCCGTAGCCCACGGTGGACAGGGTGGTCATGGCCCACCACAGGGCGTCGAACAGGGTTCGGCCGGGGATGTCGCGCAGTTCGACGAAATAGAAGCCCAGGCTGGCCAACAGCAGGATGGCGGCCACCAGGGCCGTGGCCGTGGCCAGGGTGGAGGCGAACAGGCGGCGCAGGAAGGCGGCGGGGGCGTTCACGGGCGTTTATGCGGCGCGGGCTGGACGGCGGACGCGTCGTTGTCGACGTCGGCGGCCACGAGGTCCGGCAGGGAAAGGGCTGGACCGGTTATGGAACCCATGACGCCTCCGACGGTTGGGATAAAAGCACGGGCGCGCCGAACGGGCCGGGCCGATGCCGATGGGACGGCGACCAGCCTAGCGCAACTGCCGCTGCCCCGCCAGAGGCAACGGCGTTAGCGCCCGTGCGCCATCGCCGACCGCCTGTGCGTCCCGACCGACAGCCCCCTTAACCCCTTTCCCCATGTGGTGATGGGATGGCCCCGCCCC
>DLGG01000059.1 GCA_002482565.1 Solidesulfovibrio magneticus
GAGCCGGTGCTGCTCGCCGGCGTCGCCGGCGGTGATGACGAGCGCGTCCTGGCGCTGTCGACGGCGGCCGCGCCGGCGGAGGCTGTGCCATCGGACGAAGCGCTGGATGAAATTGCGCGCCTGTTTTTCGGCCCCTGCCTCGAGGCGGTGCTGGCGTTTGCCAACCGGCCGGGGCTGCGGGCCACGCGGGATTTGGCGGCGGTGCGGGGGCTGGCGGCTGGGCGCGAAGAGTCGGCGGCCATCGTGCGGCGCGGCCCGGGCACGAGCCTGGAATTTTCGGGGTGGGCCAACCTGGCCTACTGGCGCGGCCGGTCGGCGGCGCAGGGATAATGGAGGGCTGCCGACCGGAGCGCCAACTCCAGCCGGCGGCCGGATGTGCGGGGACGTCCGACCAGGGAACCCCAACCCTCCAGCCATGCATGGCCCGGAGGAGGTAGCACGGGGACTGACGGATGCAAACTCTCAAGCTCGAATATTGGCCGGTGGACCGGCTGCGGCCCTACGAACGGGGGCTGCGCCGGCACGGCCGCGAGGCGGTGGCGCGGATGATGGAGTCGATCAGGGAATACGGTTTCCGGGTGCCGGTGCTGGCCCGGGCCTGCGGCGAGGTGGTCAACGGCCACCTCTGCCTCGCGGCCGCCAAGCGCCTGGCCCTCGAAACCGTGCCCGTCCTGCTGGTCGACGGCCTGACCGACGCGCAGATCCGCGCCTTTCGGCTCCTCGTCAACCGCTCGGCCACCTGGTCGGCCTGGGATGACGAGGCCCTGGCCCTGGAGCTGGCCGAGCTGCGCGACCTGGACGTGGCCCTCGATCTGACCGGCTTTGCCGTGGACGAGCTGGACGATCTGCTGGCGCTCCTGCCCGGGGCCGGCCGCACCGATCCCGACGACGTGCCGCCGCTGCCCGAGACCCCGGCCACCCGGCCGGGCGAGGTCTGGCGGCTGGGGCGGCATCGGCTGCTGTGCGGCGACGCCACCGCGCCCGAGGCCTACGCGGCGCTGCTCGGCGGCGAGCGGCCGGAGCTGTGCCTCACCGATCCGCCCTACAACGTGGCCGTCGAGGGCCGGGCCGGAAAAATCCTCAACGACGACATGAGCGCGGCCGCGTTCCGCCAGTTCCTGGGCCGGGTGTTTGATTGCCTCTACGTCGCCCTGGCCGACGGCGCGTCGGTCTACGTGGCCCACTCGGATACCGAGGGACTCACGTTTCGTGAGTCGTTCACGGCCGCCGGCTTCCGGCTGGCCTCGTGCCTCATCTGGCGCAAAAACGTCCACGTGCTTGGCCGCTCCGACTACCACTGGCAGCACGAGCCGATCCTCTACGGCTGGAAACCGACCGGTGCCCACGGCTGGTTCGGCGGCCGCCGCCAATCCACGATCCTCGAGGCCCTGCCCGGCGCGGTGCTGCTGCCGGACGGCCGGGTGCAGATCCCGGCCGGCGACGACGTCTACCTCGTCTCGGGCCAGGACCTGGCCGTGGAGGTCGCGCCCGGCTCCATCGTCAGCGTCAACAAGCCCTCCAGGAACGACGAACACCCGACCATGAAACCGGTGGCGCTGCTCGAGCGGCTGCTGCGCAATTCCAGCCGTCCCGGCGGGCTGGTCATCGATCCGTTTGGCGGCTCCGGCTCCACGCTCATGGCCTGCGAGGGCCTGGGCCGGGTCTGCCGCACCATCGAGCTGGACCCCCGTTTTTGCGACGTCATCGTGCGGCGCTGGCAGGACCACACCGGCGGCGTGACCGTGGGCCTGGACGGCCGGCCGTTCCCGGCAGGGGGCGCGGCATGACGGACGATCTCACCCCCTACATCGAGCGCAGCGCGGCCACGGATTTGCCGACGCTGCTGCGCGCCAAAGAAGAGTTGAAAAAGCGCATGAGAGACGACCCGAGCAAACCCACCGTGGAAGCGTTTCGCGCCGTGCGCGACGAGGTCGACAAGGCTGTGGCCGACCGCCCGGCCGGCGAGGGGCGGCTTTTCGCCAAGCGTCCCGCCGCCCTGGCCTACCTCCAGGGGCGCGGTTTCAAGGTCCAGAAAACCAAATTTAACGATGACTGCAAGGCCGGCATGGTCCCGACCAACGCCCAGGGCCAGTTCGAGGAGGCGGTGCTGCTGGCCTACGCCGCCAAGCTGCCCGTGGCCGCCAAGGAAGAGGACGGCCAGCTTGCCGCCGAGTCGCGCCGGCGGCTGGCGGCCGACGCGGACCACAAATCCGAGCAGGCGCTGCTGGCGAAAATGCGGCGCGAGAAACTCGAGGGCCGGCTCGTGCCGCGCGTCGAGGTCGAGCGCGGGCTGGCGGCCCGGGCCCAGTTTTTTAGGGCGCAGATCGAGAACTTCGGCCCGCTGGTCGGCTCAAAACTCATCGAGGTCGTGGGCGGCGATGAGGCCAAGCTGCCGGCTTTTTTGGAGCTGTGGGAGGAGATGACTGCCGACTGGATGGACGCCTGGTCGGCCGACCGCGAGTTCGTTGCCGGCCCGGGCGCGGAGGCCGGCGGCGGCGAGGATGCGGCGTAACCCGAAACCCGAGGAGGCGAACGAGATGAGCGGCAACCCCTGGACCCTGACGTTTACCGGCGTGGCTTTCGACCTGGTCGAGCCGACGCCGGACATGGTGTCCATCAAGGACATCGCCCACGCGCTGGCCAACCAGTGCCGGTTCGCCGGCCACTCCCGGCGCTACTACTCGGTGGCCGAGCATTGCCTCTACGTCTCCCGGGCGCTGCCGCCGGCGTTGCGGCTGCAGGGGCTGCTCCACGACGCGGCCGAGGCCTACGTCCACGACATCGTGCGGCCGCTCAAGGGGATGCTGCCAGACTACCGGCCCATCGAGCTGCGCGTGATGAAGGCCGTCGCGGCGCGGTTTGATCTGCCGGTCCACCCGACCATGGAGATCCACGAGGCCGACACGCGGATGCTGGCCACCGAAGTCGAGTACCTGATGCCTCCTGCGTCGCGTGCCTGGGTTTTGCCCGAGCCCTACGAGCTGCGCGAGATCGGGCTGCGCTACCCCGGCCAGATGGGGCTGCCGCCCGGCGAGGCGCACCGGCGGTTTCTGGAGCGGTTCGCGGAGCTGGCGGCATGAGCGCCCGCCGCAAGCCCCTGCCCGGGCATCTGTCGCTGTTCGACGCGCCGGCCCAAGCCGCCGCGCCAGCGCC
>DLGG01000058.1 GCA_002482565.1 Solidesulfovibrio magneticus
CGCCGCCGCCGGTTCACAAGCTGTGCTGCGACGCCCGGCCCTTGAGCCGCCTTCTGGCCGAGCTGCCCGACGCCGCCGACGCGCCCTGATCCGGCGGCCGGCCGGCAACGACAGAGAGCCAATCCTCGTCGCCCCCCCCTTGAACATTTCTTCGGATGGGGGGTCTGGGGGCCTCAGGCCCCCAGCCGCCGGAGGCATTCCCCCTTCCCCTCCCCCTCGCCACCGCTCTTGCCCTGGCAAACGGCAACGGCCGCCGGCCGTCCGCGACGCAGGCGGACAGCCGACGGCCGTCGTTCGGGCAAAGCCCTTGAGGCGGCGGCCCTGGCAGGGACGCCGGCACGAGCCTAAGGCCCGATGTAGATGGGCGGCAGGTTGAGCTGGATGCCCGGGGCCGGCGGCGGCACGGGGCGGCAGGCTCCGCCGCGCCAGTAGGTGCCCGGCGGGCAGGCCGGCACGTACGGGTACGGATAGGGGTAGGGGTAGTAGCCCGGCGGCGGCGGGGGCGGCACGGCCACGGGATAGGGCATGCAGCCCCGGGGGCCGTCCCAGAAGTAGCCCGGCGGACAGGGCGGGCGGGCATCGGCCTCGCTCGCCGCGACCACGGCCGCGGCCATGAAGCCGGCCAGCAGGCACAGACAGAGCAGTTTTCGCATAACCATCTCCTGGCTTGGGGCAGGCCGCAAGACGCGGCCAAGCCTCCGAATCTGGCTTGTGGCACACTCCAGACGCCTTGGCAAGATGGGCGATTTTCCCCGCCTAGCCGCGCTGGGACAGCCCCCGCAGCCTCACGGGCAAGGCCCGAAAGACATGCCGCGCCCGTACGCTACGCTCGTATGTGCCAGGGCTGCGGTGCTACGGAGCCGGCCGGCCGCCCAGGCTGATCTGATTGAGCGCCGCGCCCAGGCGTTCCATGGCCGTCTCGTAGGCGGCCCGGCCGCCGGCTTCGCCGCCGAGATAGGCGGCCAGGGACGCGGCCGCTTCCCGGAAAGCTTCATAGTAGCCGATTAAAAGCGTCAGGTCGCGCCGTTCCTCGGGGGCAAGCCGCCCCATGAGCCGGTCCTTGAACACGGCCAGGGTCACGTCGATGTAGCGGGTCATGTCGGCCAGGGCGCGCCCGGCCTGCTCCCGATCGACAAGCCGCTTTTCCGCCCGCCCGGCCAGTCCGGCCAGGGCCTCGCGGCCTAGCCACAGCCCCTGGCCGGCCAACATGCCGATGGTTTGCAGCATGACCTCGCGGCCCGGGTCCTGGGCCGCGCCCGACGCCTGGGCGGCCGGACCCGGCCCGGACACGGCCGGACGCGGCCCCGGGGCCGGCCCCACCGACATGCGCGACGCGGCCATAGCCGGGGCGGTCCAGGCCAGGCACGCCGCCAGACAGACGATCCAGGCCAGCCGCCGACGCGTCCACAACGGTATTGCTTTCATGACGCCAACATGGCCCAAGGCCGCCCGGGGCGCAACCCCTTGCCGCCTCCCTCCCCCGTGCCTATCTCCGGGCTATTGCAAGGAGAACAAAACCATGCGCATCGACCGCGACTGCAACGCCGATCTGCTCTTTGAACTGCGCTACGAAGCCGCCGGCCGCCGCCACACGGTCCGCCACTTCGGGCGCAAGGCCAACTTCTGGCGCGACATCTTCCCGGCCGACCTCGGCCAGCGCCTCATGGGGCTGGCTGTCGGCCAGTCCGTCGAAGCCCGCCTCGTCCCCGGGCGCGACCTGCCGGCCCGCGACCCGGCCAAGGTGCTGACCCTGGAGCGCCGCCGCTTCGCCCCGCGTCCGGTGGACGGCCGCCGCCTGTCGCCGGTCCCGGGCCGGTTCTATCCCCAGGGCGTCCTGGAAGGGCTGGCCGGGGTCTACCCCTCCACCCGCACCCCGTTTCGCCTGCTCGCCGACGACGGGGCGTCCCTGGTCTGCGACTGCAACCACCCCCTGGCCGGCATCGAGGCGCACCTGACGGCCACGGTCCTGGACGTTCGCGAAAAGCTTTGCGAAACCGGCGGGTCGCTGCATGTCTGGCTGGAAGAGCTCCTCGACGGCCCGGGCATCGAAACAGGCCTTGCCGGACAACCCACGCGGTTTGTCGCCGAACCCGGCGACCTGTCGCGGGCCGACGAAGGTGCGGACACGGCCTTTTACGCCGCCCCGCGCCTGGTGCCCCACATCGACGCCAAGGCCCGGGAACGCCTGACCGCCCTCTACGCCACGTGCCTTAGGCCCGGCGACACGGTCCTGGACCTCATGGCCTCCCATCTCTCCCATCTGCCGCCGGAGTTTCCCCTGGGGCCGGTCACCGGCCTGGGCCTCAACGCCGGGGAACTGGCCGACAACCCGGCCCTGGCCGAACGGGTCGTGGCCGACCTCAACGCCGAGCCGACCCTGCCGTTTCCCGACGCCGCCTTCTCGGCCGTTATTTGCGCCATGTCCGTGGAATATCTCGCCGCCCCGGCCTCCGTACTGGCCGAGGCGGCCCGGGTGTTGGCCCCGGGCGGTCTGCTGGCCATCAGCTTCTCCAACCGCTGGTTTCCCCAAAAGGCCGTGCGGCTGTGGAGTGAACTCCACGAGTTCGAACGCCTGGGCTTCGTGGCCGGGCTGCTCGAAGCCACGCCGGGCTTCGGTCAGATCGAAACCTTGGCCGAACGCGGCTGGCCCCGCCCGGCCGACGCCCGGGACCGGTTCTGGCCGCTGCACCAGCAAAGCGACCCGCTCTACGCCGTCACGGCCCGCCGCGTCGCCCCTTAGAGACGTGGTGCGGGGGAATGCCTCCGGCGGCCAGGGCTTTGCCCTGGACCCACCGGGGGGATGATCCCCCCGGACCCCTCGAAGGGAGAAAAGGTAAAGGGGGTGGGCGTCGCGGGCGACAGGACGGGAGGTTGGGAGAGCAAGGGCAATCGGGAGCGCCGTCTGCCCGGACTGCCCGTTCCCACGCCCACAAAACAGACGGCCGAACGCCAAAAAAGGCCGCTCCCCCAGGGGAAGCGGCCTTGAACATCGGGTCGGACCGGCGGTCGCCGGGCGCGTCCTAGTGGTCTTCTTTCAGGAACTGGCGGATGCGGATAAACGCGGTGGTGACGATGATGGCCATGTACACGTAGATGGCCGTGACCCCGAAGAAGCCTTGTTCGGTGGAATGGCCCATGTTCGTGATAAGTTCCGAAACCATGCTCATAGCCTTACTCCTTCGGGTCGATCGTGAAATTGGTGACGATGTCCATACGCCGTCCCGGGCGTTTTCGTCAACCGTCGCGTGGCGTTTGGCCGTCCCTTGAGCCGCGCCCCAATCTGGAGGGATGCCGCCGAGCCGCTTCCGTTTTTTTTTCAGGCAGTGTATCTGTTACTTTGGCGAGGTAAGCGTGGAGCAGCCCAGTCCCCTATCCCCTGCAAAGGGCTTTTGGATCGCCCCTATGGTCGGCGCGGCCACGGCGGGGGTGCTTGCCGTGGCCTTGGTGCTGGCGGCCGGTTGGTACCGCGAGCACCTGTGGCTGGTCTGGGAGCCCGGCGACTTGCGGCTGTTTTACGCGGTATTGGCTCTTTGCGTGGGACTGCCGGCGGTATTGGTGGGGTTTTGCACCGACCGCCAGCTCCGATTGCGCCAGGCCCTGGCCGGCCGCGAGGCCGAGGCGGCCCGCATCAGCGAAACACTAGCCCGCACCCAGCGGGGGCTGGTGGCCCTGGGCGCGGTCAGCCACGAACTGCTCCGGGCCACCGACCGCGACAGCCTGATCCAAAACATCTGCACCATCTTGGTGGAACAAGCCGGCTACAGTCTGGCCTGGGTGGGCTTGGCCGAATCCGGTCCCGACAAACGGGTGCGGGTGGCGGCCTGGGCCGGACAGGACGGCAGCTGGCTTGACGCCCTGGGCCTGCGCTACGACGAATCGATTCAGGGCCAGGGTCCCACGGGCACGGCCATCCGTCTGGGCCAGCCGGTCATTGTCGCCGACATGCACGAAGAGGCGTTTTTCCGCGACTGGCCGTCCCGTCCCGAGGCCCTGGGCCACTACCGCAGCGCCTTTTCCTTTCCCCTGCGCCAGGCCGGACGCGTGGCCGGGGCGCTCACCATCTTCGAAGTCTCGCGGCGGGATTTCGGCGACGAAGAAACCCGGCTGCTCACCCGCATGGCCGAAGACGCTTCCCACGGCCTGGAGCTGTTGCGCCTGTCCCAAAGCCGGGACCGGACCACGACCCTGTTGCGCCAGGCCCTGCGCATGGGCGCGGCCATGTCGCGCACGGCCCTGGATCTGGCCGGCGGCGGCCAGGATCTGCGGGAACTGGCGGCCCGGACACTGCGCCATGCCCTGTGGCTGACCGGCAGCGCCATCGGAGCCATCGGCATGTCCTCGCGGCCCACCGGACGCCTGGACTGGCTGGCCGTAGGCACGGCCGACGGGGCCATCCGCTCCCTGCCGCCCGAGGACTGCACCCTTTTTCCCGACGACGCCGGACGGTTCGCCGGCCCCTTTGCCGAGGCCATAAACGCCGGCAAACCGGTGCTGGTCAATCATGCCGCCGATCTCGACGGCTACGGTCCGCCCGACCCGGCCTTTTTGCGGGTGTCGCGGTTTCTGGCCATGCCGCTGCGACGCGAGCAGCGCGTGGTCGGCGTGCTGCTGTTGGCCGACGCGCCCAGGCCCTACGCCGAACGGGACATTCGCGGCACGGGCCGGCTGGCTGTGCTCTACGGCATGGCGGCGGCCCGGCGGCGCATCGAGAAGGACTTGATCGCGGCCCGGCGGCGGGCCGAGGCGGCCAGCGAGGCCAAGACCCAGTTTCTCGCCAACATCAGCCACGAGCTGCGCACTCCCATCAACGGCATCCTGGGCATGGCCCAGCTGGCCGTGCTGGAGGGCGGCACTGCCGGCCAGAACGAATACTGGCAGACCGTGCGCGACGCCACCGACAAGCTCATTGAGATCGTGGACAATCTGCTGGAGCTGGCCAACGTCGAATCCGGCTCGCTGTCGCCCATGCTGCGGGAATTCAGCCTGCGCCGGTTGGCGGAATCCCTTCGCGGCTCGTTTTCGGTGCGCTCGGGCCTGGCCGGCTTGTCGTTTAGCTTCGATCTCGACGGCGCCTTGCCGGACAAGCTTCTGGGCGATCCCTTCCGGCTGCGCCAGATTCTCTCCAACCTCATCGACAACGCCATCCGTTTCACCCCGTCCGGCAGCGTGACGGTGCGGGTGCGTCGCCTCGAACCGTTGGCGGCCGTGGCCCAGCGTCAGGTGCTTGTGGCGTCGGATTTCAGCGGCCTGTGCCTGGAGTTCGCCATCTCCGACACCGGCATCGGCATTCCCGTGGCCAAGCAGGCAGCCATCTTCGAGACGTTCGTCCTGGCCGAGGACCCGCTGACCAAACGCTACGGCGGCACGGGCATGGGGTTGTCCATCGCCCGCCGGCTGGCCGAGCTCCTCGGCGGCAGCATCCGGGTGGAGAGCCGGCCGGAATACGGCAGCACGTTCTATCTGGCCGTGCCGCTGTGGCTGGCCAGTCCGCCCGCGGACGACGACGAGGGCGATGGCCGCGAGCCGGTGCGTTTGCCGCGGCTGCGCATCATGGTCGTCGAGGACGAGGCGGTGAACCGCCTGGCCCTGGCGAGGGGGCTTCGCAAGCTGGGTCACGACGTCATCGAGGCGGGCAACGGCGAGGACGCCTTGCGGCGGTTGTCCATGGAGCCGGTGGACGTGGTGGTGATGGACATCCAGATGCCGGTGATGGACGGGCTGACGGCCGTGGCCCACATCCGCAACGGCGAGGTGCCGGGCACGAACCGGCGCTTGCCGGTGGTGGCGCTGACCGCCTACGCCCTGGAAGGCGACCGCGAACGTTTCCTGGCCGCCGGCATGGACGAGTTCGTGACCAAGCCCTGCGACATGGACGTGCTGCTGCGGGCCGTGGCCAAGGTGGTCAAGGACAAGCCGGCGGACTAGGGCGTCCGCTGCCGGTCAAGCCCCCGCAGATTCACCGCTTCGGCCAGATGCTCCACCCGCAGCCCGGCTTCGCCGTCGAGGTCGGCGATGGTGCGGGCGATGCGCAGCACCCGGGTATGCGACCGGGCCGACAACCCCAGCCGCCGCACCGCGCCCTCCATGAAGGCGTGGCCTTCTTCCGACAGCCGGCAATGGGCCGACAAGTGCCGCCCGGACAGCCGCCCGTTGACCGTGAACGGCAGCCCGGCGTAGCGCGCCGCCTGCACCTCGCGGGCGGCCAGCACCCGCTCCCGCATGGTGGCCGAGGTCGTGGGCGAGGCCTCGGCCCGCAGTTCCTTGTACGGCACCGCCGGCACTTCCACCTGCAAATCGATGCGATCCAAAAGCGGCCCGGACAGCCGCGACCGGTAGCGCCGCACCTCGGCCTCGCCGCAGGTGCAGGCATGGCGCTCGTCGCCCAGATAGCCGCAGGGGCATGGGTTCATGGCGCACACGAGCATCACGTCGGCCGGGTAGGACAGCGACACCGCCGCCCGGGCGATGGTCACCTTGCCGTCTTCCAGGGGCTGGCGCAGCACTTCCAGCACCGATTTTTTGAATTCCGGCAGCTCATCCAGAAACAGCACGCCCCGGTGGGCCATGGACACCTCGCCGGGCCGGGGATACGAGCCGCCGCCAATCAGCCCGGCGTCGGAAATGGTGTGGTGGGGGCTGCGAAACGGGCGCAAGGTCAAAAGCCCCTCGCCGTCCAGGCGGCCGGACACGGAATAGATGGTCGTGACCTCCAGGGCCTCCTCAAAGGACAGCGGCGGCAGCACCGTGGGCAGCCGCTTGGCCAGCATGGTCTTGCCCGAGCCGGGCGGGCCGATAAAGAGCAGATTGTGGCCGCCGGCCGCCGCGATCTCCACCGCCCGCTTGGCATGGTCCTGGCCCTTGACCTCGCTGAAGTCGAGCAATCCCTCCAGCCCGGGCGCGGCCGGGGCGAAAGGCTTGGGAGCCACCGGCGACAGTGTCTGCTCGCCAGTGAAAAAGTGCAGGGCCTCCAGCAGGGTGGCCGGGGCAAAGACGTCGAGGCCCTCCACCACCGCCGCCTCGGCGGCGTTGGCCGCCGGCGCGATAAGCCCTCGCGCCCCCAGCCGGCGGGCCAGGGCGGCCAGGGGCAGCACCCCGGGCACGGGCCGCAGTTCGCCGGTAAGCGACAGCTCGCCGGCCATGAAATAGCCGGCCGTGGCCTCCGGGGAAAACGCGCCGGTGGCGGCCAGAAGCGCCATGGCCAGGGGCAGGTCGTAGGCCGAACCTTCCTTGCGCATGTCGGCCGGGGCTAGGTTGACCGTGATGCGGGCCGGCGGGAGCTTGAGTCCGGCGTTTCGCAGCGCGGCCAACACCCGCTCCTTGCTCTCGCGCACCGCGCCCTCGGCCAGGCCGACCATGGAAAACGACGGCATCCCCTGGCGCGACAGATCGACTTCCAGGGACACGGGATAGGCCTCGACGCCAAGCAGCGCGGCCGTGCGGATAGAGGAAAGACTCATAAGCGTTGGAAAACCGATACCGCGCCCGGACGTTCCAGGCAAGGTTTTCACCGGCCCGGGCTTTTCATTTCATACCGGCGATGCTACCCATTAAGCCGCGACAAGGAATTGTTCTGCACGACACGGGACGACAAACGGCCAACGATAATGAAACTTCCCCGGTACTTCCAAACCCGCTCCGTGGGCGGCGCGGTGCTCATGACGCTGGTGTGCGTCAATACGGTGCTGTTGGCCGTCTTCGGCTGCATCGACTATTATGGGGAAAGACAGCGGCTGGAAGACGAATTACGTTACGATCTCCGGGTCGTTGCCGAACAATTGTCGGCCAACATGGCCGAACCGCTGTGGTTCCTGGAGTCTGGCAACCTTGCCCGGCTGTTGGACGCGGCCATGAAAAACGATCGGTTGGCCGCCGTGGTGGTCTATGAAGCGGACGACGGCGATTTTCTGGCCGGACGCAGCCGCGACCGGAGCTGGCGCGCCTCGGCCGTGACGGCCAGGCCGGCCCTGGACAACGTCATCATCGACAGCCGGCCGGTCTATTTTGGCGACGCCCTGGTCGGCGCCGTCGAGGTCCAGATGACCAGGCGCTATATGGATGACGCCCTCAGGCAGACGCTTTGGCGGGTGAGCCTGCGCATCCTGGCCTTAAACGCCGCCCTGGCCGCCGCCTTGGTCCTGGTGTTGCGCCGCCAGCTCATCCGTCCCCTGGCCAGCCTGGAACGTTACGCCGTCGAGGCCGCCGGTCGCGGCGAGACGGCCGTGCGCCCCGAGGGGCTTCGCGGCGAACTCGGCAGCCTGTCCGCCGCCATGCAGGACATGGTCCGCCAACTCACCGCCGCTCAGGACAAGTATCGGTCCATCTTCGAAAACGCCACCGAGGGCATCTTCCAGACCACCTTTGACGGCCGGCTGCTGGCCGCCAACGCCGCCCTGGCCCGCATGATCGGCTACGCCACCCCCCAGGCGGCCATGGCCTCGATCACCGATCTGGCCCGAGAGCTGTATCAGGACCCCAAAGACCGTGCCCGGCTCCTCGACCAGCTTCTGGCCGAAGGCGCGGTGGCCGGTTTCCAGACCCGGTTCGTCCGCCGCGACAAGCAGACCATCTGGGTGCTGGTCAATATCCGGATGGTGCGCGACGCCGACGGGCAGCCGCTGTATAATGAAGGCACGGTGGTGGACGTCACGGCCCGGGTGCGGGCCGAACGGCGGCTGGAGATTTTGAACCGCCATCTGCGCGAGGCCGTCAAGGAACGCACCGGACGTCTGGCTGTCAAGGCCGCCGAACTGGAAGCGGCCAATGAGCGTCTGCAAGAGCTCGACCGCCTCAAATCCGGCTTCCTGGCCACGGTTTCCCACGACCTGCGCACCCCGCTGACCTCGATCATGGGCTTCGCCAAGCTCATCGCCCGCGATTTCAACAAATTCTTCGCCCCCTTCGCCCCGGGCCACGAGCGCCTGACCCGGCAGGCCGAGCGCATCACCGCCAACCTCGGCATTATCGAAAACGAGGGCGAACGCTTAACACGACTGATCAACGACTTCCTCGACCTGTCCAAGATCGAGTCCGGCCGGGCCCAGTGGCGCGACGCCGAGGTGGACGTCTCGGCCGCCCTGACTCGGGCGGCCAATGCCGTGAGCGCCGATTTCGCGGCCAAGCCCGAGGTGCGCTTTTCCATGGTCATCGAGGGCGGCTTGCCGCCGCTTTACATCGACCCCGACCGGCTGACCCAGGTGCTCGTGAACCTGCTTGGCAACGCCGCCAAGTTCACCGACCAGGGCGAGGTCAAACTCGCCGCCACGGTGGCGGACGGCCTGCTGCGGGTGGTTGTCACGGACACGGGGCACGGCATCCCAAGGGAATCGCTGGAAAAAATCTTCGACAAATTCCACCAGGCCCAGCTTGGCGACACCGTGGAGGAACACGGCCGCCGCCAGGGCACGGGTCTGGGGTTGGCCATCTGCCGCCAGATCGTCGAGCACTACAAGGGCCGGGTCTGGGCCGAGTCCGAGCTTGGGCGCGGCAGCACGTTCATTTTGGAGCTGCCCCTGGCCGGACCGCCGGCCGCCGAAGACGGCCCGGACCAACCGGCCTGAATCGCCGCGCCGCCTCGCGCCGCCCCCTTTCCCCTTGATCTGACAACCGGCAGGCCGCCCCTGACCGGACCGCCGGCCGCTTCCAGTGTGCTGGGCCAGCCCGCCGACCTTTGCCGCGCCCCTCGGCCGGCCGCGCCCGGCCGGACAATACGCAAACCGCCGCCGCCCCACTTGGGGACGGCGGCGGTGGTCGTTTGGCCCAAGCCGCTGTTCCCAGGCCGGCTTCAAGCCAGCCCCGGGGCATCGGCGGGGCCGGGCAACACGGTTTCCCGGCCCCTGCCCGAGCGCGGCGAAACGGCTTGCCTACTCGCCGGCCTTGGCCGGTTGGACGCAGCCCGGCCGGGCGGCCAGGGTCTCGCCGGCGATGCGAATGTCCGTGGCGTCGCCCACCGCCCCCATCTTGAAGTACTTGCCCGTGCCCACGTGGTAATCCAGGCGATTGATGGTCAGCTGGGCTTCGTAGCCGGCGACGTCCACGCAGGGCATCATGGGATGGGGCCTTATCCCGAGCAGGCGCACCGGGATGGTCACCTCCCTGGTCACGTCCTTGATGGTCAGCTTGCCCGTGACCCGGGCCAGCCGCGTGCCGGCCGAGACGATGCGGCTGCTTTCAAACCGCATTTCCGGGTAGGCGGCCGTATCCAGGAACTCGGCCGTGCGCAGGTGCTTGTCCCGGGCGGCCACGCCCGTGTCCACGCTGTCGGTCTTGACGCTAAAGGCGACGCGCCCCTCGGCCGGCTTGCGCGGCGGGATGGCGACGACGCCGGACACGGCGTTGAACCGGCCGGCCACCGGAGCCACGATGTGGCGTATCCAGAAGGTGGTCGAGGTGTGGGCCGGGTCCAGGGTCGCGCCGTCCACCACCGGCCCGGCTTCGGGCTTGGTTTCGGGCTTGACCGGGGCGGCCGGGGCGTCGGCCTGGGCCGGAGCCTCGGCGGCAGCCAGCAAAAGCAGACCGCCGACCGGGCCGGCCGTTGCCGGAGCCGATTGGCCCTTATCGCCAAGCAGCAGGGCATTGGCCGGCTGTGACGCCGGTCCGGCCTGGGCCGAGACCGCCACGGCCGTCAGGACCAGGACGGCCAGGGCAGCGGCGAGGATGCTACGACAATGCGGCATGGGAACCTCCTTTAGGTTTCCGGGAGCGTGAAAAGGATGTCCTGGGCCGGGAACCGCCACTTGGGCGGAGAGACGGCGACGCCGGGGCGCAGCCGGCCCACGGCCATGATGAGCGGAATCCAAAACTGGTCTGGCACGCCAAAGGCCGCCTTGACCGCGTCGTGATCGAAGCCGTCCATGGGATGGGTGGCGTAGCCGGCGTCGGCGGCGGCGTACATGAAGGACATGGCGAAAAAGGCCGTGTTCTTGACGGCAAAGGCCAGGGCCTTGTCCGGGGTCGCGCCGTAGAGGCTTTCCGTGGCCCCGGCGAATTCGCCACGCTGCTCGGGGGTGTAGGCCCCGGACTGCATCAGGTACGAGAACTGGCGCTCGAAGGACGGCGAATACATCTTCCAGGCCTCCCGGTCGGCCAAAAAGAGCAGGATGACCGGGGCCTCAGTGACCTTGGGCTGGTCCCAGGCCAGGGCGCGCAGCTTGGCTTTCTGGGCCGGATCGCGCAGCACGGCCACCCGCCAGGGCTGAAGGTTGAAGCTCGACGGCGAGCGGGCGGCTGTCTCAAGCAGCGCGTTCAGGGTATCCTCGGGCACGTCGGCCTCGGTGTCGAAGAAATTGATGGCCCGGCGGGCCGTCATGACGTCTTTGAAATCCATGTCTCCCTCCTTTTTCGGGATGCTGCCTATGTGCGCCGGGAAAGCGCCCGCGTCAAGGCCGCAAGCGGACTGACGCTACCGCGCGCGCCACTTGACTAAAGCGGCGGGGGGAGGCATGCAGGGCGGACTTTTCTCTTTTCCCCCAGACAAAAAGGACTCCCCCATGGCCCTCAACGTGACCCAGAAGATCATCAAGGACCACCTTGTTTCCGGCGAGATGATCCCGGGCGGCGAGATTGCGCTGCGCATCGACCAGACGCTGACCCAGGACGCCACCGGCACCATGGCCTATCTCCAGTTCGAGGCCATCGGGTTGCCCCGGGTGCGCACCGAATTGTCCGTGAGCTATGTGGACCACAACACCCTGCAAATGGGCTTCCGCAACCCCGACGACCACGCCTACCTGCGCACCGTGGCCGCCAAATACGGCATCACCTTCTCCCCGGCCGGCACCGGCATCTGCCACCAGCTGCACCTGGAGAATTTCGCCAAGCCGGGCAAGACCCTGGTCGGTTCCGACTCCCACACCCCCACGGCCGGCGGCGTGGGCTCCATGGCCATGGGCGCCGGCGGCCTGTCGGTTGCCCTGGCCATGGCCGGCGAGCCCTACGTCATCGCCATGCCCAAGGTGGTCAAGATCCACCTGACCGGCCGACTTCCGGGCTGGGCCACGGGCAAGGACGTCATCCTGCATCTTTTGGGCAAGCTCACCGTCAAGGGCGGCGTGGGCAAGGTCATGGAGTACGCCGGGCCTGGCGTGGCCACCCTGTCCGTGCCCGAGCGCGCCGTCATCACCAACATGGGCGCGGAGCTTGGGGCCACCACCTCGATCTTCCCGTCCGACGAGGTCACCAAGGCCTTTTTCACGGCCATGGGCCGGCCCGAGGACTACGTGCCGCTCACCGCCGACCCCGACGCCGCCTACGACGAGGTGGTGGAGATCGACCTGTCCGCCCTGGAGCCCCTGGCCGCCGCGCCCCACATGCCCGACCGCATGGTGCGCATCGCCGACCTGGCCGGCATGAAGGTCGATCAGGTCTGCATCGGCTCGTGCACCAACTCCTCCTACGCCGACCTCAAGGCCGTGGCCCAGATCCTGGCCGGCAAGCGCATCGATCCGACCACGGACCTGCTCATCTCCCCGGGCTCCAAGCAGGTGCTCAAGATGCTGGCCGCCGAGGGCCTCATCGATCCGCTGCTGGACGCCGGCGCGCGCTTGCTGGAGTGTTCCTGCGGCCCGTGCATCGGCATGGGCGGCTCGCCCACTTCGGGCGGCGTGTCGGCCCGGACGTTTAACCGCAACTTCGAAGGCCGCTCCGGCACCCAGGACGGCCAGGTCTATCTGGTCAGCCCGCAAACGGCGGCCATGGCCGCCCTGCGCGGGGCCTTCACCGATCCGGCCACCTGGGGCGAGGCCCCGCAAAAGGCCGAGTTCCCGGCCGAGGTCCCCAGCATCCGCCACCTGTTCCTGACGCCCCCGGCCGACGGTTCGGACGTGGCCATCCAGCGCGGCCCCAACATCGCCCCCCTGCCGCCCTTTGGCGCGCTGCCGGCCGCCATCGAGGCTCCCGTGGCGCTCAAGGTCGGCGACGACATCACCACCGACCACATCCTGCCGGCCGGGGCCCAGATCACGGCCCTGCGCTCCAACATCCCGGCAATCAGCGAATACATCTTCAGCCGGGTGGACGCCGACTTCGTGTCGCGCATCAAAAAGCTCGGCAAGGGCGTGATCCTTGGCGGCGAAAACTACGGCCAGGGTTCCAGCCGCGAACACGCCGCCCTTGGCCCCCGCTACCTCGGCGTGGCCGCCGTGGTGGCCAAGTCCCTGGCCCGCATCCACCGGGCCAACCTGGTCAACTTCGGCATCCTGCCGCTTTTGCTCGTGGACAAGGCCGACTACGACCGCATCCCGGCCGGAGCCGACATCCGCCTCGAAACCGCCGCCATCGCCCCGGGCCAGCCCTGTCCCATGACCGTGGCCGGCGTGGGCGAAGTCATGGTCGTAAACGACCTGACCGCCAAGGAACTCGACATCATCAAAGCCGGCGGCCTGCTCAACCAGGCGCGCAAGGCCCAGGCCTAGCGCGCGACGCCCCGAGCCAAGGAGAATCCATGCTTGATCCCATGCGGAAATATGCCCAATCCTGGGGCATCAAGATCGTCTTCGGTCTTATCATCATCGTCTTCGTCTTTTGGGGCGTGGGCAATTTCAACGGCGACAGGGCCACGGTCCTGGCCACGGTGAACGACCAGCCGATCCTGATCAAGGACTATGAAAAGCAGTACCAGGAGAATTTGCGCCTGGTCAAAAACAAGAATCCCAACGTCACGGACAAGGATCTGCAGGACGGCGGCTTCCGCTGGCAGGTCTTCACCAACATGGTGACCACCAAACTGCTGGAGGACCAGGCCAAGACCCTGGGCATCGCCGTGACCGCCGACGAACTGCGCGCCGAGATCGCCAAGATTCCGGCCTTCCAGAACGAGTCCAAGCAGTTCGACGCCAAGCGCTACGAAAACCTGCTCAAGGCCAACGACGTCAGCCCCGGCGAGTTCGAGGCCGATTTCCGCCAGCAGCTGCTGCTGGAAAAGCTGGCCGCCTTTGTCGGCCTGCCGGCCCAGGTGGCCGAATCCGAGGCCCGGTCCATCTTCGACTTCATGCGCGAACAGGCCATCATCAAGTACATCCCCTTTGCCGCCGCCGACTTCACCAAGGGCGTGGCCATCTCCGACGAGCAGATCGCCAAGTATTACGAGGCGCGCAAGGACGAATTCGCCACGCCGGCCCAGGTCAAGATCGACTTCGTGGAGTTCACGCCCAAGGCCATGGCCAAGCCGGCCGAGGTCAGCGACACCGACATCGAGGCCGACTACAAGGCCAACCAGAAGAAGTACGAGCGCCCCGAACAGGTGCGCGTGCGCCACATCCTTATGATGCTGCCCCCCGACGCCCCCCAGGAAGTGGTGGACGCGGCCAAAAAGCGCCTGGCGGCCATGGCCGACGACGTGCGCAAGGGCAAGGACTTCGCCACGCTCATTCCCAAGGACCCGGCCAATTCCGACGGCATCATCGGCGAGGACTGGGCCTGGTTGCCCAAGGGCAGCCTGCCCAAGGAATTCGCGCCCTTCGAGGAAAAGGCCTTTGCGCTCAAAAAGGATGAAGTCAGCGACCCGGTGCGTACGAGCCTGGGGCTGCACCTCGTCCAGGGCGGCGAGAAGCAGGCCGCCGGCCAGCGCGCCCTGGCCGAGGTCAAGGACGAAATCCGGGCCGATCTGGCCGAACAGCGCGCCGCCGACAAGCTGACCAAGTCCCTGGACGTGATCCAGGAAAAGCTGTCCTCGGGCGAACCCCTGGAGGCCGCCGTGGCCGCCGAGAAACTGGCCGTCAAGACCTCGGCCTTTTTCGCCAAGGACGCCCCCCCGGCCGAGCTGGGCCTGTCCGAGCCGGCCGTGGAAGCCATCTTCGCCCTCAAAAAGGGCCAGACCGCCGACGCGCCCCTGTCCACCCAGGACGGCTTCGTGGTGGTGCGGGCCGCCGACGTCAAGGAGCCCGGTTTCGAGCCCCTGGAGGCCGTCAAGGACGTCATCAAGAGCCGCCTGACCGATGAAGAGGCCATGAAGCTGGCCAAGGCCAAGGCCGAGGAAACGGCCAAGGCCATGGAGACCGAGGACGGCCTCAAAAAGGTCCTGGCCGACTACAAGGACAAGATTCAGACCTCCGCGCCGTTCACCCGCCAGGGCTTCATCCCCGGCCTTGGCATGTCGCCGGTGCTGGCCCAGACGGCGTTTGAGGCCAAGGGGCCGGGCTGGTTCAAGACGGCCTTTGGCGTGTCCGGGGCCTATGTCGTCGCCGGCCTGGACAAGACCGTGCCGGCCGAGGCCTCGCTGTGGGACAAGGAAAAGGAACGCTGGGTGGCCACGCTGACCCAGTCCAAGCAGACCGAGCTCTTCCGCGCCTACCTGCAGACCCTGCAGGAAGCCGCCCGGGTGGAGATCGTCAACGACGCCATCCTGGGGCCGCGTCCGACCCAGGGCGGCGGCGGCAAGACCGTCCAGCTTCAATAGCGTCAGATTCTCTCGACCTGACAAAGGGCGCGTCCGCAAGGACGCGCCCTTTGCTTTTTCCGCCAGGCTCAAGGCACGGCAATTTCCCCCGTCTAGGGCACCTCCCGCAGCCGTTGTCCGTTTCCTGGTTCACTGCCCTGGCAGCCCTGCCGGGGGACGCCGCCACGCGCCGGCATTGGCCGCCTGTCAGGCAGCCTGCCGCGCGATTACGGTCTTGTCCTGCGTGAAGGAGCATGACGGGCCAAGCGCAGGCGAAGCGTTGGCCAGAGCCAGGAACACGCCGTGGGCACGCCGACAACCAGGAGCGCGGCAACCGTTTGGATGCAATCTCGTAGCACCCGGGAATGCCCGACGAACCGGTGAAGCGATCGGGAAGGCGGTAGGGGGCTGACGTTTTCGGCCAGGGGGGCAAGGCGGCGGCAGGGCTGTCCTGGGACGGGCCACAGGGGATTTTGGCGCAGAAGACCAGGGCAGGGCCGCGCGACCGGCGTGCGGCCAACATGGGGCCGAAACTGAGACAAGGCGCGGACAAGGCGGCCCTGGCCGGTCGCCAGGGCCGCCGGAACAGCGAGATGTCGTCGTGGCGGGCTACTGGCTGTGGATGGTCAATTGCGAGCCGGCTTGGAGCGCGCCGCCGCTTTTGATGTTGTTCCAGGCCATGAGCGANNTTGAATTTCTTGGCGATGCCCCACAGCGTGTCGCCGGGACCAACTTTGTAGTTGACGGATTTGCCGGCGGGCTTGGTTTGTTTTTCGGCGGCTTGCTGTTTGGCGGCGGCCGGCTGGGGCGCGGCCTGGGCGAAGGCTTTGGAGGCGGCCGGCGCTGGTGCTGGCTGGCCGAAGGTTTTGGCGGCGGCTGGTTGGGGCGTGCCCTTGGGGGCCGGAGCCTGGGGCGCTGCCGCGACCTGGGCCGGGGCAGGCGCGGCTTTGCCGGGCAGGTTGATCTTGTCGCCTACCCGCAGGGTGGTCTTGCCCCCGTTGGCGGCCATGACCTGTTTGGGATCAAGGCCGTTGGCCCGGGCGATGGCGTGCAGGGTGTCGCCGGCCTTGACGGTGTAGCTGGCCGAGGCGGGG
>DLGG01000129.1 GCA_002482565.1 Solidesulfovibrio magneticus
CCCGGCAGCCCGGCCGGGCCCGGCTGCGCCTGACCCTGTCCCCGACGGGCGAGGTGGCCGTCACCCGCCATCCCCTGCCCGCCCGGCTGGGGCGGCCGGCCCGGTTGGGCCTGTGTCCCGAACCCGTGGACCCGGCCGATCCGACCCTTTTCCACAAGACCACCCGCCGCGCCCGCTACGACGCCGCCCTGGCCGCCCGGCCGGACCGCGACGACGTGGTCCTGTGCAACACCCTGGGCGAGGTGACCGAAAGCTGCCGGGCCAACCTCATCGTACGCCTGGACGGCCGGCTGCTCACCCCGGCCGCCGAATGCGGCCTGCTGTCCGGCACGTACCGGGCGCGGCTTCTGGCCCGGGGCGTGGTGGCCGAGGCGCGCCTGACGCCGGCCGACCTCCTGCGTGCCGAGGCCGTGTGGCTGGTCAACGCCCTGCGCCTGTGGACCCGGGCCGTGCCGGACTTCTAAGCATCGCTTGGCGGGAACGTACCGGGCAGCCGCCGGGCCGCTCGCCGTCCGGCTTGCCGGATGCCGACAAGGCCGGGCAACAAACCGGCGGTACGCGGCGAAGCCGGGCGACGGACAGGTGGCCCACCCCGGAAGCCGGGAAACGCGCCCGCCCGGCCCGTCGTGCGCCCCTCGACGGGCGCGGGACGATCTGCTAGCCTGACGGCATTTCCTTGCAAGGAGTGAGGCATGGACATTGAGGCCGTTTGCGGCGAATCCGTTCCGTTTTTCAAGATGCAGGGCTGCGGCAATGATTTCGTGTGCGTGGACAACCGCGTGCTCGGCGTCGATCCGGCGGCCATGCCCGATCTGGTCCTGCCGGTGTGCCGCAAGGCCTTTGGCGTCGGGGCCGACGGCATGATCTTTTTCGACCACGCCCCGGAAGGTTCCGGCCTGGCCTATATCTGGCATTTCTTCAACGCCGACGGCTCCCGGGCCGAGATGTGCGGCAACGGCTCGCGCTGCGCCGCCCGGCTGGCCTGGATGCTCGGCATCGCCCCGGCCCGGCACGTTTTCGGCACCGACGCCGGCCCCATCGAGGCCGAGGTCGATCCCGACTCCAATCAGGTGACGGTGCAGCTCACCCCGCCCAAGGACCTGCGCATGGCCATCGACATCGAGGTCGAGGGCCGGCCCTTCCACCTGCATTTCGTCAACACCGGCGTGCCCCATGCCGTGGCCGTCATGGACCACCTGGAGCTCGTCGACGTCTGGAAGCTCGGCCGGGCCATCCGCCAGCACCAGTACTTCGCCCCGGCCGGCACCAACGTCAATTTCATCAGTTCCGAGGAAAAGGGCACGCTGTCCCTGCGCACCTACGAGCGCGGCGTGGAGGACGAGACCTACGCCTGCGGCACCGGCGCGGTCGCCTCGGCCATCGTGGCCCGGGAACTGGGAATGACCGGCGAGGAGACCGACATCA
Organism: Solidesulfovibrio magneticus; assembly: GCA_002482565.1. Taxonomy (GTDB): domain Bacteria; phylum Desulfobacterota; class Desulfovibrionia; order Desulfovibrionales; family Desulfovibrionaceae; genus Solidesulfovibrio; species Solidesulfovibrio magneticus_B. The sequence continues at coordinate 1,426 of DLGG01000129.1, forward strand.
CCACCACCGGCGGCGAGGTGCTGGGCGTGATTTTGCGCGACGGCAAGACCTATCTGCGCGGCGCGGCCGAACTGGTTTTCAAGGGCGAATTCTATCCGCAAAGCCTCGGCATCGATACGCAGTAACCTTGTCCCGCGCCCAAGGGGGAAACGCCATGCGCTACACCGGCATCAACCACCTGGCCATGGCCACGGCCGACATGGACGCCACCATCCGTTTCTGGCGCGATCTGCTCGGCCTGCGTCTGGTGGCCGGCCTGGGGCGTCCGGGCTACCGGCATTATTTCCTGGAGATTTCCCCCACGGACATGCTCGCCTTTTTCGAATGGCCGAGTGTGGAACCCATCGCGCCCAAGGACCACGGCGTGCCGGTCAAGGGGCCTTTCGCCTTTGACCACGTGTCCATCGGCGTGCGCGACCGCAACGACCTGTGGGACGTGAAAGACCGGCTGGAAGCGGCCGGCTTCTGGGTTTCCGAGGTCATTGACCACGGCTTTATCTTCTCGGTCTATTCCTTTGACCCCAACAACATCGCCATCGAGTTCAGCTGTCCGGTGCCCGGGGTGGACGTAAGCTCCCACCCCATCATGGCCGACCGCCATCCCTCGGCCACGGCCAAGGAAGGGGCCGAGCCCCAGCCCGGCAAGTGGCCGGCCCCGACCCCGACGCCGCTGGCCGAACGGCGCATCTACCCCGGCGAAGGCCGGGAGCTGGTGCTGGTCGAGGACGAGTAGCCCCGGCCGGCCGCTTGCTTGCCACGCCATGTGAAAGGCCCGCCTCCCTTGGGGAAGCGGGCCTTTTGCTGTCCGGTGCTGGCGGCCGGCTACCGGCCCCGACGCTTCTCGATGGAGCGGCGGGTGAGCACGGCGAAAAAGCCGCCGATGAGCCCCAGGGCCAGGCCCCGGCGCATGTCCATGAAAAAAAGCCCGCCCAGCACGCCCACGGCCCCGCCGATGAGCAGCCCGCGCTTGACCTCGCCCCAGAACTGTTTGCGCTGTTCCTCGGTCATCATGCCCGTTTCCCCTCCGGTTCCAGAACTTCCAGGCCGCCCATGTAGGGCACGAGGGCCTTGGGCAAAACCACCGAGCCGTCGGCCTGGACGCCATTTTCCAAAATGGCGGCCATGGTCCGGCCCACGGCCAGGCCCGAGCCATTCAAGGTATGCACGTAGGCCGTCTTCTTGCCGCCCTCGGGCTTGAAGCGGATGTCGGCCCGCCGGGCCTGGAAGTCCTCGAAATTGGAGCACGAGGAAATCTCGCGATACTTGCCCTGGGCCGGCAGCCAGACTTCCAGGTCATAGGTCTTGGCCGAGGAAAAGCCGATGTCGCCGGCGCACAGGGCCACCACGCGATACGGCAGTTCCAGGGCCTGCAGCACGGCCTCGGCCTGGTTCGTCAACTTTTCCAGTTCGTCGTAGGACGTGTCCGGGTGGACAAAGCGCACCAGCTCCACCTTGCCGAACTGGTGCAGGCGAATGAGCCCCTTGGTGTCCTTGCCGTAGGAGCCGGCCTCGGAGCGGAAGCACTGGGTGTGGCAGGTGTAGCCCAGGGGGAGGACCGACTCGGGCAGCACCTCGCCCCGGTGGAGGTTGGTCACCGGCACCTCGGCCGTGGGAATCAAATACGCGGCGCGGCCTTCAATCTTGAACTGGTCTTCGGCGAACTTGGGCAACTGGCCCGTGCCGACCAGGCATTCGTCGGTGACGATGTAGGGCGTGGCCACCTCGACGTAGCCGTGGGAGCCGGTGTGCAGATCGAGCATAAAGGCGGCCAGGGCGCGTTCCAGCCGGGCGAGCCCGCCGCGCAGCACCACAAAGCGCGCCCCGGACAGCTTGACCGCCCGCTCGGCGTCCAGGCCCAGGGCCGCGCCCACGTCCTGATGCTCGCGCGGGGGAAAATCAGTGAATTCACGAGGCTGGCCCCATCGGCGCACCTCGGGATTGTCGGCCTCGCTGGCCCCGTCCGGGGTTGTGGCGTGGGGGAGGTTGGGCACGCCCAGGAGCAGGGCCGCCACCTCGGCGTCGATGGCCTTGGCGTCCTCATCCAGGGCCTTGATCTCGTCGGACAGCGCCCCCAGGCCGGCCAGGGCGGCCGAGGCGTCGCCGCCGGCCCGCTTGGCCTTGGCCACTTCGGCCGAGGCGGCGTTGCGCTGGCTTTTTTTCTGCTCGGCCGCCGTGATGCAGGCCCGCCGACGTTCTTCCAGGGCGAGAAACGCGTCGAGGTCAAAGGGAAAGCGCCGCCGGGCCAGGCCGGCGGCCACGGCCTCGGGGTTTTGGCGCAGAAATTTCAGATCAAGCATGGCTGGCTCCTTGTCGTTTCCGTCGGCCTTGCCTGTACGCGTCCGGCGTTTCCCGCGTCAAGTCGGGCCGGGGCCTGGCCGACCGGCTCGGACGGCCGGGCCGGATTCGTCGGGACGGTCGGTCTTGTCGGAACGGCCCATCCGGTCGAGACAGCCGGCCTGGGAAGCACGCCCCAGACGAATCCCCGGCAAATTGCCAATTTTGGCAACAAGCTCTGGCCGCGCCCTCGGTGACAGGCGGCGAAAAATCCGCTAATCCGCCCATGATCGAGGGGAGGTTGGCCTTATGGAAGAGACCTTGCGAGTGTTGGCCCTGCGCCTGGGCGAGGCCCTGTCCGCCCGGGGGTGGCTGCTGGGCTGCGCCGAGTCGTGCACCGGGGGACTGCTCTCCAGCGTGCTCACCGACGCGCCCGGGGCTTCGGCCTGGTTCGCCGGGGCGGTGGTGGCCTATGCCAACGGCATCAAGCGCGACGTGCTGGGGGTGTCCCAGGCCGTGCTGGACACCAAGGGGGCGGTCAGCCGCGAGAGCGTGCTGGCCATGACCCGGGGAGCGCGCGGGGTGCTGCGCGCCGACGCCGCCATCGCCATAAGCGGCATCGCCGGCCCGTCCGGCGGCACGCCCCAAAAGCCGGTGGGCACGGTCTGGATGGCTTGGGAAGGCCCGGATTTCACCGATGTCGAGCGCTTCCAGTTCGCCGGCGACCGGCTGGCCGTCAAGCGGCTGGCCGTGGCCGCGGCCATGGAGGGCTTGCTGGCCCGGGCGCTCCAGACCGCCGGCCCCGAAGGGTAGGACGCCGCAAACCGCGAACTGGCCGGCCCATCTCCACTTGCCTACGGTTCTCCCCGGGACGCGACACGCAGCCGGCACGGCCTTGTCGGCGACCGGACGCCAGACCGCCCCGCCCCGGTCACACGGGACTGCTAGCCGGGGTCAAGGCCGCCTTCAGGCGGCCGGGGAGGCGACATGGAAACGCGCACGGCCCGTTTGGGCGGCGTCATGGGCGTGTGGGAGGCGGCGGCCAGACTCGAAACCATGGCCCGGGAACTGCGGGCCGGCAGCCTGGCCTTGGCGGCCGGGCGGGTCTCGGTGGAACTGTCCCCGGCCGTGATGCTCGACGTGGAGATCAAGGCCACCAAACGGCCCGACCGGGAAGGCATTGACGTGCGCCTGTCCTGGCGTCCGCCGCAGCCGTCCGAGGCCGGGGCGCGGGGCGAATTCTAGCCTCCAGGCCCTCTGCGAAACAGATATTCTCAATAATTTCAATATATTTACAGCAATGGCCGGGCAAATATCTCAGGACCGGTCCTCGCCGCAGGTCGGCGCACGGTCGCCGGCCCGACGCAGGGCGTCCAGGCCTTTTTGGGACACCACCCAGCCCTTGGCTTTGACCGTGCCTTTGAGATTAATGCGCAGCAGATAGCCATGCATGAACAGGTCGCGCACGTCGTCCCCGTCGAACTCCCCGGCCAGCTCCTTGGGCATCATGCCCCGGTTTTTCGACAACTTGGAGTAGTGGTAAACGTCGGAAAGGATGCGCAGATGCTCGGGCTCCAGGGAGCTTGCCGCATCCTCGCCGGCCAGGGCGAAGCGGCCGCCGGTCGTGATGCGCCAGCCTTCGACGTCCTTGCCGCAGGGAAATGAGAGCTTGACCCGCTCCAGAAATCCGGCATCTTCGAGCTCCGCCAGCCGCGTTTTGTCGTAATGCAGGGCCTGCCTTTTGGGCATGGTCCCGTTGTAGCGTTCGATGGAAGAAAAGGCGGCGGCGGCGCGCAGGATATCGACGTGGGCGGCAGTGGTGTGCATGTCGGCTCGCTTTTTTCCAAGCCTAGCAAAAGCGCCACAGACCGGCAACAGGCCGGGAATTCAAGGCGATTTCCGCCCGGACCGGGGGAATTCCGTCCTTTACAATTTGCGTTTTTCTGGTAAGGAACCAGCCTGTTAAGCGATTGTGAAGAAAGGTACATTTCATGCTGAAATTGGTGGATCATCTCGTCCTCGACCAGCAGGCCGTCCTTGACGCCTGGTTCGACCTGATTCTCGGCACCTACTCCGAGAATACGGCCGTGCTGTGGAAAAAACGCGACGACCCCTTCGCCAATCCGGTGCGTCACCGGTTCGAGGCTGGGATGCGGGGCATCGTGGTGGGACTGGGCACCTGCGGCCAAGCGCCCGACGTCGAGACCTTCGGCCCCTACCTCGACGAGATCGTGCGGGTGCGGGCCATCCAGGACTTCACGCCGTCCCAGGCCACGGCGTTTATTTTCCTGCTCAAAAAGGCGGTGCGCGAGACGCTGTGGGACAAGATCGTGGAGCACGGGCTCTACATCGAGCTCTTGGCCCTGGAGTCCGCCATCGACGTGCTGGCCCTTTTCGCCATGGACATCTACTGCCAGTGCCGGGAAAAGCTCGCGGCGCTTCGCATCGACCAAATCAAGAAACAGTACGACCGGCTCCTTAAACGGGCCAATCTCGTCTGCGACCTCTCCGCCGAGGGAGGGGAGGAGAAGTAGGCGTCAATGGGGAAACCTTTAACGAGGTGAGGGTACATGGCAGCGTTTTACTCCTTTCTCGCGGTACTGGCGCTCATCGTCATCCCGTGGTTGGGCGTGGGGATGGGGATGGGTGCGCTGTTCGGGATCGTGCTCCCGTACATCGCAATCATCATTTTCCTGGTGGGATTCACCATGCGGATCGTGGATTGGGCCAAAAGCCCCATCCCGTTTTGCATTCCCACCACCGGTGGTCAGCAGAAATCGCTGCCCTGGATCAAGTTCAGCCCCTGGGACAACCCGTATGACAAAAAGGGCGTGTTCATGCGCATGGTCCTGGAAGTCCTGTGCTTCCGGTCCCTGTTCCGCAACACGTCGGTGAAGCTCCAGCAGGAAGGCCCCAAGGTCGGTTACAGCTCGGAAAAATCCCTGTGGCTGTTCGCCTTGATCTTCCACTACTGCTTCCTGCTCATTTTGGTGCGCCATCTGCGCTTTTTCATGGCGCCGGTGCCCTATCCGGTCCACATCGCCGAGTTCATGGATTCGATCCTCCAGATCGGCCTGCCGGTGATGTACCAGTCCGACGTGCTCATCCTCGTCGGCCTGGGCTTCCTCCTGGCTCGCCGGGTGTTCGACGGCAAGGTGCGCTACATCACGCTCATGCAGGACTACTTCCCCCTGCTGCTGCTGCTTGGCATCGTGATCACCGGCGTGTGGATGCGCTACGTGGTCAAGGTCGACGTCATCGCGGTCAAGGAATTGGCCATGGGCATCGTCACCCTGCACCCGCACATGCCCAAGGCGGCCATCGATCCCTCGGTCTATGCCCACCTGACGCTCGTGTGCGCGCTTTTCATCTACTTTCCCTTCTCCAAGCTCATGCACATGGGCGGCGTCTTCCTCTCGCCCACCCGTGTTGTGCCCAACATGAGCCGCCGGGCCATGTGGGTGAACCCCTGGAACGATCCGTCCATCAAGCCGCACTCCTACGCGGCCTACGAGGACGACTTCCGCGAGAAGATGATCGAAGCCGGCCTGCCCGTGGAAAAGAAAGCCTAAAGCGGGCGCAACCTTACCATTTCTGGAGAGAAGTGAGGATAGACCATGGCCAAGTATCCGCCACCGGAAGAACTGATCAAGATCAACTACACCACGCCCGTCAAGTCGTGGATGGACACCAAGACGGCTTTTAAACCGGGCAACTTCAGCTACCCGGGCAAGCCCGAAATCCTCAAGTACCTGGGGATGCCCAACCCCCGCGAGTGGTCTCCCACCGACGACGACTGGAAGCTGCCGCCCGACTGGCAGCGCATCGTCATGGAGAAGTTCCGCGAGAAGCTCAAGAAGTACCGCTCGTTTAAGATCTTCATGGACATCTGCGTGCGCTGCGGCGCCTGCGCCGACAAGTGCCACTTCTTCATCGGCGGCGGCGACCCCAAGAACATGCCGGTGCTGCGCGCGGAACTGCTGCGCTCCATCTATCGCGGCGAGTTCTCGGCCGCGGCCAAGGTGCTCGGCAAGCTGGCCGGCGCCCGCAAGCTCGAGGAAGACGTCATCAAGGAATGGTTCCTGTACTTCTACCAGTGCACGGAATGCCGCCGGTGTTCGCTTTTCTGCCCCTACGGCATCGACACCGCCGAAATCACCATGATGGCCCGCGAGCTGCTCCACGAAGTGGGCTGCAACATCAACTGGATCCTCGAACCGGCCGCCAACTGCAACCGCACCGGCAACCACCTCGGCATCCAGCCCCACGCCTACAAGGACATGATGGATTTCCTCTGTGACGACATCGAGGAAATCACCGGCAAGCGCATCCGGCCCAACGTGAACAAGAAGGGTTGCGAAATCCTTTTCATCACGCCGTCCGGCGACATCTTCGCCGACCCGGGCATCTACACCTACATGGGCTACCTGATCCTGTTCGAGCACCTCGGCCTTGACGTCACCTGGAGCACCTACGCTTCCGAGGGCGGCAACTTCGGCCTTTTTACCTCGGACAAGATGATGAAAAAGCTCAACGCCAAGATGTACGCCGAGGCCGAGCGCCTGGGCGCCAAATGGATCCTTGGCGGCGAGTGCGGCCACATGTGGCGCGTGATCAACCAGTACATGTCCACCATGAACGGCCCGGCCGACTTCCTGGAAACCCCGGTGTCCCCCATCACCGGCACCAAGTTCGACGCCGCCGCCGGCACCAAGATGCTCCACATCGCGGAGTTCACCGCCGACCTGATCAAGCACGGCAAGCTCAACCTTGATCCGTCGCGCAACGACAACTTCAAGACCACCTTCCACGACTCCTGCAACCCTGCCCGCGGCATGGGCCTGTTCGAAGAACCCCGCTACGTGCTCAAAAACGTCTGCCGGTACTTCTACGAAATGCCCGAGAACACCATCCGCGAGCAGACCTTCTGCTGCGGCGGCGGCGCGGGCCTCAACAACGAAGAGTTCACCGAAACGCGCCTGCGCGGCGGCCTGCCCCGGGGCAACGCGGTCAAGTATGTGCGCGATCGCCACGGCGTCAACAACCTGGCCTGCGTCTGCGCCATCGACCGAGCCACCCTGCCGCCCCTGTGCGACTACTGGGCTCCGGGCGTCGGCGTCTCCGGCCTGCATGAGTTGGTGGGCAACGCGATCATCCTCGACGGCGAGAAGAAGCGCACCACCGATCTCAGGCAAAACCCCCTGCCGGGGATGGAGGACGAGGAGGAATAACCTATGTACAATGCCAAATATATCATACCAGGCATTATCTTCTTCCTGGCCCTCGCCTTCGTTCCCGTGGTCTACAACATGGGCCACAAGTTCGAAGTGACGCCGGAGCTGCCCAGGGATCAGAAGGACTGCGTGCTGCCGACCCAGGAAATGCGCGACAAGCACATGCAGCTGCTCAACGAATGGCGCAACGAAGCCGTTCGCGACGGCAGCCGCATCTTCGTCAACGCCAAAGGCCAGAAATACGTCAAGAGCCTGACCAACACCTGCATGTCCTGCCACCCGGACAAGGCCAAGTTCTGTGACCGTTGCCACGACACGGTAGGCGTGGCCCCCTATTGCTGGGATTGCCACAACCTCACGCCGGACCAGAAATCGCCCATTCCCCCCGTCGCGCAAGCGGCCACGGGCGGGCACTAGGCCGGCGTCGGCGACACCACCACTCAAGGGGACCTTACCATGAAAAGCAACAGACGAGAGTTTCTGAAGCTGGCCGCCGTCTCCGCCATGGGGATCGGCGCCGCCCGGCTCGGTTTCCTCGGCGACGCCCCGGCGTTCGCCGAGAGCGTGCCCACGGTCGCCAACTTCGAAGAGGGCCTCAAGGCCAAACACTGGGGCATGGCGATTTTCACCGCCAAGATGACCCCGGAACTAAACGCCAAATGCCGTAAGGCCTGCCACACCGAGCACAACGTGCCCGACATCGCCGGCCCCAAGGAAATCAAGTGGTTCTGGGGAGCAAACTACGAAGAGACCTTCCCCACCGAGCACGGCCACTACCTGTCCGAAGAAATCGAGCACCGGCAGTTTCCGCTTTTGTGCAACCAGTGCGAAGCCCCCATGTGCGTCAAGGTCTGCCCGACCCAGGCGACCTTCCAGCGCCCCGACGGCATCGTCATGATGGACTTCCACCGCTGCATCGGCTGCCGCTACTGCATGGCCGGTTGCCCGTTCGGCGCGCGCAGCTTCAACTTCCAGGACCCGCGACCCTTTATCAAGAGCTTCAATCCGCTCTTCCCCACCCGGATGCGCGGCGTCGTGGAAAAATGCAACTTCTGCGCCGAGCGCCTGGCCATCGGCAAGCTGCCCGTGTGCGTGGAAGCGGCCGAGGGCGCGCTGGTCTTCGGCGACCTGTCCGACGAGCAGTCCGACATCCGCAAGGCGCTGCGCGAACACTTCGCCATCCGCCGCAAACCGGACGCCGGCACCTCGCCGAGCGTGTATTACATCCTGTGAGGTAAGCCATGCTGGAAAAAGCGCTCAAAGGAAGTCCCCGCTATTGGGGCACGCTGATCGCCCTTGGCCTGGTCATGGCGCTGGGCCTCGGCTTTTGGCTGTACCAGTTGACCTTCGGCATGAAGATCACGGGGCTTAACCGCGACGTGTCCTGGGGCTTTTACATCGCCCAGTTCACCTATCTGGTCGGCGTCGCCGCCTCGGCCGTCATGCTGGTCCTTCCCTACTACTTCCACCACTACAAGGAATTCTCCAAGATGATCATTCTTGGCGAATTCCTGGCCATCGCCGCCGTGGTCATGTGCCTGGGCTTCATCGTGGTCGACATTGGTCAGCCGCAGCGCATGATGAACGTGCTTTTAAACTCCACCCCGCACTCGGTCCTGTTCTGGGACATGGTCGTTTTAAACGGCTACCTGTTCCTCAACATCATCGTGGGCTGGACGAGCCTGCAGTACTTCAAAAACGACATGACCCCGCCCAAGTGGGTCAAGATCCTGGCCATCGTGTCGGTCATCTGGGCCTTTTCGATCCACACCGTCACGGCCTTCCTGTACGCCGGCCTGCCCGGACGCCACTACTTCCTGACGGCCATCATGGCCGCCCGGTTCCTGGCGTCGGCCTTCTGCTCCGGCCCGGCCATCCTGCTGCTGCTGGTCCTGTGCCTGCGCCGCCTGACCGGCTTCGATCCCGGCCAGAAAGCCATCAACCGCCTGGCCGTCATCATCACCTACGCCATGTGCGTGAACATCTTCTTCTTCCTGCTGGAAGTGTTCACCTCGTTTTACAGCAACATGCCGGGCCATATCGCGCCGTTTAAGTACCTGTTCACCGGCATCGACGGCCACGACATGATGGTGCCCTTCATGTGGACCGCCGTGGTCCTGGGCCTGGGCTGCCTGCTGTTCCTCATTCCCACGCCCATTCGCCAGAACAACACGGCCCTGACCATTGGTCTCGTCATGCTGGTCATCGCCTCCTGGATCGACAAGGGCCTGGGCCTTTTGATCGGCGGCTTTACGCCCAACCCCTTCGAGACCGTCACGGTGTACAGCCCGACCGTCCCGGAGATCATGATCTCGCTGATGATCTTCTCCCTGGGCGGCATCGTGCTGACCGTGCTGTGGAAGATCGCCATCGAGGTGCGCTGCGAAGTCGAGGGCGGCAACCTGTCCATGGTGCCCCCGCCGGCTGAATAAGCGCCCGGCGCAAACGCTGTCAGTGAGGCCCGCTTCCGCAAGGAAGCGGGCCTTTTTCGTGGCTGGCGGCACCACGGCATTGCGTGCGACGCAGCCAGGAAACGCCTGAGTGCGCCTGGGCGGCATCCGCAAGTCGGTTCCGTAAGAGCCCCGAAATCATCGAGGACGCCACCGTCGTTCCCTTCGGCTTGGAAAGGGGCATTGCGTCCTGCCAAACCTGCGCTGCCTGGCGCTGCCGTCCCTGCTGGCGTGTAGCGCCAGGGGCAACACGCGCGGCCCCAGGAAAGACATGTCCGCGAAAGCCTCGTCCCAAGTGTTCTTTCTCCGAGCCGATCCGTTGACCGTTTCCGGGAGGCGATTTCCACCACAGCATGGGCGGCAGAGCTGCGGCCTATTCCGATTCGCCAAGAGCCCTCTGCTTCCACGCACGAAGACGCCCAACAACCCCAAGCCGTTGCTCTGCGCGACGACGACTCGCCCGAAGCCGGCCCACTCGGCGACGACTCGGCCGGAACCTCCCCGCTCGGTGCCGCTCCGCTCGGCGACGTTCCGCTTGGCGACGTTCCGCTTGGCGACGACTCGCCCGATGTCGACCCGGCCGGCGACGACTCGTCCGGTCGTTTGGCCGCCCTGCCGCCGCACCCAGCAAAAAGGCCCGCCTCCTTGCGGAAGCGGGCCTTGGAATTCCCTTGTCCGGCCATGGCGGCCGGGACCGGGCCGCTACTGGGCGGCGGCCAGGTCGAGCTTTTTCATGCCCATGGCCACGTAGATGTCGGCCAGGGCGCTCTGGTAGTCGGTGAGCGCCTGGGTCAGGTTGTACTCGGCCGTGCTCACCCGGGCCTGGGCGTCCAGCACGTCGGTGCTGGTGCCCACCTGGGCCTGGTAGCGGGCCACGGCCATGCGGTAACCTTCCTTGGACGCTTCAAGGGCCGTGCGGGCCACCGAGATGCGCTTGGCCGCGTCCTGGATGTTGAGATAGAACGTCTTGACCTGATAGCCGATGTCCAGACGCAGCTTGGCCAGATCGGCCTGCAGCTTTTTCACGTTTTCCCGGGCCGCCTGGAAGCCGAAGAAGGTCGAACCCCAGTCCCAGGCCTGCAGCGAGGCGGTGATGCTGAAAGAGGTCGTTTCCGGGGTGGTGCCGCCGGAATTGTCGCGCACGTCGAGGTCGAGGGTGTTGCCCTCGCGCTGATAAATGGCCTGGGCCTGAACCTGGGGATACAGCGGGCTGGCCGCGATCTTGGCGTCTCGCTCGGCGATCTGCACCGATTTGACGGCCATGTACAGGTCCGGGCGCTGCTTGTAGGCCAGATCGAGGCAGTCCTCGATGTTCATGGCAAAGGGAATGTAGGCCAGCTCGCCCAGATAGTTGGTCTGCTGATTGAGCGGCAGGTTCAGCAGCGAATTGAGCTGGGCGATCTGGACCAGGACGTTGTTTTCGGCCTTGAGCAGGTCCTGCTCGGCCTGGGCCAGATCGGATTCGGCCTGCAAGACGTCCAAGCGGGGCTTGAGGCCGACGTCGTAGTAGGCCTGGGCCACCTTGTACTGGGATTCGAGGCGGGCCACCGAGTCCTTGTTGGACTGCACGTTGGCCCGGGCCTGGAGCAGGGTCAGGAAGGCCTGCTGCACGGCCTTGACCAGGGTCAGCTCGGTGTACTTGATGTTGGCTTGGGCCTGCTCCTTGGTCAGGGCGGCCTTCTGGTAGGAGCTCAAGAGCTTGAAGCCGGTGAAAAGCGGCTGGGTGGCCACCAGCTGCAGCTGATAGGTGTTCTGCCAGGTGCCCACCCGGGTGGACGAGGTGCGGGTGGTGGACAGATTCGTGCCCTGGGTGGCGTTGATGATCTGGTTGGCGGGAATGCTGAGGCTGGTCGAACCCACGACCTGGGCGTCCACGCGCTGGAAGGAGTAGCTCACCGTGCCCACGGGGCCGAAGTTGGCCAGGGCCTGGCGGCGCAGATCCTCGGAGCCGGTCAGCTGGGCGCGGGCGGACTGCATCTGCGGGTTGGCGTCGAGGCTTCGCTGGGCGCTTTGCTGCATGTCGAAGCTTTGGCCATCCCCAGCCTGGGCCGTGCCGCCGGCGGCGGCCTTGGGCGCAGCCGGGTCGGTCTGCTTTTCCTTGACGAAATCAGGCAGGGGAATCTTTTCGACTTTGGTTTCCAGCGACGGGTCGGTGATGGGCGGCGGCCCGTAGCCGTCCTGGGTCTGCTGGATGGCGTAGCGCTTGGCCACGCGGTCGTTGCTGCCCGAGCCATTCTGGGCAAAGGCCGAGCCGGCCAGGAATAACGAGAAAATCAAGCCCATTACCAAAAGAAGATGGGGCCGTTTCGCAGCTGCGGTCATGCCGAGTCCTCACATTCGGGGAGATTTCCCCGCAGGCCAGGGAGGTTTCCCGATAATACAATTAATACCGGATGTATACTCTTGTGAACAAGCATTCACCAAACCGGCATACACCCTATCCAAGCGCAGTATCTTACGCCTGTTCCCGCGACTTGTCGAGAGCCGAGCCGCCTCGGTTGCATCCCGCCCGCCCCTGCCGTACAAGCGCGGCAGCGGCACACGGTCCATGCCGTCAGGAGGATGCCCATGACCCTGGCCAATCGGCTCGGTTTTTCCAAGACCCCATTGTTTCTCGTTGACGGCAGCGCCTACATCTACCGGGGCTACCACGCCTTTCGGGACCTGGCCCGGTCCGACGGCTTCCCGACCAGCGCCCTGTTTATGATTTTCCGACTCCTGTTCAAGATTCTCAAAGAACAGGAGCCGCGCCATCTGGTCTTTTTTCTCGACGGCAAGGGACCGACCTTCCGCAGCAACATCTATGCCGCCTACAAGGCCAACCGCGAGGCCATGCCCGAGCCCCTGGCCCGCCAGCTTGAGCCCCTGCGCCAGGGCCTTGGCCTGCTTGGCGTGCCGGTCATCATCCCCCAGGGAGCCGAGGCCGACGACGGCATCGCCAGCCTGGCCGCCCGGTTCTCGCCCAGCCTTCCCGTGGTCATCGTCGGCGCGGACAAGGACCTCAAACAGTGCTTAAGCGACCGGGTGGTCCTTTACGACCCCTCGGGCAAGGCCGAAAAAATCACCACCCTGGCCGATTTCACCGCCGACTGCGGCATCGCCCCGGCCTCCTGGCCCGACCTGCAAGCCCTGGTCGGCGACACCAGCGACAACATCCCCGGCATCCCCGGGGTCGGCCCGAAAACCGCCCTGGACATCCTGCGCCAGCTGCCCACCCTGGAAGCGGTGCGCGACGGCCTGGACACGATCAAGCCGAAAGTGCGCGACAAAATAGTCCCCCTTATGGACGAGCTTTTCATCTACCGGGAACTCACGCGCCTGAAAACCGACATCCTGCCGGAGACGAGCCTTGACGACGCCCGGCTCGGCGCGTCCGACGCCAAGGCCCTGCGCGAATTCCTGCTCGCCTACGAGCTGCGAAACCTGGCCCGGGACATCCCCGGCCAGCCGCCGGCCCCCGCCGGATCGGCCGCGCCGGCCGCGCCGGCCGGAC
>DLGG01000047.1 GCA_002482565.1 Solidesulfovibrio magneticus
GTCGCCCAAGGCGGCCGTCGCCGTGGAGCCGGCCGTGCCCGAACAGGCCACCAAGCAGGCCCTGGAACCCAAACCGGCCGTCAACGCCGCCATCAAGCCGCCCCGCTCCGAACCGGCCGCGCCCGCCGCCGGGGCCGGCGAAACCGCCAGATCGGCCGAGACCCAGGCCGCCGCGCCCAAAGCAAAAAAAACCGATGGGCCGGTGGTGGCCGTGGTCGGCGATTCCCTGGCCGTGGGCGTGGGCATGACCATGGAGCAACGCCTGGCCAAGGCCGGCGGTCCGGGCTGTCTGGCCATGGGCAAGGTTTCGACGGGACTCATTTCGAAAAAATACGACTGGGAAAAGGCGCTGGCCGAGACCCTGGCCCGCCAGCCCGTTGCGGCCGTGGTGGTGGTGCTTGGCGGCAACGACGCCAACAATTCCATAGCCGGCAAGGGCGCGGGCACGCCGGAATGGCAGGAGGCCTACACGGCCAAGGTGGAACGTTTCCTGGCCATCGCCGCCAAGGCCGGTGTTGAGGTCATGTGGGTGGGGCTGCCGGCCATGAAGGACCCGGCCTACGGCAAGCGCGTGGCGGCGGTCAACGCCGCGGCCCGGGCCGGCTGCGCCAAGACGGCCGGCTGCCGCTACCTGGAGCCCGGCGACGTCTTTACCGACGCCTCGGGCAATTATGTCCAGGCCAAGGACATCGGCGGCAAGAACGTGACCCTACGGGCCGGCGACGGCGTCCACATGACCATGACCGGGTATGACCTGCTGTGCCGCCGGGTCCTCGAGGTTCTGGGCCCGACGGCAAGTCCGACCAAACCGTAAGGAGCTCGCCCATGCGCCCCAAACTGACCCAAGCCGAGATTCTGGCCGCCGTGGCCGACGACGTGCTGGCCCTGCCCGACCGGCCCATCGCGTCCCTGACCATGGGCACGTGTCTGGCCGCCGTGGCCTCGCGCGGCCTGGGGCTGGCCTCGCTGGTTTCCCACATCGTCCCGGGGCTGGCCCCGGCTCGGCCCCAAAACGTGCCGGCCACGGCCCATGAGGCGGTGGGGCTGCTGGCCGACCCGGCCACGGACGGAACCGATCTGGCCTCGGTGGCCATGGCCGCGGCCAATTCCCTGCTGCCGCTGCCCGAAGATGTCCGCGACGGCGCGGGACAGGATCTGCTCGTGTCCCTGGGCCGGGGCAAGGACGTGGCCGTGGTCGGACATTTCCCCTTCACGGACAGCCTGCGCGAAGCCTGCCGCACGTTGTGGGTCCTGGAAAAACGGCCGCGACCGGGCGACCTGCCGGCCGAGATGGCCGGCGAAATCCTGCCTCGGGCCGACATGGTGGCCGTCACCGGCACGACGCTTTTAAACGGCACCCTGGCCGGCCTTTTGTCCGCCTGCCGGGAGGACGCCGTGGTCATCATGCTCGGCCCCACCACGCCCTTTGCCCCGGGCCTCTCGCGCTGCGGCATCGACGTCCTGGCCGGCTGCGACGTGCCCGACCCCGAAGCGGCCCTGGCCGGCATCAGGGCCGGCAGCTGCTTCAAGGGCCTTTCCGGCGTGCGCCAGTGCTCCTGGACCCGGCCGGGACTGGCCGTCTAGTGTCGCGTCCGGGAAATGCCATGACCCTGCCTGGCACAGCAACAACTCGTAATTATTATTTTTATTCGCAAAAAACATAACTGTTTTTTTGCGAACGCCACACGAGGACGGCATCCCGGCCCACCCCGCCCGACAGCCGCATGGGGGCCAAACGCCGCTTGCCGTTGGCGAGGCGTTTACGCCCAAAGACGCGGCCCGCCCTCGACCGCGGCCTTTTCTTCATGAAGCCCGCCGCTCCCGTCTCGACGCCCCGCAACGAGGCGACGCGCCCTCAAAGGCGGCTGCCGCTCCCGGGACAGGCCGGCGGCGATCCCGGACAGGCCGTCTCGTCGTCCTGTTCTCGACACGACGGGTCATCCGAAGCCTCGCCCCGGCGCAGCACGGCAAAGCCGTAGAGGCCGGCCAGGGTCGAGGCCACGAGGATGGACACCTTGGCCTGTTCCCCGGCGGCCGCGCCGTCGCCAAAGGCCAGGCCGGCGATGAAGATCGACATGGTAAACCCGATGCCGGCCAGCACCGACGCCCCGTAGTAGTGGGACAGTCGCATCCCCTCCGGCATGGCCGCCAGCCCCAGGCGAAAAAGGCCCAGGCAGGTCAGGAAGATGCCGAGCTGCTTGCCGATGAAAAGCCCCAGGAAAATGCCCAGGGACACCGGCTCGGCCAGGGACTGCCCGGCCTGGCCGAAGAGCGGCACCCCGGCGTTGGCCAGGGCGAACAGCGGCATGATGCCGTAGGCGACCCATGGGTGCAAAGCGTGCTCCAGGCGGGGCAAGGGGGCGCTGGCGCGCTGGCAGGCGGACTCAAGGTTTTCCAGCGTCCCCTGCATGGTTTTGTTGGCCAAGAGCACCTGGCCCGGTTCCATGGACGCGGCAAAGCAGTCGAGGAGGCGGCGCGCCTTGTGCACGAACGCCCCGGCCGAAATGCGGGTGCGCGCCGGGATGGTCATGGCCGCCAGCACCCCGGCCACGGTGGCGTGGACGCCGGATTTGAGAAAGGCCAGCCACAGGATCGCGCCGCAGATGCCGTAAACGGCCGGATGGCGCGCCCCGGCCATGTTGAGGCCGAGCATTGTCACGAACATGGCCCCGCCGACCACCAGGGAAAACAGGGAAATATCGCCGGAATAGAAGATCGCGATGACCAGCACCGCGCCGATGTCGTCAACGATGGCCACGGCCGCCAGGAAGACCTTGAGCGAAACCGGCACGCGATTGCCCAGAAGCGACAATATGCCAAGGGCAAAGGCGATGTCCGTGGCCATGGGCACGCCCCAGCCGGCCATGGTCGGCAACCCCTGGTTGAAAAGGGCGTAGAGCAGGGCCGGCACGGCCATGCCGCCTACGGCCGCGGCCACGGGCAAAATGGCCTGGGCCGGCGAATTGAGCTCGCCGACCAGGATCTCGCGCTTGATTTCCAGGCCGACCATGAAAAAAAACACGGCCATGAGCCCGTCGTTGATCCAGTGCAGCAAGGTCTTGGACAGGACGTGGCCGCCGAAGCCCACGGTCACGGGCGTTTCCCACAGGGCGAAATAGGCCGGGGCCAGGGGCGAATTGGCCCAGACCAGGGCAATCAGGGTACAAGCGATAAGGACGATGCCGCCCGAGGCCTGAACATGGCTGAAACGGCGAAACGGGGCCAGGGCCTGCTCCAGCAGGGGCAGCGGCCGGGAAGGGGTTTGAGGATGCTCTACCATGCAACTCCAATACAGTTTGACGCAATATTTTGCACTGTGACGGTGTGACCGCCGAGGCCGCGACATGACGCCTCGGACGGTTCAAGATTCTCAAGGGTAAGACAGCTTCATGCGCTGGGCAAGACAATTCGGAAACCCTCTGTTTCCGCAGAGATCAGCGACCAAAATCCCGTAGACTCCCAATGCGGCGTCCTCCGAACAGTCCACTGCGCCGCCTGGCGACGGGCATTTGGACCTACGCCAACATGTGGCCGGACACGGGCCGGCTGCTGCTGGCCATACGGCGGCCTGGACTAGCCATGACCGGCCATTGCCCCCGTGCCGGCCTTGGGCTATAGACCACGGAGGAATCGCGTACCCCCTATGTCCCATTCTTTCGGCATGTCCCCACCCCCCATCGCTCCCGACGCGCCCTGGCTGGCTCCCCTGGCCGGTTTTTCCGATCTGCCCTTTCGCTTGCTGTGCCGGGAACTCGGCGCGGTAGTCGCGGTGACGGAAATGGTCAGCGCCAAAGGGCTTTTTTACGATTCGCGCAACACCAAACGCCTGCTCGACACCTGCCCGGCCGACAGCCCGCTGGTGGTGCAGCTTTTCGGGGCCGAACCCGACTATCTCAAGCGCGCCGCCGCCGCCCTGGCCGAGGCCGGCTACACGTATTTCGACCTCAACTGCGGCTGCTCGGTGCGCAAGGTGGTCAAGACCGGCGCCGGCGCGGCCCTGCTCGGCGACCCGGACCGGCTCGTCGCCTGCGCCGGGGCCATGGTCCGGGCCGTGGGCCCAGGCCGGGTCGGGGTCAAGCTGCGCCTGGGGCCCAAGCCTCCGGCCCGGGTCGATCTGGAACTGGCCGCGCGCCTGGCCGAAGCCGGCGCGGCCTGGCTGACCCTGCACCCGCGCCACGCCAGCCAGGGCTTTGCCGGCACGGCCGACAGGAAAGCCCTGGGGGAATTCGTGGCCGCCTCGGCCCTGCCCGTCATCGCCAGCGGCGACCTCATGACCGCCGAGGATGGCCGGGCGGTCCTGGCCGAAAGCGGCGCGCAAGGCGTCATGTATGCTCGGGGAGCCCTAGCCGATCCCCGCGTTTTCGTCCGCCATGCCGCATTTTTTGCCCAAACGGGCCAAGCCGCGCCCCGGGAGGTCCCGTCGGTGTGCGACGTCGTGCGCCGCCACGCCGCCCTGTGCCGGGAACATGCCGACGACCGCCAGGCGCTTTTACGTATGCGCACGGCTGTGCCCCGCTACCTGCGCGAACTGCCCGGCTGCCGGGCGCTGCGCGACCGGCTGTGCCGCGTGCAGTCCTGGAACGAACTTTCCGATATCATAAGCGAGGCCGAGGCACTGGCCGCCGCCTCGCCCCAAGCCGCCGGAGAAGCCGCATGAAACTCCTACGCGCCCAGACCGCCGGATTCTGCATGGGCGTCGATCTGGCCCTTAAAAAACTCGCCGCCCTCATCGACGCCCCGGCCAAGGACGCGCCGACAAAAACCATCGTCACCTTCGGCCCCATCATCCACAACCCCCAGGTGCTCGAAGACTACGCCGCCAAAGGCGTGGGCGTGGTCAACGATCCGGCCGCCATCGCCCCGGGAACCACCGTGGTCATCCGCGCCCACGGCATCCCCGAGCCCGTGCGCCAGGCCATTGCCGCCCGGGAAGCCGAAATCGTGGACGCCACCTGCCCCAAGGTCAAAAAGGCCCAGACCCTCATCCAGGCCCAGGCCAAGCAGGGACGGACCTTGCTGCTTTTCGGCGAGGAGGACCATCCCGAGGTCAAGGGGCTTTTGAGCTACGCCACGGCCGGAGCCCACGTTTTCGGCGACATGGAAGAACTCGAAAAGCTCGACCTGCCCCATGGCCCCGCCTATTTCCTGGCCGCCCAGACCACCCAGGACGAGCAGGAATTCCTGCGCATCCGGGATTATCTGCGAAACCGCTTCGGCGCGGGCCTCACCGTGCTGTCCACCATCTGCAACGCCACCATGAACCGCCAGCAGGAGGCCATGGACCTGGCCGCTTCCGTGGACTTCCTGGTGGTGGTCGGCGGAAGAGACTCCGGCAACACCAGACGCCTGGCCCAGGTGGCCCGAAGCGCCGGCACGCCAAGCATCCATATCGAAACCGCCGACGAACTTTCACCCGGAATGTTCACGGGCTACACGACAATCGGCTTGACAGCCGGCGCTTCAACGCCGAAGAAAATAATTGACCGCGTCCAGCAGGTGCTGGAATCCTATTAGTCTCACGCCGGTTGTCCGCCCCTGGCGGCCGACCGGCCGACAAACGCCGCCCCGCCCCTGTCCGGCGCGGCCCCAACCGCGGAGAACCTCATGGCCCAGACCAATATTCTCCTGGAAGCCGGCACCAACGAGCTGGAGATCGTGGAGTTTTTCATCGACGAACCCACGGCCTCCTCGTTTACTGCCGACGCTCCCGAAACTTCGGGCCATTACCGGGGCTACTACGGCGTCAACGTGGCCAAGGTGCTGGAGATCATCCGCCTGCCCAAGGTCACGGCCATGCCCGAGGTGTCGCACCCGAGCGTCATGGGCGCGTTTAATCTGCGAAACCACATCATCCCCCTGGTGGATCTCTCCATCTGGCTCGACAAGCAGCGCCAGGACACGGCCTCGCCCAAGGTCATCGTCACCGAATTCAACAACGTCACGTCCTCGTTTCTGGTTTCCGGCGTCACCCGCATCCACCGCATGAGCTGGGAGGCCGTGGAGCCGCCCAACCGCTACGTGTCCAAGATGAGCGGCGATTCCATCACCGGCGTGGTCAAGCTGGAGGACCGCATCGTTTTCCTGCTGGACCTGGAAAAGATCGTGGCCGACCTCAACCCAAGCCTCGGGCTGCGCCTGGACATGAGCATCGAATGGAACGCCTCCAGCCGCTACCGGGCCCTGGTCGCCGACGACTCGGTGCTGGTGCGCGAAATGCTCAAGGATCTCCTCAACAAGGCCGGCTTCGACGTCACGGCTGTGCAAAACGGCCGCGAAGCCTGGGAACTCCTGAGCCAGATCAAAGAGAAATCCGAGGCCGAAAACCAGCCCCTTTCCAACTTTGTCCACTGCATGGTGGCCGACATCGAGATGCCGGCCATGGACGGCCACAACCTCACCAAGCGCATCAAGGACGACCCGGTCCTGCGCGAGCTGCCGGTAATCCTTTTCTCCTCGCTCATTACCGACAAGCTGCGCCACAAAGGCGAGGCCGTGGGCGCCGACGACCAGATTTCCAAGCCCGACGTCAGCCAGCTGGCCATGCGGGCCAAGGCGCTCATTGAGCGCAAACTCGGCCAGAAAACCGCCGCCTGAGGCCGTATTGGCCTCCAGACCGGCCACGTCCGCGCCCTTTTTTGCGGCGCGCGACGGGTTGCGGCCCCATGCCACGTAACCGCCTGACCTTCCCGACGGACACATCCGGCATCACCCGCTTCGGGCGGCCGCCGGCGATGTCCGGGCCCTGGTTCGGCCCCGGCCCCTCCCTGGCCGCCGGGACGGATCAGGCGGTTTCCATGCTGTGCGATCCCTGCCGCGACCTGTTCGCCGTTGACCAGGCCGCCTCCCCTTATCTCGTGGACTGGTCCCAGGCCTTCGCCGATCTCGACCCGACCCAGGCCGCGCCCGTGGCCCTGGTGTTCAAACGCTCGCCCTATCCGGACGTGGTGGAACGCTGGCTGTTGCCGGATCTGGCCGATCCGCGCGCCCGCCGGATCGTCGAACTGCACCTCTCGGCCCGGCTCAACAACGTGCTGTCCATTGCCGGAGCCCACGGCGTCGAGATGATCACCAGGCGCCACCCCGACGCCGCCTTGCTGGCCGCCGTTCGCCGCAATCTCCTTACAGGGCTTGATGATTTTTCCAACATGTCCCTGTATTTCCTGCACGGGCTCGTGCAGTCGGCCTTTGGCCGCGATCTGTCCATCAACGCCCGCCAGACCGACGGCTCCCTGCCAGAAGCCCGAGGCCACGGCGGCGCGACAGGCGGGTCAAAGCCCAGGCTGGCACGGCCCGGGCTGGCCCTGGCCGTCAACATCGGCCAGCACCTGACGAGCTGGGGGCTTGTTCGCCTCACCCAGAACGGCGGCTGCGTCGTGGAACGCCTGTTTCGCCGGGAAACCTGCCTCGACCTGACGCGCTGCTGCCTGACGGCGGAAATCGCCGACATCCTGGCCGCCGTGCGCTCCGACCTGGGCCAGGCGGCCGACGGCGTCGAGGCCGTGGGCATAAGTCTCGCCGCCACGGTCATGGAAGGCCGGCCGCTGCCGGTAGCCCAATTCGGGCTGTTCGCCGCCTGTTCCCAGGGCGAACTTGACCATGCGGCCACGGCTATCGCCGAGGCGACCTCCCGAGCTTTTCCGGGCCGGCCGGCGGCCCTGGTCAACGACGGCCGGGCCCAGGCCCTTTTCGCCTTCCACTTTGCCGGCGGCAAGGCGGCGGCCGGCGGCGGCCATCTCCTGGCCCTGCGATTGGGAGCCTGCCCCTGCGTCCACTGCCTGGACGCCGACGGCCACAGCCCGCCGGGATTTGACGAGTTCGGCTGGCTGGCCATCCGGGCCGTTCCCTCCCGGCCGGGCGGGCCGCTGTTCTCCACCCCGCGCCACCCGCTCTCCCATTACGGCCTGGCCGCCGCCGCCCATGAACTCGGGCTTTTGACTCGCTACGGCCTGGGCATTGAGGACGCCATCCCCTTTTTCCACGGCCGGCTTACAAGCGACGACCCCGAGGCCGCCCGGGAAGCCGCCGGCATCTACCGAATCCTCGGCGCGCATCTGGCCATGCTGGCCGCCGAAGTCCACGCCCACCGCCCCCTTGGCGCGATCATGGTCATGGGCTCCCAGGCCAACCGCCTGGAAGGCCGGGCTTTTGCCGCTTTTAGCGACGGCTACGCCGCCTTTGCCGCCGGCCGGCCCCTGGTCCCGGCCACGGCCAGGCGCATCCTCGTCGAGGAAGCCTCGGCCGAGGCCGGACTCGTGGGGGCGGCCTTTGCCGCCCTGTACGCCGACCCGGCCTAGCCCGTTCGCCCCAAGTGGCCATTGTCCGTCGAAAAGCCGGCCAACCGGCCCGTTAGAGGCCCCACGCCTTTTGACACTCCTGGCCCTTTGTGCTTAATTGACCTCCTTTTCGCGAAACTCGTACGCGCTTTGGAGGCGTTTCCATGACTGATTCTCCCGCTTCGCAACACGGCTCGGCCAAACCGTCCGACATTCCCGCCGCGTTGCGCCTTCCCGTCCAGTACTGGCGGCATTCCCTGGCCGCCGCCGCCATCGTCCTCGTGGCCGCCGGCGGCTACGCGCTGTTTGGCGTCTACCAAAAGGGCCAGGTCGAAAAGGCCGAGGCCGCCCTGGGCGAGATCATCACCACCAAGGCCGGCGCGGACCGTGTCGCCGCCCTGGAAACCCTGGCCAAGTCCGCGCCCGAGGGAGCCAAGGCCGGCATCTACCTGGAACTGGCCAAGACCGCCCAGGGCCTGGGCGACTTCGCCAAGGCCGCCAGCGCCTTCGAAGCCGTGGCCAAGTCCGCCCCGGCCGGCATGAAGACCATCGCCGGCCTCGGCGAAGCCGCCGCCCTGTCGCGCGCCGGCCAGGACGCCAAGGCCGTGGACGTGCTGGAATCCCTGGCCGCCAAGGCCCCCAAGATCTTCGCCATGACCATCGACCGCCAGCTCGCCGTCACGGCCGAGGCCGCCGGCCAGTGGCAAAAGGCCCTGGCCGCCTATGAGCGCATGAAAGCCGACGGCAACGTGCAAAACGCCAGCTTCATCGACGCCCGCATCGCCGACCTCAAGGGCAAGACCGCCGGCGCGGCCAAGACCAACGGATAGTCCGAACGCGGCTGATCACAGCCGCGACCGAAACGCTTTGCCTCTCCCCGCCCCCCGGGGAGCGCGGACGCCGGCGGCGGCGTCCCTTTCATGTGTGGAGGATTGACGCGTGGGCAAGGAACTTCTCAAGACCGAGGGCGGCGACACCCTGCTGCTGCTCGGCAACGAAGCCATCGTCCGGGGAACCCTGGAAGGCGGCGTGCGCTTTGTCACCTGCTACCCGGGCACGCCCTCGTCCGAGGCACCGGACACCTTTTTTCGCCTAAGCCAGGGCGCGCCCTATTACTTCGAATATTCCGTCAACGAGAAGGTGGCCCTGGAAGTGGCCGGCGGCGCGACTTTGGCCGGTTTGCCGAGCCTTTGCACCATGAAGCACGTCGGCGTCAACGTGGCCGCCGATCCGCTCATGACCCTGGCCTACGTCTCGGCTCCGGGCGGCCTGGTGCTGCTGTCCGCCGACGATCCGGGCTGCCATTCCTCGCAAAACGAGCAGGACAACCGCATCTACGCCCGCCTGGGCGGCCTGCCCTGCTTCGAGCCGGCCACGGCCCAGGAATGCAAGGACATGGCCCGCGACGCCATGCTCCTTTCGCGCAAGCTCGAAACGCCGGTGCTCCTGCGCACCACCACCCGGGTCAACCACGTGCGCGGCCCGGTGGTCACCGGCGACCTGCCGGCCACGCCTTATGAAAAGCCCTTTGTCAAGGATCCGGCCAAGTACGTGCCCCTGCCGGCCTCGGCCCGGGTCATGCACAAACGCCTGCGGGCCATCCTCGACGGCCTGGTCGCCGAGGCCGACGCCTCGCCCTACAACGTCGAATCCGGCGCGGGCGAGCTGGGTTTCATCAGCTCGGGCGTTTCGCGCAACTATCTCACCGACGTCCTGGAAGAAGAAGGGCTTGTCGGCAAGGTGCGCCTGCTCGAGCTCGGCCTGACCTACCCCCTGCCGGAAAACCGCATCGCCGCGTTCCTTTCCGCCTGCAAAAAGGTGCTCATCGTCGAGGAACTCGAACCGGTGCTGGAAAACGAGATCCGTGCCCTGGCCCAGACGCGCGGCATCAGCGTGGAAATCCTCGGCAAGAGCGAACATCTGCCCCGTCTGGGCGAGTTCTCCACGGCCAACGTCCGCCAGGCCGTTCGCGCCTTCGTCGGCCAGCCCGCCGCCGTGGTCGACGCGCTCACCGTGCCGGGCGACCTGCCCCGGCGGCCGCCCAACCTCTGCGCCGGCTGCCCCCACCGGGCCGCCTACTACGCCGTGCGCGAGGTTTACGGCGACAACGCCGTCTACTCGTCCGACATCGGCTGCTACACCCTGGGCTTTTTGCCGCCGTTTAGGGCCGCTGATTTTCTTCTCTGCATGGGCTCGTCCATTTCCACCGGAGCCGGGTTCGCCCGGGCCTCGGGCAAGCCGGTGGTGGCCTTTATCGGCGACTCCACCTTCTTCCACTCCGGCATCACCGGACTCATCGACGCCGTCGCCTACAAGCACGACGTGCTCATCGTGATCCTCGACAACCGGACCACGGCCATGACCGGCCATCAGCCCAACCCGGGCGTGGACACCACCATCTTCGGCGAAAACCCCAACCCGGTGGACCTCATGGCTCTTATCCGGGCCTGCGGCGTGGAGCCGGTCAAGGTCAATCCCCTCAACCACAAGGCGACCCTGGCCGCCCTGACCGAGCTGTCCAAGCAGACCGGCCCGCGCGTGCTGGTGGCCGAATACCCCTGCCCCATCCACGCCCGGCGCGTGGGACAGGCCAAAAAGACCCTGCCCGCCCGGGTGGCCGGCGATCCCGCCGCCTGCCTGACCGTGCGCGACAACCTGGCCTGCCCGGCCTTCGCCATGGTGGACGGTCAGTTTACCATCAACGCCGAACAGTGCGACGGCTGCATGTTCTGCGTCCAGCTCTCACCGGACCTCAAGCCCGGCAAGAAGGAGGCGAAATGACCCGCGCCCGCATCTTTTTCACCGGCGTCGGCGGCCAGGGAACCCTGACCGCCACCACCCTTCTTGCCCGCACCGCCCTGGACGCCGGCCTGCCCGTCACCTCGGGCGAGATCCACGGCATGGCCCAGCGCGGCGGCGTGGTCGAATCCACCCTGCTTGTCGGCGGCTACAAAAGCGCCATCATCGCCCCGGGCGAGGCCGACGTGATCCTGGGCTTCGAACTGCTGGAAACCCTGCGCGCCCTGCCGATGCTCAGGCGCGGCGGCTTTGTCGTCGGCAACAGCGAAGCCCTCCAGCCCGTTGGCGTGTGCCTGGGCCGGGAGTGCTATCCGCCCCTGGAGGCCGTGCTGGAAACGGCCAAGGGCTTTGCCGCCCAGGTGGTGCTGGCCCCCTGCATCAGCCTGGCCGAACAGGCCGGCACGGCCAAGGCCGCCAACACCGTGCTTTTGGGCGCGGCGGCCGCCTGCGGCGCGCTGCCGTTTAGCGTGGCCGATCTGACCCGCTCCATTGAGAAGTACCTGAAACCCAAGCTGGTGGACGTGAACCTCAAGGCCCTGGCCCTGGGGGCCGAGGCCGCCAAGGCAGGCCAGGCGGCGTGATCGATTCCTTGACGTCTTTCGACGGGGCCGGTCCGGCGTTTTACGGCGCGCTGTCGCGCATCGTGGCCCTGACCGGCCCTGGCCGGGCGGTGCGGCGCGGCCTGGAAAACGCCCTGGCCGTGCTGGTCGAGGCCCTGGGCTACCGCCGGGCCTGCCTGGAGCTCCACGATCTGCCCCAACAAGGGGCGCGAATCGTGCTGTCCCACGGCCGCCAGCAAGGCCTGGACCACCTCTACGGCCCGGCCCCCATCACCATGGGCCAGGTCATCGGCTCACGCCGCTCGCTCATTCTCCAGGACGTCAAGGACCATCCCGACTTCATCGGCCGGCCGCCCGAAGAACTCTCCAACCTGTCCCACATCTGCGTGCCCGTCACCGTGCCCATGCCCGACGGCCATGTGGAAGGCTTCGCCCCCATCGGCCCGTCCGACGTCATCGGGGCGCTCAGCGTCGATCTGCCCAAGGCCCCCATGGTCTTCCTGGAAGCCCACCGCGAATTTCTGGCCGTGGTCGGCGGCATCCTCGGCAACGCCGCCTTGCGCCTTCGCGACGAGCTCGACCTGTCGCGCCGCTCCGTGGCCGCGGCTGTCCAACCCGTCGGCGTCGCCGCCGAGGAACCCGCGCCCGAGGCGGTCCCGGCCCAGCCCGTGGCCGTGTCCAAGAGCATTCGCCTGGTCCTGCGCCAGATTTCCCAGGCCGCCGATTCCTTTGACCCGGTGTTCCTGCGCGGCGAGGAAGGCACGGGCAAGGAGTGCCTGGCCCGATGGCTCCACAGCCAGGGCAACCGCCGCCACCGGCCGTTTTTGCGCCTGGGTTGCGGCGAAATGCCGCCCGAAGCGGTCATGGAACATCTTTTCGGCGTCCAGAAGGGCGAACGCTCCAAGGCCACCCGCTCCAAGCGCGGACTTTTCGAGTTGGCCCAGGGCGGCGTGGTCTTTCTCGACGACATCGAGGAACTATCCCTGGAGGCCC
The DNA here is from genome assembly GCA_002482565.1 of Solidesulfovibrio magneticus. GTDB lineage: Bacteria > Desulfobacterota > Desulfovibrionia > Desulfovibrionales > Desulfovibrionaceae > Solidesulfovibrio > Solidesulfovibrio magneticus_B. Next base: position 12,626 of record DLGG01000047.1, read on the forward strand.
AGTCCCGGGTGCTCCAGGTCATCCAGGAAGGGGCCGTGGCCCGCATCGGCAGCGACGCCCCCGTGGCCGTGGACGCCAGGGTGCTGGCCGCCAGCACCGCCTCCCTGGAAGACGCCATGGCCCAAGGCGATTTCCTCGAAGACCTCTTCTACGGCCTGGGCGTGTTTCCGCTCTACGTGCCGCCGCTGCGCGACCGCATGGGCGACATCCTGCCCCTGGCCGAACATTTCCTGGAAGACTTTTCCCAACGCACCGGCAAAAGCGTGCGCCGCATTTCCACCCCGGCCATCGACCTCTTAAGCCAGTACCACTGGCCGGGAAACGTCCGCGAGCTGGCCAACTGCATGGAGCGCGCCGCCACCCTTTGCGACGAGGCCGTGGTGCGCACCTACCATCTGCCCCCCACCTTGCAGACCGGCGAATCTTCCGGCACCGAACCCTCGCTGTCCTTTGGCGAGGCCGTGGCCAAGTTCGAGCAGGAACTGCTGGTCGAAGCCCTCAAGAAGGCACGCGGCAACATGTATCAGGCCGCCCGGGATCTTCGCGAGAGTTACCGCGTAGTCAACTACAAGGTCAAAAAGTACGCCATCGATCCCAAACGGTTCACTCCGGGACGACGCGGCTAGGTTCATCTGAAAACGGTTTACCCGCACCCGGCAAACGCGTAGAAACTGACGTCACTTCACCGCCCCACAGGAGGGTTCATGGCAAGCCTCGCCAGTCACGACTACTACCGCGACGACATGACCAAGATGCCGCCGCTACGCTCCATCGCCCAGACCCTGTGCCTGGACAAGCGCGTCCGCAAGGTCACGGCCGCCGAGGCCTACGAGCTGGCCAAACGCCAGCACGACGTCATGGACACCGATCTGCCCATCTACCCGCCGGCGGCCAAGCGCCTGGGCCTGCCCGAAGGGGCCACCGTGCTCAACAACTGCCACGGCCGCATCGTCGGCCGCACGGCCCTGGCCCGGCGCTTCTACACCCGCATGGAGGCCGTGGAGCGGCGCAAGGTCGAGTCCGACCTGCGCGAAGCCGTCTACGCCATGCAGCGCTATCCGCTGATCAAGGCCGAAGCGATTCTCGGCCTCGACGCCGACCTCATGATCAAGGCCACCATCGTCGGCACCGAAGACGACGCGGTCAACATCTTCAACTGGCTGGCCAATTTCACGCCTTACGAAGAGCTGGCCGAGGCCTACGCCAAAAGCCCCAAGCTGCCCATTCCCGACATCCTGGTGGTCGGCTTCAACCACTGGACCACCACCGACCCGTACTACCACAACGCCGGCGGCTCCCAACTGGCCCTGGTCGACGAAGACGCCAACGTCATCTTCAACCTCGGGATGCGCTACTTCGGCGAGCGCAAGAAAGGCACGCTGACCCTGGCCTGGACCTCGGGCATGCGCCTGGGCCTGGCCGCCTGCCACGGCGGCATCAAGGAAATCGATTTTTCCGGCTGCGCCGACGCCAAGGCCAAGGACATGGGCAAACGCTCCATCGCCTTTTTCGGCCTGTCCGGCACGGGCAAATCGTCGCACACCAACTCCCACGACAACGGCGGCACCCTGCCGGCCGGATTCTCCAAGGTGGTGCTGCACGACGACGCCTTCCAGATCGACTGCGAGAACAAGGTCTGCCGCGTCTGGGAGCCGACCCTGTTCGACAAGACCGATTCGCGCCCCACGGGCCATCCCGACTGGCGCTACATGATCTCCACCATGAACCTGGGCCTGACCGAAGTCGGCGACAAGGTCTTGCCCCTGGGCCAGGACGTGCGCAACCCCAACGGCCGGGCGCTTATTGACCGCGACCTGCTCGGGGCCTACGTCAACCGCTGTTCCTTCCCCAACCTCATGGTCTGGCTCATGAAGGACACCTGCCTGCCGCCGGTGGTGCGCTTCACCGACAAGCATCTGGCCGTGGCCATGGGCGCCTCACTCATGACCCGGCGCAATCTGGCGGAAAACGTCAGCGAGGATGAGCTCAAAAAGCTCGTCTTCGAGCCTTTCGCCAACCCCTTCCGGGTGTATGAGCTGTGGAAGGACGTGGAAGCCTTCGTCAAGGTCTTCGAGGCCGGGGCCATAGGCTACACGTTTAATTCCGTGGGCTTCTGGAAGACTTCCGACCGCGAGCTGCAAAAGATCCCGCTGCAAAGCTCGCTGACGCTGCAAACCGCCCTGCTGCTGGAACGCCTGGAGTGGGAAGACTGGGATCTGCTGCCCGGGGCCCAGCTGCCCAAGGCCGAAAGCGTGGAAAAGCTCCTGCCCGGCTACGCCGCGCTTTACGACCCGTCCCGGGTGGAAAACCGCGACCGCTACCTGGAAACCCTCAAGGACCGTTTCCACCAGCGCCGCGTCTATCTGCAGAATTCCGACCTGCACAACCGGCCGGATCTGCTCATGCGCCTGGTCAACGCCCTCATGGTGCGGGCCTAGGCCCTGGCCCGGCCGCCTGACGCTACAGAGCCAGACCGCCGCATGAACCCTTGCACGGCCCACCGCCATGACCGCCGGCCGCAGGCTCCCTCCGGGAGTCCTGCGGCCGGTTTCGGACCCACGTCATGAGCCTGCGCTCCGTTTTGGGCCTTATCGGGCTTGCGGTCTCGCTGCCGTTTCTGGGCTATCTGGTCTACATCAGCCAGGCCAAGTCCCCGACTCCAGACCAGATCATCTTTCTGGCCTTCGCCTTTTCCGTCACCTTCCCCACGCTCATCCTGCTGTCGCTGGTGCTCTTCCGCAGCCTGGTGATCCTGGCCGCGGCCCTGCCGGTCTACGCCGCCTGCGTCATCGCCGGCTACGCCCGCACGTTCATGGCCTTCCAGATCCTGTGCAACGGCAAGCCGACGGAATCCTTCCGGGACTGCCTGTATTTCAGCGTGTCGCAGTTCACCAACACCGGCTGCGCCGATTGCATGCCTACGCCCCAGCTGCGGCTTTTGGCCGCCTCGGAAGCCTTTTTCGGCTATCTGTCGCTGGGCGTGTTCACCGCCTGCCTCATCGTCATCCTGGTGCGCATGATCACCGCCGACAAGCTGCGCCAGTAGCGCGGGCGCGTCATACGCTCCGCGCAACATCGCCCAAGCCCCCTCGACGTCAGCCCCTTTACAGCCTTTCGAGAGTCTGAAGGCCTCAGGCCGCCAGCCGCCGGAGCAACGGTGGTCCCCGTCAAGGACAAGCGACGGCTTCTTGCGTTTTCCAGCCGATCCGTAAGGCGACCTGCGCCGAAAACCCCTTACCTTTTTTTCCATTGCAGGGGTCCGGGGGGATCATCCCCCCGGCCGCCGGAGCAACGGTGATTCCAGTCAACAGAAAAGGCCCTAAAGCCATTAACTCGGGCTATATGCCCAAGGCTGACCTGTCCGGACCATCGAGTTGAGTATCGTCAATAGTTTTCGCATGGACGCGGTCGCCGCGACTTTATGCGGCTTCCCAGCGTCAATAAGTCGCTTGTAAAACTTACTGATTACAGGATTAAAGCGGATAGCGGTCATAATTGCCATATACAATACTGCGCGAACATCAGAACGACCGCCCCAGGTTCGCCGCTTGCCTCGATACTTTCCGCTGTCACAATTCATAGGCGCGACACCAACAAGCGCAGCTATCGACCGACGATCAAGCTTCCCCAGCTCTGGAAGATTGGCAAGCAAGGACGTTGACAACACTTCTCCAACGCCTGGAACACTACGCAGAAGATTATCTTGCTCTCGCCAGAGGGGGCTGCTGCGAACGGCTTTGCCTAAGCGAGTATTGATCTCACCAAGACGTTCTTCAAGCCACTCGATGTGCTGTTCGATGTCATTACGAACAGAACCAAAGGAGAGCGCTAGGCGATTCTTCTCCATGACAAGCATGCCTATCAGATGCTTTCGCCGAGATAATAAGGCGCTAAGCTCCTGGGTTTGCTCGTCTTTAAGTGGGCGGGCTTCAGGACGGACTTGTTGGCCAAAGAAGGCTAATACTTGTGCATCTATCTTATCCGTTTTCGCCAATCTCCCAGTAGCACGAGCGAAGTCCCGTGCCTGCCGGGGATTGATTACCGCGACAGGATGCTTCTTGACCCCAAGAGCAGAAGCCACAGGGATCTGAAGACCTCCTGTCGCCTCAAGCACAATCAACTGAGGGCGAAGCTTGCCGAACTTTCTACAGAGAGCAGCTATCCCATCAACGTCATTGGAAAAGACAAAATCCTTTCCTTCAGGAAGGACATGCACATCCAACGTATCCTTAGAAACATCAATACCAATAAAACGCTCAGACTTAGCCATGTATATTCCTCCAACTCCCTGCCTTGTAAATACGGGCTCTAACGCCCAAGCAACGGTTCGGGGTTCATGGAAGAAGAGAGCGGCGATCATGGCTCCGGCACGAACTCAAGGTTCAAGGCACTTTCGACCTACCGCTCTCTGACCCTCCCGGGCTTACGCCCATGGGGTAAACATACAAGGCA
>DLGG01000109.1 GCA_002482565.1 Solidesulfovibrio magneticus
ACGTCGGCGGCTTCCAGGGCCTTGAGCGCCGAGCCCTTGATGACCGGGATGTCGTCGCCGGGGAAGCCGTACTTGGAGAGCAGCTCGCGCACTTCCAGTTCGACCAGCTCCAGGAGCTCGGGGTCATCGACCAGATCGACCTTGTTCATGAAAACGACCAGCTGGGGCACGCCGACCTGACGGGCGAGCAGGATGTGCTCACGGGTCTGGGGCATGGGGCCGTCGGTGGCGGCCACGACGAGGATGCCGCCGTCCATCTGGGCCGCGCCGGTGATCATGTTCTTGATGTAGTCGGCGTGACCCGGGCAGTCGACGTGGGCGTAGTGCCGCTTGTCGGTCTGGTATTCGACGTGGGCCGTGGCGATGGTGATGCCGCGTTCCTTTTCTTCCGGCGCCTTGTCGATCTGGTCAAAGGGAATGTACTCGCCATTGCCCTTGAGGCTGGCCAGACGCGTGATGGCGGCGGTCAGCGTGGTCTTGCCGTGGTCGATGTGACCGATGGTGCCGATATTGACGTGCGGCTTGTTGCGTTCAAATTTCGCCTTGCCCATAGGATCCCCCTGGAGCTTCCGCGCTTGCGGGTCTTCGTTGTAGTGCGTCCTCGCCCGAAACGCCGCGGGCGTTATTTCTTCTTCATTATCTCTTCAGCCAGACTGGCCGGAACACGCTCGTAGTGGTCGAAGATCATGGTGAACGTGGCGCGGCCCTGGGACTTGGAGCGCAAGTCCGTGGCGTAGCCGAACATGGAGGACAGGGGGACGTGGGCCGTGATGACCTGGGCGCCCGCCCGAGCTTCCATGCGAGCGATACGGCCGCGACGGCCATTCAAATCGCCCATGATGTCACCCATGTATTCGTCCGGAGTGACCACTTCGACGGCCATGATCGGCTCAAGCAGGACGGGCGAAGCCTTCTGCACGGCTTCCTTGAAGCACTGGGAACCGCAGATGAAAAACGCCTGCTCCGAAGAGTCCACTTCGTGGTAGGAACCAAAGACCAGCTTGACGCGGATATCGACCAGCGGGAAGCCGGCCATGACGCCGCCCTTCATGGCATTCTGGATGCCTTTATCGACAGCCGGAATGTATTCCTTGGGGATGATGCCGCCAGTGATGTCGTTGACGAATTCGTAGCCGCCGTCTTCCTTGGGCTCGATTTCGAGAACAACATGGCCGTACTGGCCGCGGCCGCCGGTCTGCTTGACGTAGCGCAGATCGTTCTTGATCGCCTTGGTGATGGTCTCACGGTAGGCGACCTGGGGCTGGCCGACGTTGGCGTTGACGCCGAACTCGCGCATGAGGCGATCAACGATGATTTCCAGGTGCAGCTCGCCCATGCCGGCGATCAGGGTCTGGCCGGACTCCTCGTCGGACTTGACGCGGAAGGACGGGTCTTCCTTGGTCAGCTTGGCCAGAGCCTGGGACAAAGCGTCGCGGTCGGCCTTGGTCTTGGGCTCGATGGCCACTTCGATGACCGGCTCGGGGATGTCCAGGGACTCCAGGGCGACCGGGCGGTTTTCCGCGCACAGGGTGTCGCCGGTGGAGGTGATCTTCATGCCGACGGCGGCCACAATGTCGCCGGCTTCGGCTTCCTTGATCTCTTCACGCTTGTTGGCGTGCATCTTGAGCAGACGTCCGACGCGTTCCTTCTTGCCGGTGTTGGCGTTAAGGACGGTCATGCCGGATTCGATCTTGCCCGAGTACAGGCGCAGGAAGGTCAGGTGGCCGATGAACGGATCGCTCATGAGCTTGAACGCCAGGGCGGCCAGGGGCAGCTTGGGATCGCACGGGCACTCGATGGCCTTCTCGGCGTCATCGGGGTCGTGACCGACCATGGCCGGGATGTCCACCGGAGACGGCAGATAATCCACGACGGCGTCGAGCAGGGGCTGCACGCCCTTGTTCTTGAAGGCCGATCCGCACAGCACCGGGCAGATGGACAGGCCGATGGTGGCCTTGCGCACGCCGGCGATGAGCTCGTCAGGAGTGAGCTCCTCGCCGCCGAGGTACTTGTCCATGAGGGCTTCGTCTTCCTCGGCAATGGCTTCGAGCATCTGCTGCCGCCATTCGTCGTAGAGATCCCGCATGTTGTCCGGGATTTCCTGGGTGACGTATTCCTTGCCCATGGTGGCGTCGTCAAAGATCAGGGCCTTGCCCTGGATCATGTCCACCACGCCGATGAAGTTGTCTTCGGACCCGATGGGCAGCTGGAGCGGCACGGGCTTGGCGCCCAGGCGGTCCCGGATCATGTCCACGCAGCGGAAGAAGTTCGCGCCGGTGCGATCCATCTTGTTGACGAAGCTCATGCGGGGAACGCGATACCGCTCAGCCTGCCGCCAGACCGTCTCGGTCTGGGGCTCGACGCCGGCAACGGCGTCGAACACGGCCACGGCGCCGTCGAGGACGCGCAGGGAACGCTCGACCTCGATGGTGAAGTCCACGTGGCCGGGCGTGTCAATGATGTTGATGCGGTGATCGCGCCAGTAGCAGGTGGTGGCAGCGGAGGTGATGGTGATGCCCCGCTCCTGTTCCTGCACCATCCAGTCCATGGTGGCCTGGCCGTCGTGTACTTCGCCAATCTTGTGCGACACACCGGTGTAAAACAAAATACGCTCGGTGGTGGTCGTCTTGCCGGCGTCAATATGGGCCATGATGCCGATATTGCGCTGCCGCTCTATGGGTACGGTCCGAGACACGTCGTTATCCTTTAGCGACTACCACCGGTAATGGGCAAACGCCTTGTTCGCGTCAGCCATACGGTGCGTATCCTCTTTCTTTTTCACGGCGCCGCCGCGATTGTGATAGGCGTCCAGAAGCTCGCCCGACAATTTGTCCGCCATGCCCTTTTCGCCGCGGGCCCGGGCCTGATTGATGAGCCACCGCAGGGCCAGGGTGACCTGGCGTTCGGGGCGCACTTCCATGGGAACCTGGTAAGTGGCGCCGCCGACCCGGCGGGGTTTGACTTCCATGTGGGGCTTGACGTTGCCAATGGCCTTCTCGAAAGCCTTCAGCGGATCTTCGCCCGACTTTTCGGCCAGGACGTCAACGGCCTTGTAGAAGAGGTTTTCAGCCACACCCTTCTTGCCGTCGTGCATGAGCCGGTTGATGAACTTCGTCATCAGATGGCTGCCGAACTTCGGATCGGGCAGCACCGAGCGCTTGGAAACTGGACCTTTACGCGGCATACGCGTCTCCTTGAACCGAAATTACTTGGGCCGCTTGGCGCCGTACTTGGAACGGCTCTGGCGGCGGTCAGACACGCCCGACGTATCGAGCGTACCGCGGATGATATGATACCGGACACCGGGAAGGTCTTTGACGCGGCCGCCCCGGATCATCACTACCGAGTGCTCCTGCAGGTTGTGGCCTTCGCCCGGGATGTAAGAGGTCACCTCGATGCCGTTGGTCAGGCGCACGCGGGCGACCTTGCGCAAGGCCGAGTTGGGCTTTTTGGGCGTGGTGGTGTACACGCGGGTGCACACGCCCCGGCGCTGCGGGCAGGCCTGGAGGGCCGGCGTCTTGCGCCGCTTGGACACTTTGGCCCGTTCCTTGCGGATGAGCTGGTTGATCGTGGGCATAGCCGTCTCCGTTCAAAAAAATCGTAGTGTATGGCAAAGACAGAGGCCTATAGACCCACGGACGCAACATGTCAAGCGCCCCTGGGACCGGCCTCGGAAAAAAACTGGCCCTCCCACCCGGTGCGGGCGGGAGGGCCTTACCCTCTACTCTAGATCAAAACGTTTGTCAGCCTAAAAAGTGATCCGGATACCGCCGTGACCACCCCAGGCGTCGATGCCGTGGTTGTCGAAACCGATGCGCTGGTAGCGGCCGGTCAGCTCAAAGGCCACATTCTGGCTCAGGTTGACGGCAAAGCCAAGGTCCACGGGGAGGGTGGGGTTGGCGTAGTTGCCGCGTCCGCCGTTCTCCCAGTAGGGGATACGGTCGCCGGAGAACAGGCCGCCGATGCCGGTGCCGATGAAGAACGCGGCCTTATCGGTGTGCACCGGGTAGTAGCGGATCAGCGCGTTGGCGCCAAAGGCCCACGGGTTGTTGGAATAGCCGTCGCTGCTGGCAACGGTGTAGATGAAGTTGGTCACCGGGCCGCGACGGTCGATCTTGCGCACGTCAAACGAGTAGGCCAGGGCTTCCAGGCCGATGGACAGGCCGTCCATGACGAAATAGCCGCCGCTAAGCCCAAAGGTGATAATGGAATTGACCGACTTCTGGCCGGTGCCGTACGCGCCGAACTCCGGCGTCACATGGAACGTTCCGGCCTCGCCGATGGCGTGGGACTTCCCCGGCAGGGCGGCGAACCCAATGCACAGGGCCAGCAGCAGGACCCAAATCTTCTTCATTTGCGCGTTCATGGCCTTCCTCCTTGCAAACACGTCTTGTTGTCCAAAAACAATCCGATGGCGAAAACGACCTGATCCTTATCCGAAGCGCTCCGGCTCCGTGGTTGATGGATACGTCGTTTCTCGAACAACATAAGAACGCCTTCGGGCCTTGACCAGGGGCGGAGCAGCGTTTTCTCCCCCGAACACCGTCCCCACCCGGAACGACCTTTATGCCGTTTAGCAAAGGGTTTCGCGAAGAGCAAGACTTCCCAGCAGATTCGGCCCGGAATTTCCGACCGCTCCGCTTGCCCTGCCTCCGGCCCTGGGCTAGAGTTCATGCATGTAGTAACGACACGGAGGCCGCCATGGACGACAAGGACCGTTTCGGCGTCAGTCTGGAAGAGCAGTTGGCCGCCTACAAGGCCAAGATCGAGGCCGCCCGGGCCGAAGCCAAGGACAAAGGCCAGGATTTTTTTGACCGCTGGTCCGGCGATCTCGAAGCGCTGCTGGAGAAATACGACAAGGCCCGCTACAAGCTGACCTTGCTGCGCAAGGGCGGCGGCGACGCCATGGTCGAACTGCGCCACGGCATGGAGCAGGCCCTGGGAGACCTCAAGGCCGCTTTCGCCAAGGCCAAGGATAAATTCTAGTTTGCATCCTTAAATGCTACCCGGACGTGACACGAGCCGGCCCGGCTAAGGTCCGGGCCAGGCCCCGACCAGCCGGCCGGCTTCCCACACGAGCACCAGGGCCCAAAAAAGGATGGCGATGCCGGCGGCGGCCGCCGCCATGTCCTTGATGGCCTTGATGCGCCGGTCTTCCTGGCTGACCAGGAAATCGCACACGCCTTCCACAGCCGAATTGAGCAGCTCGGCCGCCAGCATCTGGCCCGTGGCCACCAGCATGAGCAGAAAATCCCGCCAATGCCCGGTTGCGCCGAAAATGGCCAGCACCACCGTCGAGACCACCACTTTCCAGGCCACGCTGGCGTCGTAAAGCACGGCGAAACGCAGCCCCGAGAGCACCACCCTGACCTTGCGCACCGGATGCCAGCCCGGCTCGCCGGTTCCTAAAAATTTGTTGCGCATCGCCTCTCCTTCATGTCTGGCGGCGCAGGGCGCCGGCTCCCCTTCCCTGCTACCCGAGCCACGACGGCCCGGCAAGTCGCAGCGACATCTTCCCGCCCTCCTCGGTTTCCAGTTGACGTGCGACCTTGATCCCCGGGCAGGTTGCGGCGGACGGGGCCCCGCCGCGCGCCCCGGCAGGCCCGAGCCCGGATTCTCCTCCAGCCGGCCTCCCCACGCCGTCGTCCTCTTGACGGCTGTTGACGCATGGTTCCGGGACGGCCAGACCAAAGAGCGAAGCCCCCTTTCGAGCTCGCCGAAAGGGGGCCGCAACAGTCCCAAACAACTGTCTGTCGAGGTTCGCCGGCCTAGGCCTGGGCGGAAAAGCCGCTTTGCCCGTCCGAATCCCCGGAAGAAGCCATGGCGGCGTAACGATCTGCACCGTAGCGGCCCTTGGCGTATTGATCGAGCATGGAGGACAGGCCGTCCTTGCTCGCTTCGGTAGCGCCGAAAGACTGCCCTTCGGCCTTGGAGGAGAAGGGAAATTCCTTGACCGTCTTGCTGACGATGTTGCCGTCGGCGTCGGTCACCACGGTGGTCTGGGTCATGCCTTCGGTGGAAAAGGCCGTGGTCACGGTGGTTGTGGTCTCCTCGCTGCCGGAGCTTTCCGACGAATCGCCCGAGGAGCCGCTTGAACCGCCTGATCCGGCGGCCTGGGAGGTTCCCGAGGACGCGCCCGAGGCGGGCGTCGAGGTGGACGTCGAAACCAGCGCGCCGTAAGCGTCGTAGGCTTCCGTCTCGGTCGCGGTCTTGCCATCCGGGCCGGTGCGGCTGACGGTATAGGTGGTCGATCCGTCGGCGGCGGTGACCTCCGTGCCGGTCTCAAGAATGTTCCCGTCAGCGTCGGCCAGGCTGCTTTTTACGGTGAAACTGCCGTCGGCGGCGTACGCGCCCGAAGCGTTGTGGGTGGTGGTCTTGCCGTCGGGTCCGGTCGCGGTCATGGTCGAAGTGAACGAACCATCCTGCGCCGTGGTGATCGTGCCGGATTCGAGCACCGTGCCGTCGGCCGCCGTGAGGGTGTTTTTCTCGACGAAATTGCCGCTCGCGTCATAGCTCCCGGTCATGGAGCGGGTCATGGTCGTGCCGTCGGCCTGGACCATGGTCATGACCGTGCTGTACGAACCGTCGGCGTTCTGGGTGGTTTTTTCCGTGCCGACCACGTTGCCGTCGGCGTCGGTCATGGTGACGGAGCGCGAGACGCTGCCGTCCTCGTTTTCGGTTTCCGAGACCTCGCGGTCGATCCCGTCCATGCCCTCGCCCGGCGGCGGCGGCATGGTCCCGGCCTGGGTCGAACCGCTCAAATCCGTCAACGTCCCGGTGGTCATGTCGTAGCCCACGGACCCGTTGCCGGACAGCAGGGCTTGCAGGATGTCGTTGAAACTGCCGACGCTTGCGGTGGACGACGAAGAGGAAGAATTTGCCGTGTCGTCGCCGGTCGTGCCGCCCGTGCCGAGCAGGCTTTCCAGGGAAGACGCGGCCGACGAGGTCTGGCCCGTATAACTGGCCAGCATCTGGGCCAGCCAACTGTTGGCATTGTCCTGGCCTATGGCTTGTATGCTCATGCCCATGCCTCCTGGGGCGGAAAATTTTGCCGATCTGAACGCACCCCAAGGGAAACTTGGCAAGGTCCATGCCGGATTATTCCACCAACAGCTTGTGGAAGCGGGAAATTTTCGCCGACGCAGGCGGCAGCCGAGAGGTTACAAGCAGTTTTCGGGCCAACGGAGAATAAAAAGCCCGGCCGGAATGTATCCGACCGGGCTTTTGGGCGTCGCGGTTTGGAAGACCGAGGCGGAAGCGGCTACGGGAGATGTCCTAGTGTCGCGTCCGCGAAAAGCGCCTATGGAGCTTTGTAGTCAACAAGCTAAAACTATTTATTTTTCTTAAAAAATACTAGCGTATTTTTTAAGGGACGCGACACTACCCCCCGAGGTAGGCCTTTTTCACTTCCGGGTCACGCTTGAGCTCCTCGGCCGTGCCCGAGGTCTTGATCTCGCCGGTGTCCAGCACGTAGCCCCGGTGGGCGAAATTGAGAGCCACCTTGGCGTTTTGCTCGATGAGTAAAATGGTCAGCCCCAGCTCGTTGAGCTTTTTGAGCGTGCGAAACATCTCGTACATCAAAAGCGGGGCCAGCCCCATGCTCGGCTCGTCGAGCAGGATGAAGTCGCAGCCGGTCATGATGGCCCGGCCCACGGCCAGCATCTGCTGCTCGCCGCCGGACAGCGACTCGCTGCGCTGCTTGCGCCGCTCGGACATGCGCGGAAAAAGCGACAGCACCCGGTCGAGATCCCGGGCGATGGCCTCTTCCCCGTCCTTGCGGGCGTAGGTGGCCAGCACGAGGTTTTCCATGACGGTCAGGTTGCCGAAAATCCGCCGGCCTTCGGGGGAGAGGTCCATGTGGAGCTTGCGCACCACGTCGTGGGTCTCCCAACCGAGGATGGACTGGCCTTCATAGAGGATGTCGCCCTCGACGACCTTGGGGGCCTCAGGGGGGGGCAGGCGCATGATGGACAGGAGCGTGGTGGTCTTGCCGGCCCCGTTGGCGCCGATGAGCGTGACGATCTCGCCCCGGTTGACGTGGAAGGAGATGCCGTGGAGGGCTTCGATATTGCCGTATTTGACCCGCAGGTTTTGGACGGAGAGCAGCATCAGATTGTATCGTCTCCCAGGTAGGCTTTGATGACGTCGGGGTTGTTCTGAATGCCTTCGGGCGTGCCCTCGGCGATGGTGGCCCCGAAATCGATGACCTTGATCCAGGAACACAGGGACATGACCACGTCCATCTGGTGTTCGATCATCCAGATGGCGATGCCGTAGTCCCGGTGGATGTCGCCGATGAGCTTAATAAGCCCCTCGACGTCGGCGGAATTGAGGCCGGCGGCCGGCTCGTCGAGCATGAGGAGCTTGGGCTTGATGGACAGCGCCCGGGCGATCTCCACCAGCCGCTGCACGCCGTAGGGCAGGTTTTTCGGCAGCTCGTGGGCCACCTCGGCCAGGCCCAGGCGGGAGAGCACCTCCATGGCGTGGTCCTCGATGTCGCGCTCGCGCTGCATGTAGCGCGGGGTGCGCAGGAAACAGTCGAAAAGCCCGTAGCCCAGGGCGTGGTGCTGGGCGATACGGATGTTGTCGAGCACGGTCATCTCGAACCACAGGCGGATGTTCTGGAAGGTCCGGGCGATGCCGCGCGAGGTCACCTGATGGGGCTTAAGGCCCTTTATCGACTGGCCGTCGAAGATGATCTCGCCGCGCGTGGGCTTGTAAAAGCCGCTGACGAGGTTGAACACCGTGGTCTTGCCCGCGCCGTTGGGGCCGATAAGCGCCGCCATCTGGCCCTGCTCCAGGGCCACCGTGAACTCCGACACGGCGCACAGCCCGCCGAAGTACTGGGTCATTTCCTTTACGTCGAGAAGCGCCACGGCCTACCCCTTGAACTTGTAGAATTTGCGAAGCCCGGGAAACACGTCGGCCAGCTCGCGACGCCCCATGATGCCCTCGGGGCGAAACTGCATGAGAAGGACCAGCAGCAGCGGAATGACCACCCACTTCCAGACCTGGGTCACCTCGTAGGAGTCCGGGATGACCGAGATGTAGTGCAAAAAGGTGTTGAGGAAGCCGAACGCGTCGCGCAGGTATTCGATCAAAAGCGTCATGAGGATGGCGGCCAGCACCGAGCCGGACAGCGACCCCATGCCGCCGAGATAGACCATGACCATGATCTCGGTGGATTTGAGGATGGTGAACGTGCCCGGGTTCACGTAGCCCAGGATATGGGCGAAAAGCCCGCCGGCCAACCCGGCCAGACCGCAGGAGACCATGAAGGCCACGAGTTTGACCCGGTCGGTGTTGACGCTCATGATTTCGGCCGCGATCTCGTCCTGGCAGATGGCGTCCACGCCCTTGCCGAAGGTCGAGTAGATAAAGCGCCGGATGAGCCAGACGGAAAAGACCGTGCCGACAAACACCCAGATCATGATCCAGGGCAGGTTTATGGTCTCGTTCATGGCGCTCATCACCGCGCTCATGCCCATGAAGCCGCGCGCGCCGCCGATGGCCCCGATGTTCTCGATGGTGGACTTGACGATGTAGGCGGCGGCGATGGTGATGATGGCCAGATAGTCGCCCCGGGTCTTAAACGACGGGATGGCGACCAGAAGCCCGACCAGGGAGGCGGCCAGGGCTCCGGCGATCAGCACCAGCGGGAAAAGCCACACGGCCGCCGACGGGCCGATGAGCGGTTCGCCGAAAACCTGGCTCTTGGTGAAAAGGGCCACGGAGAGAAGCGAGGACACGTAGGCCCCCACGGCCATGAAGCCGGCGTGGCCGCAGGAGAACTCGCCCATGTTGCCGTTGATGATGTTCAGGCTCGTGGCCAGGATGATGTTGACGCCCATGAACATGAGCACGGATTGCCAGTAGACGTTGAGGGCCCCTGTGCCGGCGGCCCACAGCAAAACCGCGAACAGACAGGCCAGCAAGGCGGGCACGGTCAGGCGCTGCATACTCTTTCCCCCTTGCGAGCCTTAAATTTTAGTCCGCCGGGCCACGCCGAAGAGGCCGGTGGGCCGGATGGACAGGATGAGGAGCAAAATCGAGAAGGCGATCAGGTCGCGGTAGGTGGAGGGGAAAAACGCCACCACCATGATTTCGACGAACCCCAGCAAAAACCCGCCGGCAAAGGCCCCGGCAATGGAGCCGATGCCGCCGACCACGGCCGCGATGAAGGCCTTCCAGCCAATGAGCGCCCCCATGTAGGGGTCGATGACCGGGTAGGTCATGGCGAAAAAGAGGCCCGCCAGACCGGCGAAGCCGGAACCGAGCACGAAGGTGAAGACGATGACCGTGTCGGCCGGGATGCCCATGAGCGGCACGGCGAAGCGGTCATAGGAGATGGCCCGCATGGCCATGCCGATCTTGGTGCGCGTCACGATGAAGTGCAGCAACAAAAAGGACAGGATGGCCACGCCGATGACCATGAGCTTGATGTTGGTGACGGTGACGCCGAAAATCTCGAAGACTTTGATGGGCACCAGGGTGGGAAAGCTTTTGCGGCTGGCTCCGAGCAGGGCGAGGTTGCCGTTTTCGAGGATGAGTCCGCACATGAGCGCCGTGATGACGACGTAGAGGCGGTTGACGCCCTTGCGCCGCAGCGGCCGGTAGGCGATGCGCTCCAGGGTGACGCCGACCACGGCGGTGAGGACCATGGTCAGGGGGACGGCCACGGCCAGCACCATCCAACCGGGCAGGCCGGCGAAGACGCCGAACTTGCCGAGCAGGAACATGCAGCAGTAAAAGGCGATGTAGGCCCCGACCATGAAAATGTCGCCATGGGCGAAGTTGATCAGCAACAAAACGCCGTAGACCAGGCAGTAGCCCAGGGCGATGAGGGAATAAAAGCTCCCCCACTGCAAGGCGTTTAAAATGTTTTGCAGGAAGCTCTGGAGCAACGGGGACCCCCTTTCGGCGCATCGTTGGGGAAGCGCGGCCCGGAAGCTTCCGGGCCGCGCCAAGGTTCACGGGACGTTAGTCTACGGGCAGACGGACTTGTAGAAGGCGAACTTGCCGGCGTCGTCGATCTTGACCACCACGGCGCACTTGATGGGGTCGTGGTCGCCGGTGGCGGGGTAGGACATGTTGCCGGTGATGCCTTCGAACTTCTTGATGCCGGCCATGGCCTTCATGAGGGCCTCGCGGTCCTTGGCCAGGTCGCCGGACAGGGGGCCGGCGGACTGCAGGGCGGCGAGCATCAGGTTGGCGCCGTCCCAGGTCAGGGCGGCGACGTCGTCGGGGGTCTTCTTGTAGAGCTTGGTGTACTCGTCGATGAATTCCTTGGTCTTGCCCTGGGCGCCGGCGGCGGCGTAGTGGGTGACGAAGAAGAAGCCCTTGCAATTGTCGCCGCAAAGGCCCATCAGGTCGCCCGAACCCCAGGAGTCGGAGCCGAGCACGGGCTTGTTGAAGCCCAGCGACTTGGCCTGCTGCACGATCAGCGGCACTTCGTTGTAGTACTGGGGCACGAACAGCACTTCGGCGCCGGACTTGGCGATGTTGGTCAGCTGGGCCGAGAAGTCGACGTCCTTGGTGGTGAAGGTCTCGAAGGCGACGACCGAACCGGGGCCGTTGATCTTTTCAAAGGCGGCCTTGAAGTCCTCGGCCAGGCCCTTGGGATAGTCGGAGGCGATGTCGTAGAGCACGGCGGCCTTTTTGGCCTTGAACTCTTCGGTGGCGAACTTGGCGGCGGTGGGGCCCTGGAAGGTGTCCAGGAAGCAGCCGCGGAAAACGTAGGGGCGGGCCTTGGTGGTGTTGGGGTTGGTGGACCAGGGGGCCATCATGGGGGTCTTCAGCTCATTGGCGGCTTCGGCGGCGGGCACGGCCTGCTTGCTGGACTGGGGGCCGACCATGCCGATGACGCCGTCCTGGGTGATGAGCTTGCGCGTGGCGGACAGGGCGGATTCGGCCTTGGACTCGTTGTCTTCGTAGATGAATTCGACTTTGTAGGTTTTGTCGCCCACTTTGAGGCCGCCGGCGTCGTTGATCTTTTTCTTGAGCATCTCGGCCGCGTTCTTGGACGATTCGCCGACGTCGGGGATGTCGCCGGTCAGCGGGATGTTGAAACCCAGTTTGACGGTGTCGGCCGCCCGGACCGGCGAAGCCAGGCCCAGAACGCAAAAAAGGGCAATCAGCCAGGACCTTTTCATGAACGCCTCCTGTTTGCAGTCGATTTCAAGTACTTACACCTTGACTCCAAGACACGGTCTATAGCGCAAGTCCAGATTGAAGGGAATCCCCCGGACCCGGGCGTCCAACATTTTTGTGAAACATCCGATGACGAGACGAATCACCAATCTACTGAAATCATTTAACTTCACCAAAAATCCCGGCAAAACCTGCAACCCCGGCTTCGCCCGCCCCCCAGGTCCGGCGACCGTTTTTCCAGAACCGGCTGAAAAACCACGTGCTTCGGCCAACGGCCTTGCCGGAACCGGCAATGGACCTTGGGACCGGCTGTCAGTAAAACAATTTTCAGATTTTGACAATATTGTCCGAACATTCTTTGCTGACTCCCCGCTGGCGTCGGAAGGCGTTCTGGGCTATGCCCTTTTTCCCGGTTTTTCCGGCCAAGAAACCGCAAAAGGACCACAAATCATGTCCGCCACCGCCCGACTGCGCATCACCTGCCCCGACCGGCCCGGCATCGTCTCGGCCGTGACCACGTTTCTGTACACCCACGGGGCCAACATCATCGACCTTGACCAGCACTCCACCGATCCCGAGGGCGGCACGTTTTTCATGCGCCTGGAATTCTACACGCCCTACATCGACGTGTCCCGGGCCGCCCTGGAGGCCGCCTTTGGCGAGGTGGTGGGCAACCGCTTCGACATGGACTGGCGGCTGTCCTACTCCGACGTGCCCAAGCGGGTGGCCGTCCTGGTCTCGCGCCACGATCACTGCCTGATGGAGCTTTTGTGGCGCTATGCCCGCAAGGAGCTGCCCTGCGACATCGCCATGGTCATCGGCAACCACGAGGACCCGCGCGAGGCCGTGGAAGGCTTCGGCGTGCCCTATCACTGCGTGCCGGTGGGCGACGGCGGCATGCCCGAGGCCGAGGCCCGCATGGCCGAACTGCTCGGAACCGGCGTGGACTTGCTGGTCCTGGCCCGCTACATGCGGGTGGTCTCGGGGGACTTCCTGCGGCCCTACGACAACCGCGTCATCAACATCCACCACTCCTTCCTGCCGGCCTTTGTCGGGGCCGACCCCTACCGCCAGGCCCATGAAAAAGGCGTGAAACTCATCGGGGCCACGGCCCATTACGTCACGGCCGAACTCGACGCCGGCCCCATCATCGAGCAGGACACCGCCCGGGTGACCCACCGCCACAGCGTGGCCGACCTCAAAGCCATGGGCAGCGAACTGGAACGCACCGTGCTGGCCCGGGCCGTGACCTGGCACCTGGAAGACCGGGTGATCGTTTTCGGCAACAAGACCGTGGTCTTCCGCTAGGCCGCCGGCGCTCTCACTTTCGCCGCCATGCGCCCCGGACCAGCCGTCCGGGGCGTTTTTTTTGCCTTGGCTTTCTCCCAACCGGCGCGGAAGGAGCCGCCCCGACAGGCCGTTTTCTTCCTCACGACGCCGCGCCGCCTGCTTGCCGGCCGCGGCCGGGACACGCCTTTTCATTCGCCTGTTCCAATTTTCCGTCAGCCGCAGATTGCCTCTCTTGGTATCATTTGCTATGCAACGCTACTTTTTTAATTTTACGTATGCACCACGGGAGCACGATCATGACGATTTTCTTCCGCGCCCTGACCCTGGTCCTGCTGCTGGCCGTCCCGGCCGCCCAGGCCCTGGCCGGGGGGAACGAGCTGGCCTTCTCCTGGCAGTCCAACTGCGGGCCGCTCAATCCCCACCTCTATTCCCCCAACCAGATGTACGCCCAGAACATGCTCTACGAGCCCCTGGTGCGCTATGACGCGGGCGGCAAGATCGTGCCCTGGCTGGCCGAGCGCTGGGACATCTCTCCCGACGGGCGCACCTATACCTTCCATCTGCGCCAGGGCGTGACCTTCTCCGACGGCACGCCCTTTGACGCGGCCGCGGTCAAGGCCAACTTCGAGGCCGTGCGCAAAAACCTGCCGCGCCACAAATGGCTGGAGCTCGTCAACCAGCTCGACGGCCTGGAAGCCCCGGACCCGGCCACCTTCGTCATGAAGCTCAAAGGCCCTTATTATCCGGCTCTCCAGGAACTGTCCCTGATCCGCCCTCTGCGCTTCGCCTCGCCGGCCGTCTTCCCCGACGACGGCGACACGTCCAAGGGCATCAAGAAAGCTGTGGGCACCGGGCCGTGGCTCTTGGCCGAAACCAAGCTCGGCGAGTACGACCTGTTTGTACGAAACGACAAGTACTGGGGCAAGAAGCCGGCCCTGGAACGCGTGCGCGTCAAGGTCATCACCGATCCCAACGCCCGGCTGACCGCCTACGAGACCGGCGACGTCGACCTCATCTACGGCTCCGGCGGCCATGCCTCGGGCCAGATCGGCATGGACGCCTTCAAGCTGCTGGCCGCCGACAAGGCCAACGTCACCGGGATTTCCGGCCCCCTGGGCACGCGGGCCCTTTGCCTCAACTCCGGGCGCGGCCCCACCCGCGACCTGGCCGTGCGCCAGGCCGTGGCCCACGCCGTGGACAAGGCGGCCCTGGTCAAGGGCGTGTTTCTGGACGTGGAAAAGCCGGCCGACACGCTTTTCGCCTCGGACATTCCCTACTGCGACCTCAAGCTGCCGCCCTTCGCCTTTGACCGGGCCAAGGCCGAAAAGCTCCTGGACGACGCCGGCTGGAAGCTCCCCAAGGGCGCGACCGTGCGGCAAAAGGACGGCAAAGAGCTGGAGATCGACTTCTGCTTCATCGGCAACGACGCCCTGCAAAAGTTCATCGCCGAACTCATGCAGGGGGAACTGGCCAAGGTCGGCATGCGCATCCGTCTGGTCGGCGAGGAAAGCGACGCCTTTGGCAAACGCCAGCATGACGGCGAATTCGGCATCATCTTCAACGACACCTCAGGCCCCCCCTACGAGCCCCACGCCGTGGTCGGCTCCATGCGTTCCCCCTCCCACGCCGACTACCAGGCCCAGGTCGGGCTGCCCATGAAGGCCGATATCGACGCCAAGATCACCCAGGTGTTGACCACCACCGACGAAGCCCAGCGCGCCGCCCTGTACAAGGACATTCTGACCACCCTGCACGAGCAGGCCGTCTACCTGCCCCTGACCAACATGACCAACATCGTGGTCCATCGCCAGGACGTCACGGACCCCGGCTTCATGCCGACCAAGTACGAAATTCCCTTCCAGGGCATGACCAAACGCTAAGCGACGCGGCCGGGCCGCGACAGCGCGGCCCGGCTCTTCAAGGAGCGCCCCTTGCTGTCCTACATCCTGCGCCGGCTGGCCGTGTTGCCGGTCATTTTGCTGGCCGTGTCCCTGGTCATCTTCGCCATCCTGCGGCTGGCCCCGGGCGACCCGGCCTTGTCCTATCTGCGCCTGTCCCAGATCCCCCCTACCACCGAAAATTTGGCCATAGCCCGGGAAAACCTGGGCCTTGACAAGCCGCTTTCCGACCAATACGCGACCTGGCTCGCCAAGGCCGCGCGTCTGGACTTCGGCCGTTCCTACGTCACCGGACGCCCGGTCATGGACGAGATCCTCTATTACCTGCCGGCCACGTTGGAACTGGCCGGCGCGTCGCTATTGATCACCCTGGGCCTGTCCGTGCCCATGGGCGTGGCCGCGGCGCTAAGGCGCGACACCGCCCTGGACCACCTGACCCGGGCCGTGGCCTTTGCCGGCGTGTCCATCCCCAATTTCTGGTTCGGCTTTTTGCTGGTGTGGCTGTTTTCCGTGGAGCTCGGCTGGCTGCCGCCACTGGGGCGCGGCGGGCTTTCCCATCTGGTCATGCCGGCAATTTCGCTGGCGCTGATGTCCCTGGCCGTCAACACCCGCCTCATCCGGGCCAGCATGCTCGAAACCATGCACCACCGCTTCATCCTCTACGCCCGGGCGCGCGGCGTTAGCGAGGGCACGGTGGTGTGGCGGCACATGTTCGTCAACGCGCTTATTCCCATCCTCACGGCCACGGGCATGCACGTGGGCGAGCTGCTGGGCGGCGCGGTGGTGGTGGAGAGCGTGTTTTCCTGGCCCGGGGTCGGGCGCTACGCCGTCTCCAGCATCTACAACCGCGATTTTCCCGTGCTCCAGTGCTTCATGCTGGTCATGACCGTCATCTTCGTGGTCTGCAACCTGGCCGTGGACATCGCCTATGCCGTGGCCGACCCGAGGATGCGCCTGGGCGGCCAGGGAGGCCGGGCATGATCCGGACCCTTTTCGCCAAAAAACTCACGGTCCTGGCTCTTGTCCTGGCCGCCGTGCTTGTCGCCATGGCCGTCTTTGCCCCGCTCCTGGCAACCACCGATCCCGACCGCACCGACATCGGCCGCAAGCTTGAGCCGCCAAGCCTGTCCGAGCCCCTGGGCACCGACCACCTCGGCCGCTCCATCTATTCCCGGCTGGTCTACGGCGCCCGGGCCTCCCTGGGGTCGGTGGCGGTCATCGTCACCGCCATCCTGGTCCTGTCGTTTGTCGTGGGCGGGGCCTCGGGCTATCTCGGCGGCACGGCCGACGCCGTCATCATGCGCCTGTGCGACGTGATCCTGACCTTCCCCACCTTCATCCTGGCCCTGTTTCTCATCGGCATCCTGGGCACGGGGCTGACCAACGTCATCATCGCCATCGTCATGACCCACTGGGCCTGGTACGCCCGCATGGTGCGCGGCATGGTGCTGCAGCTGCGAAACCGCGAGCACGTGCTGGCCGCCAAGGTGGCCGGCACGCCGGCCCTGCTCCTGGGGGCGCGCCACATCCTGCCGCCGGTGGCGGCCCAGATGGCGGTGCTGGCCAGCCTGGACATCGGCCACATGATGCTCCACGTCTCGGGCCTGTCCTTCCTGGGCCTGGGCGTGCAGCCGCCGACCCCGGAATGGGGCGTCATGATCGGCGACGCCCGGCAGTTTCTGCGCACCGCCCCCCAGCTCATGTTCTTCCCGGGGCTCATGATCTTCCTGTCGGTCATGGCCGCCAACATCCTGGGCGACGCCCTGCGCGACCGCCTCGACCCCCATCTCGTCTCGGAGCTGGACCATGGCCACTAATCCCGTCCTCGTCGTCGACGGACTCGACCTTGTCGCCGGCCGGCCGCCCCACGAAACGCCCCTGGTGCATGGCCTTGGCCTGTCCGTGGCCCCGGGCGAGGTGCTGGCCCTTATCGGCGAATCCGGCTCGGGCAAATCCATGACCTGCCTGGCGGTCATGGACCTCCTGCCGCCCGGGGTGCGCCAAACCGCCGGGCGCATCCGGGTGGGCGGCCGGGAAACCGTCCGCCGGGGCCGCGACGCGGCCATGGTGCTGCAAAACCCGTCGAGCTGCTTTGATCCGGTCATGACCGTGCGCGGCCATTTCCGCGAGACGGTGCGCGGCCTGGGCCTTGACGGCGGAGCGGACGCCCGGGCCGTGGCCGCCCTGGGCGAGGTCGGCTTCGACGACCCCGTGGCGCTGTTGCCGCTGTATCCGTTCCAGCTCAGCGGCGGCATGCTCCAGCGGGTCATGCTGGCCCTGGCCATGCTGGGCGATCCGGGCTTGCTTTTGGCCGACGAGCCCACCACCGACCTGGACATGCCGGCCCAGGCCAAGGCCCTGGACTGCATCGACGCCCTGCGCCGCACGCGCGGCCTGGCCGTGCTGCTGGTCACCCACGACCTGTCCGTGGCCGCCCGCCTGGCCGACCGGGTGGCCGTCATGCGCCACGGCCGGCTCCTGGAAACCGGGCCGGCCGCGGCCTTTTTCCAGGCCCCCCAAAGCGACTACGGCCGCACCTTGCTTACGGCCCATTACGATCTCCACGACGCCCTGGCGGCCCCGCCGCCGCGCGACGCAAACGACCAAGGAGCCAGGCCATGACCCCGGTATTGGAAGCGGTGGACGTCGCCAAGGGGTACGCCCAGGGCGGCATGTTTGGCGGCGGCGTGAAAAAACCGGTGCTGGCCGGCGTGGATCTGGCCCTGGCGGCGGGCCAGCGCCTGGGGCTGGTGGGCCGCAGCGGCTGCGGCAAATCGACCCTGGGCCGGCTGCTGCTTGGGCTGGAGCGCCCCGACGTCGGCCTCGTGCGCTACAAGGGGCGCGACATTCGAAGCCTGTCCGGCCCGGACTGGCGGCTCTACCGGCGAAACGTCCAGGTGGTCTTCCAGAACTTCCACGGCGCGGTCAATCCGCGCCTGACCATCGGCGAGACCATCGGCGAACCCCTGGCCAATTTCGACCGGGCCGGCCGCAGGCAGCAATTGCTCCGGGCCGGAGAACTCCTGGAACGCGTGGGTCTGCCGCCGGCCTTTGTGGCCAAGCGGCCGTCGCAGTTAAGCGGCGGCCAGCTCCAACGGGCTTGCATCGCCCGGGCCATGGCCTCATCGCCCGAGGTGCTCGTTCTCGACGAGGCCGTCAGTTCCCTGGACATGCTGGCCCAGGCCCAGGTCATGGACTTGCTGGTCGCCCTGGGCCGCGAGTCGGGGGTGAGCTGTCTTTTCATCTCCCACGACCTGCGGGTGGTGGCGCGGCTTTGCGGCGAGGCGGCGGTCATGCGCGACGGCCGCATCGTGGAGCGGGCCGCCTGCCGGGGCGGGCGCTTCGGCCACGACGATCCGGGCTTTGCCGAGCTGGCCTGCGCCC
>DLGG01000006.1 GCA_002482565.1 Solidesulfovibrio magneticus
CTTCGGGGCGGGGCCATATAGGGGTCCGGGGGCCTCAGGCCCCCGGCCGCCGGAGGCAAAAAAATCCGGCGCGCCGCGACGACCTAGAAGAGATTATACTGCCGTATCTTGCGATAGAGCGTCTTG
Source organism: Solidesulfovibrio magneticus (assembly GCA_002482565.1). Classification (GTDB taxonomy): domain Bacteria; phylum Desulfobacterota; class Desulfovibrionia; order Desulfovibrionales; family Desulfovibrionaceae; genus Solidesulfovibrio; species Solidesulfovibrio magneticus_B. Next base: position 127 of record DLGG01000006.1, read on the forward strand.
CGGCAGATGCCCAGGGCCTCGGCCGCCAGCGACCGGTTGTTGTCGTAGAAGTTGAGCACTTTGGCGATGTGTTCCTTTTCCTTGGCCTCAAGGGTCAGGATCTCTTCCTCGGCCCGGGCCGGCTCCAGGAATTCGCGAGGCAGGGCGTGCTCGGTGATGAGGCTGTTTTCCGACAGGATGATGGAGCGCTCCATGACGTTGCGCAGCTCGCGCACGTTGCCCGGCCAGTCGTAGCTGGTCAGGCACTTCATGGCCCGGTCGGAGATGCGGAAAGGGGCCTGGCCGGCCGTGAGGCGGGAGAGGAAGAATTCCACCAGGAGCGGAATATCCTCGCGGCGTTCGCGAAGGGAGGGCATCTCGATGTTGAAGACGTTGATGCGGTGAAACAGCGCCTCGTGGAAACGGCCCTCGGCCACTTCCTTGACCAGCTCCCGGTTGGTGGCGAAAATCAGCCGGATGTCCACCCGGCGTTCTTCTTTCTCGCCGACCCGACGGTAGGTCTTGTTTTCCAGCACGCGCAACAGCGCCGCCTGGACCTCGATGGGCAGCTCGCCGATCTCGTCAAGAAACAGCGTCCCCTTGTTGGCAAAGGCCATGAAGCCCTCGCTGTTTTCCACCGCGCCGGTAAACGAGCCGCGCAGATGCCCGAAGAGTTCGCTTCGGGCCAGCTCCTTTTGCAGCGTGGCGCAGTTCTTGATGAAAAAGGGTTTGTCGGCGCGCTTGGACAGGGTCTGGATGAGGTGGGCGGCCACCTCCTTGCCGGCCCCGGATTCGCCGGTGATGAGCACCGGCACTTCGGTGGGGGCGACTTTTTCGATGAGGTAGCGCACCTGCTTGATGGCCGGGGAGTTGCCGACGAGCTGCACCGGCGGGGTCTGGCCCTGAAAGTGGCGCAGCCGGCGGTTTTCGCGGCGCAGATAGGTGCGCTGGTAGGCGCGCTCGATCAAGAGCTCCAGCTCGGCCAGATTGAAGGGCTTGGTGACGTAGTCGAAGGCCCCGAGCTTCATGGCCTCCACGGCGGTGTCGATGGCGCCGTGGCCGGTGATGAGGATGGTTTCGAGGTCCTCCTGGCGCTGGCGCAGCTCGACCATGAGGTCAAGACCGTTGGCGTCGGGCAGGCGGATATCGAGGACAGCCACCTCGTATTCGTTCTTGGCCAGGAGATCCCGGGCTTCCCTGGCCGAGGCGGCCACATGGACGGCCCGGGCCGGGGTGGTCAGTTCCTTGAGCAGGAGCTTGCCGATGGAGGGTTCGTCGTCGACCACAAGGACGCTGTAGGCGCTATTCACTGGGATGCCCGCTGTCGAGGGGAAGTTTCACGGTAAAATGCGTGCCGATGCCCACTTCGCTGGCCACCTCGATGACCCCGTGGTGTTCGCGCACGATGCTGTAGCAAGTGGAAAGGCCGATGCCCAAGCCCTGGCCCACGGGCTTGGTGGTGAAAAAGGGATTGAAGAGCTTGTCCATGTTGTCCGGCGGGATGCCCCGGCCGGTGTCCTCCACCGAGAGGTTCACGGTGTTGTCATTCTCGGGATGGGTGGTGATGGTGATCTCGCCTTCGCCCTCGATGGCGTCCATGGAATTGACCAGGATATTGAGGAGCACCTGCTTGAGCTGGGCCTCGTCGCCCGGGACCGTGGGCAGCCCCTGGTGCAGGTTGACGGTGAGGCGAAGTCCGGCGGCGGCCCGATCCTCCAGCCGGCTTTTGAGGATGTTCAACGTATCGGTGACGACTTCGTTTAAGCACACCGGCGAGAAGGCCAGGGTGTGGGGCCGGGAAAAGGACAGCATGGAGCGCACGATATCGCGGCAGCGGCGGCACTCCATGAGGATGGTTTCGGTGTATTCGGCCACGTCGCCGTAGAGGTCGTCGTCCACGGCCTGGCGGATGGCCGGCAGGCGGCGGCGGATGCCTTCGGCCAGCCCGTACACGGCCGTGAGGGGGTTGTTGATCTCATGGGCCACGCCGGCGGCCAACATGCCGATGGTGGCCATTTTTTCGGCCTGATAATACTTGGCCTGGTATTCGTTTTCCAGGGTGACGTCGCGCTTGAAGATGAGGATGCGCGATTCCGGGCTGTCGGGATTGTGGATGGGCGAGGCCACCATCTCGAAGCGCCGGCTTATGCCGTGGATCTTGAACGTGCCCATGCAGCGGCACACGGCGTTGGAGCGAAAGGAGCGATGGGCCGGGCATTCCGGGCAGGGAGAGGCCGAGGCCCGAAACAGCTTGTAGCAGTGCTGGCCCTCGGGGCGCGGCACGTCGAAAAGTTCGTGGAAGACGTGGTTGACGGAGATGATGCGCAGATCCTTGGTGAGCACCATCATGACGTCGGTGATGCCGTCGAGGATGGCGGCGATCTCCTGGCGGCGCAGTTCCGATTCCTGGTGGGCGTCCTGAAGTTCTTCGACCTTCTGGCGCAGTTCCTGATAGAACCCGAGCTTGCTGTGCTCGATGCCGATGAGGTCCTCAAGGCTTGGCGGATGGGGCAGGACGTCGGCGGCCGAAGGCTCCGGGGACCGTCTGGGCAGGGGCGTGCGCAAGCGCGATGGCGTCATGAAGGATTCCCGCCCGTCGCGGAGCACGTCCAGGGTCAGCCGCCGCAACGGCAGGGTGCGCGCCGGACCGGGCACGAGCCGGTCCAATCGTAAGCGCTGGGGAGCCTTTTGCGATGCGTCCCAGGATTTTTCATCCTCACCGGCGGCCGCGGACATCATGCCGTTCCATGGGGTCTGGCGTTACGACAGCAGCAGACAGGCCGGCTCCTCGCCCCTGGCGGCAGGCCGGGAGACGATGAGCCGGTCGGGACCGACGGACTCTATGGCGGCAATGGCCCCGAGGTCCAGAAAATCCTGCAGCGCGGCCACGGCCCGGACCCGGAAGGCGGCCATGGGCTGGCGGGACAGCCCGGACAAACGGCGAAGCGCGGCGAAATCCAGCCGCAGGGCGGCCGGTCCGTAGGACAGGAAGCCGGCCAGCCAGCGGGCAAAGCCGTCGGCCAGGGGGGCGCGGGCGGCAATGAGCCGCTCGAGGCGTTCCGGGTCGCCGCAGGCGGCCAGCATGCGCGGGCCGACATCCACGGCGCACAGCCCGGCCCGGCGGTCGCACAACACGGCGTCGAGCAGGCGCAGCTGCAGGGCGTAGCCGCCGCCGGCTTCTTCCACGTTGAGGCGGCAGGCAGCCAGACGCCACAGCGAGCGTTCCAGGCGGCGGACGTCGAAACGCCGGGCCTTGGGCCGGATCAGCCGGGCCAGATCGCGCAGGGAAAAACGGGCCGAACCGCGCAAGGGGCTGCGCAGGGCCAGCAGCAGACAGCCGAGAAAAGCGTCAAGGTCGTCCTGGTCCAGGGCCTCGCCGGAGACGGCGATGGCCGCGCCAGGCCAGCAGGCGGCCACCGGAACGTTTTGCCGGGACTGGCGTGGCGAACCCGTGCGGGCGGCGAACAGATCAGAGGCGAGCACCAGGCCGAGCAATCGGGCGGACAGTCCCTGCTCCAGGGCTTCGGCGGCCCGGGTTCCCGGGGCGCTGTCCAGGGGGCTGGCCAGAGGCATGGCGTCAAAGCCGAACACATCGTGGTACATGATCGTCCTCCCCCGGCTGGCGTTTGGGCCGGCAACGCGGCAATCGCCGGCCGCCGGCCCCAAACGCGCGGTTTCGGGACGCCCGGCCTTGGCCCGGCGTCCCGCCTCGGACGGTTAGGCGCTGCGGCGAAGGGTCGCCAGCATCTTGGTCAACTGGCGCAGATGGCCGCGCTCCTCGTCCAGACACTGCTTGACGATGCCGCCTTCGGCCGGCGGCAACAGGTCCATCATCTCCCGGAAGTAGAGGATGGTGTCTTTCTCGAAGCGGGCGGCCAGCTCGATGGCGGCGATGGCGTCGGAAGCGTTGGCCAGGTCCTTTTCAGGCGCTCCGCCGCAGAAAAGCGCGTGGGAGTCGAGCAGGGCCTGGACATAGTCCATGTACTCTTCCTCATCGCTGCCGGCCGGCACCTCGATCTTGGCGATGCGCCCGGCCATGGCCTCGAAAATGGCCTGGTGGCGGGCTTCCTCGCCGGCAAAGAACTCCAGGAAGCTTTTGACGTCGGGATTCGTGGCGGCAGCCGCCGCCTTGCTGTAAACGTTGCGGCCCCGGCGCTCGATCTCGATGGCCGTGCCGACAATGTCGCTGGCGCTGAAAAAACGAGCCATGTCGCGTCTCCTTATGGGATGCCTCCGGCGGCCGGGGGGGATCATCCCCCCCGGACCCCCCGGATTGGGGGACGTTCTTCGTCCCCCGGCTGTGCGTCGTGCCCCGGTCCTACAGCTCGTTGGGGAGCTGTTTGAGCTGGGCGTAGGTGTACACCGGGCCGTCCACGCAGACGTAGCTGGTGCCGATGTTGCATCGGCCGCAGATGCCGATGCCGCACTTCATGCGCTTCTCCAGCGTGGTCACGATCTGTTCGTCGGCAAAGCCCAGCTTTTTGAGGGCTTCCAGGGTGAACTTGATCATGATGGGCGGGCCGCAGGTGATGGCCACGCAGTTGTCGGCCGCCGGGGCCATTTCCAGCAGCACGTTGGGGATAAGGCCCACCTTGTGCTGCCAGCCCTCGGCCTCGCGGTCGATGGTCAGCGTGGTTTCGATGTCGGACCTGCCGGTCCACTCGGGCAGCTCGGCGGAAAAGGCCATGTCCTGGGGCGAACGCGCGCCGTAGAGCAGGCGGATCTTGCCGAAGTCGGCCCGGTTGTCGAGCATGTAGAGGAAGAGCGTCCGTAGCGGAGCCATGCCGATGCCGCCGCCCACGAACACGATGTCCTTACCCTTCATGTCGGCCACGGGGAAGGAGTTCCCCAGGGGCGCGCGCACGCCGACCTTGTCGCCGGCCGTGAGCGTATGCAGCTTGGCCGTCACCTCGCCGGCCCGCATGACCGAGAACTGGAGGTAGTCCATGCGGGTGGGGGGCGAGTTGATGACGAAGGTCGACTCGCCGATGCCCGGGGCGGACAGCTGGCCCACCTGGCCCGGCTCGAAGGTGAAGGCCTTCATCTTGGCTTCGTCGTCGAAACGCACCCGGAAGGTCTTGATGTTGTGGGTCTCCTGGACGGTCTCCAGGATGGTGGCCACTTCCGGCAGATAGGGATTGAATGGATCGGTCATGGTTGAACCTCTAGCCCTTGGCCTTGGCCACGGCGTTTTGCACGATCTCGCGGATGTCCACCGAGACCGGGCAGCTTTTCACGCAGCGCCCGCAGCCGCAGCAGGCGATAAGCCCGTCGTGCAGGGTCGGGTAGTAGCTGAACTTGTGGCCGACGCGGTTTTTCAGGCGATGGGCCTTGGTCGGGCGCGGGTTGTGGCCCGAGGCTTCCAGGGTGAACTGGAAGTGCATGCAGGCGTCCCAGGAGCGCATGCGCCGGCCGGCCGTGCCCGTGCCCTCGTCGGTGATGGAGAAGCAGTAGCAGGTGGGGCACAGGTAGGTGCAGGCCCCGCAGCTCACGCACTTGTCGGACTGGTCGCGCCAGAACTCCATGTCGTCAAAAAGCGACAGCAGCGCCGCCGGCGAGGAGGCGATGTCCGGGGCCTCGCCCAGGGCGTCGCGGCTGGCCTTTTTCACGGCCTCGGCCTCGGCGGCCTTGGCCGCGCCGTCGGTCAGGGCCGGGTTGTCCAGGAACTTCGCGCCCTTCTCGCTCACGGCCTCGACGGTGTAGCCGCCTTCGACCGGGGTGAGGAGCACGTCCGAACCGGCCGCGTCGGCCGGGCCGGAGCCGACCCAGTGGCAAAAGCAGGTGTTCTCCACCGTGGCGCAGGCCATGGTCACGAACACCGTGGCCTCGCGGGCGGCGATGTAATACGGATCCGGGAACTTCTTGCCCATGTAGACGCGGTCGAAGATGAGAAATCCGCGCGCGCCGCAGGGCTTGGAACCGAAGACCACCGTGGGCTGGGCCTCGGTCTTGGGATCGAGTTTGAGGGTCGGGGCGTTGTCCTCGCCTTCCTTGCCGTAGGCGTAGCTGAAAAGCTCCTGGCAGGCCGGGAAGACCGCGCCCTTGGGCGGGGCCGTGGCGTCGGAACCGAAGACCGGAGCGCGGGCCGGGTCGTATTGCCGGAACACCACGCTGCCGCCTTCCTCGACGGGAACGAGCACCCGGCTTTGGGCGGCCAGGGCCTTGAGCCACTCGGGGAGTTTCTCCCGGGGGATGTATTTGACGGCGGCCATTACCAGCTTCGCTCCTTGATGTTGTCTTCCTCGAGCTTAAACTGCAAAAGCGGCGGGATCGCGGCAACGTCAACACCGGCCTGATAGTCGAACAGGTCGTGGATGGTGCGGTTGAGGTGCTTTTTGAGCGCCAGAACCGGGATGTCCATGGGGCAGGCCCGCTGGCATTCGCCGCATTCCGTGCACCGCCCGGCCAGGTGCATGGCGTGGACCACCTGGAACATCAGCTTTTCCGTCACCGAGTCTTCCTGGCTCAGCCAGTGGGGCTCGCGGCTCTGGGCGATGCAGTGGTCGCGGCACACGCACATCGGGCAGGCGTTGCGGCAGGCGTAGCAGCGGATGCAGCGGTCCATGTGGTAGCGCCAGAAGGCCATGCGCTCGGGCACGCTCATGGCGTCCAGGGCGGCCAGGTCGGCGTCGGCGGCCGGCGCGGCCTGGACCTGGGGAGCCGGGTCGCCCACAAAGGCGTCGGCCAGCACGGCGTTGGGGAACTGGCAGCGCAGGCACTTGTCGGCGGCCACCTCGGCCATGGGCATGGATACGGCCTTGCCGGCGGCGGTGACGGTGACGGTCTTGCCGTCCACGGCCACCTTTTCGGCGTTGCCGGCATTGAGCCCGGCGGCGGCCAGCTTGGCCCGCACCTTGGCGATGTCCACCACGCCGTCGCAGCCGGCGGAGAAGATCACGACGTTGTCGCGGTCAATGAGTTTTTCCTGGAGCAGCTCGACCACCGAGCGGGAGTCGCAGCCCTTGACCACCACGCCGACCTTTTTGCCGGCAAAGCTCGGCAGGTAGACGGCCGGATTGTGGACGTTGAGCGCCCCCCACTCCAGCTTGTCCACGTCGGCCTCGCCGCGGATGAAAAGCGGCGTGTTGTGCAGGGCGTCGTAGCCTTTCTGCCAACCGATGACGCATTCAAGGCCGGGCAAAGCCTCCTTGATGCGGGTTTTGAGAGCGTCAAGCCGCGACACGGTTGCCTCCTTGGATGGCCGAAGCGACCTTGGCCAGCAGTTCCGGGGACACGTTTTCGTGGCGCGTCGCCGGTCCCAGGGCGTGAATCTGTTCGGTGAACACCGTCACCACCTTCTGCCAGCGCTGGCCTTCCGAGGCCGAGACCCAGGTGTAGTCGAACCGGGCCGGGTCAATGCCCAGGATGGGCAGGAAGCGCTTGAGGACTTCCAGACGCCGACGGGCGTAGAAGTTACCCTCGGCGTAGTGGCAGTCGCGCGGGTGGCAGCCGGAGACGAGGACGCCGTCGGCGCCGTTAATGAGCGTTTTGGCGATGAACAGGGGATCGATGCGCCCGGAGCAGGGCACGCGGATGATCCGCAGGTCCGTGGGCTGATTGAACCGCCCGACGCCTGCCGTGTCCGCGCCGCCGTAGGAGCACCAGTTGCACAGGAATCCGACGATCCGCAGTTCCTTGCCGGTCAGGACTGGCATAAGGCGTTGACCTCCGCGAGGATTTGGTTGTCCGTGAAGTGCGACAGCTGGATGGCCCCCTGGGGGCAGGTGGAGGTGCAGATGCCGCAGCCCTGGCAGACGGTCTCGATGACCTCGGCCTTTTTCTGGCCCCGGAATTCGACTTCCTTGATGGCCTTGAACGGGCAGGTCATGATGCACTTGCCGCAGCCCACGCAGCGCTTGATGTCCACGCGGCTGATCTGCGGATCGCTTTCCAGCATGTCCTTGGAGAACAGGGCCAAAACCTTGGCGGCGGCGGCGCTGCCCTGGCCCACGGACTGGGGAATGTCCTTGGGGCCCTGGCAGGAGCCGGCCAGATAGACGCCGGCGGTGTTGGTCTCCACGGGCTTGAGCTTGGGGTGGCTCTCCATGAAGAAGCCGTACTTGTCGTAGGAGATGCGCAGCTTCTCGGCGAGCTGGGGCGCGCCCTTGGCGGCTTCCGCGCCGGCGGCCAGGACCACGAGATCGGCCTCGACCTCGACCTGGGTGCCGGCCAGCGTGTCCGCCCCGCGCACGATCATCTTGCCGTCTTTCGGGTAGACCATGGCGACGCGGCCGCGGATGTAGCGCGCGCCGTACTCTTCCATGGCCCGGCGGGTGAACTCGTCGTACATTTTGCCCGGCGAGCGGATGTCCATGTAGAACACGTAGGACTGCGAGTCCGGGATGTGGTCCTTGGTCAGGATCGCCTGCTTGGCCGTGTACATGCAGCAGAAACCCGAGCAGTAGGGACGGTCGAGGGACTTGTCGCGCGAGCCCACGCACTGGATGAAGACGACGGTCTTGGGCTCCTTGCCGTCGGAGGGGCGCTTGATGTCGCCGGCCTTGACCATGGCCTCGAACTCGGCCGAGGTCACGACGTTTTTGAACTTGCCGTAGCCGAAAGGCGCAAGCGCCTCGGTTTCCATGGGCGTCCAGCCGGCGGCCAAAACCACCGAGCCCACGGGCACCTTCTCCTCGTTGCCGCCCGAGGCCAGGGTGGCCTCGTACATGGCCGGCGCGCCGGCGAGCAGCTTGAGGGTCGTGTTGAGGCGCACCTTGATCCTGGAATTGCCCGTCACGAGGCCGATGAGCCGGTCGATGCCGGTGTCCGTGGCCTCGAGGTAGGGGTAGTTCATGGGGAAGGTCTTGTAGAGCCCCGCGGCGCGGCCGCCGAGCTTGTCGGACTTCTCCACGAGGATGACCTCGGCTCCGGCGCCGGCCGCGGCCAGGGCGGCGTTCATGCCGGTGAAGCCGCCGCCGAGAACCAGAATGGTCCTGTTGGTCTCGGGCAGTTCCGGATTGGGCCGGTTCATCTTCTGCATCTTGACCACGCCCATGCGCAGGTAGTCCTGCACCATGGAACGCAGTTCGGCAGGGATGGGGCCACCGGCCGCGACTGACGAACCGTCGGGATTCTTGTAGGACAAGGTCACGAACTCGCGCAGATTGACGCGATCGACGAGCACCTTGTCGCCGAAGGTGAAGACGTCCCAATCGACCCGGGGCGAGGTGCCGCAGATGAGCACCGCGTCGAGTTCGCCGGCGTCGACGTCGGCCTTGATCATGGCCACGCCGTCCGGGCTCGACAGCCGTTTGTGGGCCTTGACGATGGGGCAGGCCCCGCCGCATTTCTCCTTGACGTACGCGGCCAGCTCCTCGGCGTTAAGGAGCGGGGCGACGCTGGATTCGTCGATATACACACCGATTTTTTCGGCCATCGCCGCTACCTCCCTCGCACCAAAGCGATTGCTTTCATGGCCGCGCCGGTCGCGGACTGGGCCGACTTCATGACGTCAAGGGGCGTGGCGGCGCAACCGGCGGCGAAAATGCCTTTCTCCTCGCCGCCCACGATAAAGCCCATTTCGTCCAGGGGCACGTCCACCGGCAGGCGCTCGCCGGCAATGCTCGGCTGCATGCCCGTGGCCAGCACCACCAGTTCGAAGCGGTTGTCGGACTTGATGCCGGACACGGCGTCTTCCACGGTGAGGATGACGTCGCCGGTGCCGGCGTCCTCGGCCACGGCGGCGACCTTGCCCTTGACCGCGTTCACGCGGTCATCGGCCAGGATGCGCTTGGCGAAGTTGTCGTAACGGCCCGGGGTGCGCAGGTCGATGTAGTAGATGGTGACGCGGGCTTCCGGAAAGGCTTCGCGCACGTAGGCGGCCTGCTTGAGGGACGCCATGCAGCAGATGTAGGAGCAGTAATTGAGGTGGTTTTCGTCGCGCGAACCGGCGCACTGCACGAAAGCCACGGAGCGCGGGGCCTTGCCGTCCGAGGGGCGCACGATCTTGCCGCAGGTGGGGCCGCTCGGAGAAGCCAGGCGCTCGAGCTGCATGTTGCTGACGCAGTTGGCGATCTCGCCCGCGCCAAGGTTGGTGAGCCGCGTCACGTCATAGGGCTTCCAGCCCGTGGCGTAGACGATGGACCCGACCTTGAGCACGACTTCCTTGGGCGCGTCGTCGAGGTTGATCACGTCGGCGCCGGACAGGAGTTCCAGGTCTTCCTTGGTGCAGCGTTCCTTGTCCAGAACGTAGCGGTTGGGGAAGGCGAAGGGGACGTCCATGTACAGGGCCTTGCGCTCGCCGAGGCCCAATTCGAAGTCGCTCTTGACGTCCTTGGAAAGCTTTTTGACCGTCTCGGAGAGATCGACGCTGCCGGGTTCGACGAAGCGGGGCTTGATTTTCACCGTGACTTCGTAGTCGCCGGCCTTGCCCGAGACCTTGGCGACTTCGGCCAGGGTGAAAAACTTGACGTTCTTGTTGTTCTTGATGCGCTGGAACTGGATTTCCAGACCGCAGGACGGGGGGCACAGCTTGGGGAAATATTTATTGAGCTGCATCACCCGGCCGCCGAGAAAAGCGTTTTTCTCGACGATGTAGACCTCGTGGCCGACTTCCGCGGCTTCAAGCGCGGCGGTGATGCCGCTGAAGCCGCCGCCGACGACCAGTATCGCGTTGCTTCCCATCGCAACCTCCCGGCAATGGTTAAGGCCAGCAAGAAAACGGCCTGATCCGCGAGGATAGACCGCCCCCGCCGTAGGCGTCAAAGCACGGTCCGTCCGCCCGGGTAAGACCGTTAAAAAGCGGCCGCGGGAGAACCCCGCGGCCGCTCTGGTCATTCCTACTCGGGAATGATCTGGTAGTAGGCCTTCTTGAAGACCTTGGTCTCCTTGGTGGCCGGGTCGTACGTGGAGTTGACGAAGCACTTCCATTTGCTGTCGTCCAGACCCAGGAAGTCGCCGCGGTAGTAGAAGCCCGGGTAACGGGTCTCTTCGCGGAAGGAGATGTGGGTCATGTGCAGGCGGACGGTCCACAGGCGGTGGTACTGCTCCCAGCAGCGCATGAGCTCGTGCAGGTCGCGGGCGGCCAGCTTCTGGCTGTCCTCTTCCAGGTACTGCAGCAGCTGGAAGCCCGTGTCGAGCAGGGACTTGGAGGTCGTGTACAGGGTGGCGCAGCCTCCGCCGTACTCGTCCGTGCACTTCACCAGGCGCATCATGAAGTTGTGCGGGGTGATGTAGCTGGGGTTCACGACCGGGTCGGTGGAAAGTCCGACGTTGGCCTTGAAGGTCTCCCAGGGCTTGTAGATCTCTTTGGCGAGATCGGCGGCCTTTTCAGCCAGGGTGGGCTTGAAGTCCTTGTGGTCGACGACCCAGCGCACCATCTGCTTGCCGGCGATGCGGCCCTCGGCGTGGGAGCCCGAGGAGAACTTGTGGCCGGAGGCGCCGACGCCGTCAGCGCAGGTGAACAGACCGTTGACCGTGGTCATGCGGTTGTAGACCTTGCCGTTGTCGGCCTTGACCTTGTACTCGTCCGGCACCCAGGCTTCGTCCGGGCCGGAGACCCAGATGCCGCAGCAGCCGGAGTGGGAACCGAGCAGGTAAGGCTCGGTCGGCATGATCTCGGAGCCCTTCTTCTCGGGCTCGGTGTCCGTGCAGGCCCAGAGGTTGGCCTGGCCGACGCACATGTCGAGGAAGTCTTCCCAGGCTTCGCTCTCGAGGTGCTTCTGCTGCTCGGCGTTGAGGTTGGCGAAGGTGGACTGCAGGGCGCCGGCGGTGTCCATGTA
>DLGG01000020.1:0-2758 GCA_002482565.1 Solidesulfovibrio magneticus
GCCTCCTCGGCGGCCCCGGCGGCCTGCTCGGCGGCCCGGGCCACGGCCACGGTGGCCTCCACCATCACGTCCACGTCGGCGGCGGTGTCGTCCACCCGGGTCTTTTGCTCCTCGGCCCCGGCCGAGACGTCGCGGGCGTCCTGGCGCAGCGATCCGGCCGCCTGCTTGATGGAGTCGGCCACGCCNNNNTCCAGGGTTTCGCCGGCTCCGAGCATGCCTTGGCGGCGGACTTCGTCCTTTTTGACGGCCAGCCGGGCCTCGCGGCCGGCTTTCTCGGCGGCGGCGGCCTGGGCCTGGGCCTCGGCGGCGTGGTCGCGCACCAAGGCGAGCTGGCCGGCCTGGGCGGCGACCAGGGCTTGCAGACTGTCGCGCAGCCGCCCCAGACGGCCAATGAAGCGGGGATCGTCGGGCAACGGCTCGGCCCGGCCCTGGCGGGCGTCGTCGGCGTAGCCGGCCAGCATGTCCAGGGGGCGCATGAGATGGCGGCCGATCAGCGCCAGAAAGACCAGGACAATGCCAGCGGCGCAGACGCCGCCGGCCCCGGTCGACACGGCCACGGCCTGGCCCGGCAGGGCGGCCAGGACCGCGTCCAAGGATTCGAGATCGGCCCGGGCCGCCGACGCCTCGGCGGAACCGAGGTCGCGCCGCACCTTGGCGACCTGTTCCCGGGCCGTCCCGGTCAGGTCGGCAAGCCGCCATGACACGGCCAAATTGGCCGCCAGCACCACCAGGACAAAGCCGACAATGGTCGTCAGCGTCAGCCGCAACTGCAAGGAAAGTCGCATACGCCCCCCCGCGACAAGAATGCAAGACGTGCGGCGGCCGGCCGAACCCACCCCACGTGGCCCGGCCGGCCGACACGCAAAAACCCTCTCGCGCGTCCTTTCGTAACACAAGAGGGCTTCAAGTCAACGGCGGCAAAAACCCGCCGTTTTTTACAAAAATGGTGATTTCCCTAGGAGACGCGATCCCCAGGGGCCACCGGAACCGAGGCCGTCATCAGGGCCATGCCCCCGGCATGGCGCACGGCCAGGATCATGCCGTGGGANNTGCGCGGCTTGAGGTTGGCCACGATGGTCACCTGGGCCCCGAGAAGTTCCTCGGGCTTGAAGTGCTCGGCCAGCCCGGCCACCACCTGGCGCGGGGCCTGTTCGCCGATGTCCGCCTGGATGATGTAGAGCCTATCGGCCCCGGGCACGGGGGCCACGGAAACCACCTTGCCCAGGCGCAGGTCGAGTTTGGCGAAGTCGTCGTATTCCACCTCGGCGGCCGGTCCGGGCTTGGCCGGGGCTTCCTTGGTCTTGTCTTTTTTCTTCTCTTCCTTGGCCGGCTTGGCCGCCTTGGGCGCGGCCGCTTCTTCCCGGACCGGCGGGTCCAGGCGCGGGAAGAGGTTGGAGGTGGCGGCCACCTGGGTGGCGGCGGCAAGGGGGGCGAAGCCCTTGCCCTCGTCCAGGAGGTTGACGGCGGCCGGGTCCTGGCCGAGCTGGGTCAGCAGCGTGGCCGCCGCCTCGGGCATGACCGGCAGCAGGCAGGCGGCCGCCGTGCGCAGGCCGCCCAGGGCGTTTCGCATGACCGTGCCCAGGCGGTCGGTCCGGCCTTCTTTGAAGAGCGTCCAGGGGGCCGTGGCGTCGACGTAGCGGTTAAGCCCGCGCACCAGCTCCCACAAGGCGTCCAGGGCCCGGGAGAACTGGGCCTGGCGGAACAGGGCCAGATAGTTGGCCACGGCCGTCTCGGCCAGCTGGGCCAGCTCGCCGTCGGCCGGCTCGGCTTCCTGGCCGGCCGGCAACACCGAGCCGAAATACTTGGCGGTCATGGCCAGGGTGCGGTTGGCCAGATTGCCGAGGTCGTTGGCCAGATCGGCGTTGAAGCGCCCGACAAAGCCCTCCTCGGTAAAGCTCGCGTCGGCCCCGAAAACCATTTCGCGCAGCAGGAAATAGCGCATCCCGGACAGGCCGGCCCTCCCCGCCATCTCGCGCGGCTCGACCACGTTGCCCAGGGACTTGGACATCTTGGTGTCGCGCACCAGCCAATAGCCGTGGACATTTAAGTGCTTATACAGCGGCAAGCCCATGGCCAGCAGCATGGTGGGCCAAAAGACGGCGTGGGGCTTTAAGATGTCCTTGGCCACCAGATGCTCGGCCACGCCCCACCAGGCGTCAAAATCCGGGGCGTCGGGCCAGCCGGCGGCGGTCAGGTAGTTGATGAGCGCATCAAACCAGACGTAGGTGACGAAATTGGCGTCAAAGGGCAGCTCCACGCCCCAGGTCAGGCGCGATTTGGGCCGGGAGATGCACAGGTCGTCCAGCGCCCCGGATTCGAGCAGGCTCACCACCTCGTTGCGGTACTGGCGCGGCCGGATGAAGTCCGGGTTGGCCTTGATGTGCTCCAAAAGCTGGCCCTGGTACTTGGACATGCGGAAGAAGTAGTTCTTCTCGGCGATGTACTCGGGCTTGACCTTATGGTCCGGGCACAGGCCGTCCACCAGCTCCTTTTCGGTCAAAAACCGCTCGCAGCCCTTGCAGTAATGGCCGCCGTACTCGCCGAAATAGATGTCGCCCTTGTCAAAGACGAGCTGCAGGGCCCGGCGCACGGCGGCGATGTGGTCGGGGTCGGTGGTGCGGATAAAGCGCGTGGGCGTGATGCCAAGCTCCGGCCACAGCGAGGAAAACAGGCCGCTGATGGCATCGGCGTATTCCTTGGGCGTCTGGCCGGCCTTGGCGGCGGCCTCGGCGATCTTGTCGCCGTGCTCGTCGGTGCC
>DLGG01000020.1:2813-2976 GCA_002482565.1 Solidesulfovibrio magneticus
TTGGCGTTGACGTAGTAAATGGGCGTGGTGATAAAAAAGCGATTCACGATCCGCTCTCCGGTTCACGGGAAGGTTTGCCGCCCTGGGGGCGTCCCTCGGGACGCCGGGACCGGTGGCGGGGGTTTTGTTGGGCTTCGGGCGCGCCGTCGCCGCCCGGGGCGGG
>DLGG01000216.1 GCA_002482565.1 Solidesulfovibrio magneticus
GCCTGGGCCCGGGGGAGTCCGGGCCGCCGGGGCAATGTCCCGGCCACGGGCGCGCCCAGGCCGGCCGCGCCGGCCGGGCTGAGGGAGGGATCGAGGTAGGCGGCCAGCAGGGCGGCGGTCAGCGCCAGAAACCCGCCCAGCACAATGCCCAGGGCCAGCATGAGCGACAGCTTGGGGCGCATGTAGTCGTCGAGGCGTCCCGGAGGCGTGGCCGCCTCCACCAGATGGGCGATGGACAGGTCAAGGGCCTGTCCGGCCACGGCCGCCCGGTGGAGCTGGTTCAAATTGCTGAGAAACAGTTCCCCGGCCGCCGCCCGGACCTTGAGCAGGGACTCGGCCGCCGCCCGTTCCGGGAAGGCCATGATGCGGCCCTCCAGGGCGTCGAGGAGCGAACCGTAGGCGGCGTCCTGGCTCTCCAGGCCGGCGGCCTGGGCCGTGTATTCGGCCGCCCGCTCGTTTAAGAAGGTAAAGGTCGGATCGGTGGAAATGGTCTCGGAGCCGAAAACCTTCTGGGCCTCGCCTTTTATCAGGCGCTTGGCTTCCTCGATCTTGCCCTCGATTTCCTTGACCTGGGGATGCTCGGCGGTCATGCGCGTCTTGGCCACGGCCAGATCCATGTAGAGATCGCGCAGGGTGAGCTTCAAGGAATCGATCAGGCTCGAACGCTGGATGGATTCGCCGGATTTGCGGAATTCCGGGCGTTTGGCCATCTGCCCCTTGACGTTGGCCAGCATCCCCTGGGCCTTGAGCAACAGCAGCCGGTTGGAGTCCCGGTCGTTGGTGAGGCTGTAGTAGCGCTCCACCAGTTTTTCGGCCTCGGAGGTGAGGTCCACGATCTTTTCGCGCTGGCGCAGCTTGCCCAGTTCAGCCAGGGCCTTTTCGTAATCCTCGCGGGCGCGGGGCAGTTCGGCGGCGGCGGCGGCGGCCAGCTCCCGGCACTCGCCATGGCGCATGTCCGCTTCCCGGGCCATGAACGACCGGGCGGCGGCGTTGGCCAGGGCCATGGCCAGCTCCATGGACTCGGCCGAACTGGAGAATTCCAAAATGTCGGCGTCGTCCATCATGGCCGCCTTGATATAAGGACGGGGAAAAAGGACGTGGACGATGGACTTGTTGGTGAGCTCCTCATAGGTCATGGGCCGGCGGCCAAAACGCGGCAGCCAGGTGTCCAGGGCCCAGCGCACGAGCGGAATGTACTCGGCGACCTGCAGGGATTTGCGTTTGCGCGTCAGGTGCAGCTCGTCGAGCAGGGGCCCCAGGACCGGCACGGTTGTGGCCAGCTCCTCGTAGGTGGCCCGCTCGGCGTCGGTGAGCGAGGCCGAACCCATCATGGCCGAGTCGAGGTTGACGCGCGACAGCAGGCTGGCCTTGGTGGAGGAATGATAAAGATAGACCTTGGCCGAGGCCACGTACTGGGTCTCGCACACAAGGGTCAGCAGCGTCAGGCCGCCGGCCACCAGGCCGAACACCAGCAGCATGAGGCGGCGGCGACGCCACAACAAGGCAAGGAGCAGGC
Organism: Solidesulfovibrio magneticus; assembly: GCA_002482565.1. Lineage (GTDB taxonomy): Bacteria > Desulfobacterota > Desulfovibrionia > Desulfovibrionales > Desulfovibrionaceae > Solidesulfovibrio > Solidesulfovibrio magneticus_B. The sequence goes on from DLGG01000216.1 coordinate 1,517, forward strand.
GCAGTTCCATGTCACTGCACCGTGGTCACGCCGCCCTGGCGATTGCTTAAATATTCTCCGGCCACGGGCTGGCTTTGCTGGATGACCGTGTTGACCTGGTTGACCGGCCCCTGGGACAGGTCGTTGATGGCGTCGCGCAGCTGGGGCAGGAAGATGACCAGGCGCTCGGCATTGATGAAGGCGTTGACCACGGCGTTTAGGTGGCCCAAAAACTCGTCGATGTTGGCCCAGGTGCTCTTGGGCACGTAGAGCACGTCGCCGCCTTCCAGATAGCGGTCGAAACCGGTCGTGCCCTTGCCAAGGCCGGTCCCGAGCTTCATATCCAGGATGTAGGCCTGGGGCTTGTCGGTATCCATGCCCCGGAACAGCACCACCGTGCTCTTGCCGGCGTTGTCGGTGAAGCCGCCGGCCCGGGCGATGGCCTCGAACAACACGATGTCGTGGTCCACGGACACCACCCCCTGGGACTTGACCTCGCCCAGGACCAGGGCGGTCTGGCTGCGCAGGCTCTGGGCCGTCACCGTCACCTGGGGATCGACGAGATATTTGGCGTAAGCCCGGGTGAGGTCGGCGCGCAGCTCCGACACGGTGCGCCCGCCGGCCGTGACCTCGCCGGCCAGGGGCAGCTGGATGCGCCCGGCTTCGTCCACCCGCACGGCGGTCTTGAGGTCGTCGTGACGCCACACGGCCACGAGCAGCTCGTCGCCGTAGCCCAGAACGGCCCGCCGGGCCGGGGCGGCGGCCGAAGCGGCGGCCGGGTTTTTCGAGGAGGCGGCGGCCGGCGGCGGGGCCGTGGGCCGGGCACAGGAAACGAGCATCCACGCCGCGGCCAACAACACAAGCGGGGCGAGGGATCGCGGGAGGGCGCAGGCGGGCATGGCAGTCCTTTCGCTTTGGATCAGGGTCTCGCCCAATTACGGGATTTCAGAGCCGGCGGCAAGACAGCCCCGCCGCGTTGTGGTCCGGGATGATCTGGTGTAAGGGGAGGCCGCGTTCGGGCACGTCGTCTCGCCTGGGCGCTGGCGCGGTCGCGCCGCAATCCGAAACCGCCTGCAGGCATGGCATGACAGATATGAAAACCCTCTTCGGACTGGCCGCGGCGCTGCTTCTGGCGGCGGCCCTTCCGGCCTCGGCCGAGACCGTCACCTTCCAGGGCAAGGCCTACTGCCCCATCCGCTACGACATCAACTGGCCCTTTTCCGCCAAATCCAAGAAGGCCCCGGCCCAAGGCAGCGGCATCACGGCCAACGTCTACGAGATGCCCAAGGAAACCGTCGAGGAAAAATCCGCCGCCGAACTGGGCTCGGACATGCGCCGGCTGCGGATCATCTCGGCTCCGGTCCAGATCGGCCAACACGTGGTGGAAGACCAGGTGCTTATCACCTACGAGTTGCCCCTGGAAAACCTCATGGCCGAAAAGCAGCTCGTGTCGCGGGCCGAACTCAACGGCCTGGAACACGCCATGAGCGTCGTGCAGTTCCAGCTTGCCACGGTCCAAAACCGCCAGCGAGAGCTGGAAAACATGGCCGGCAACCAAGCCGTGGCCGTCAACGAGGTCTCCAACAACGCCCGCGACATCGAAAACCTGCTTTTGCAGCGCGACTTTCTGGAAGAAAAGCTGGAACTGGCCCGCCAGCGCTACGATAACAGCGTCCTGCTCAGCCAATCCAAGTTCGGCAAGGACGTGGACCTCAAAAATCTGCCCCGACGGGGCTATGTGCGCGCTCCTACCGAGGGGCACATCTTATGGCTCAACTCCAGCCTCGTGCCCGGCATGGCCTTTTCCAAACAGGCTCCCCTGGTCACCATCGGCAAGCTCGATCCCATCATCGTGCGGGCCTCGGTGCATGAAATCGCCATGCAACGACTCAAGGCCGGCGACCCGGCCACCGTGATCTTCAATGCCTGGCCCGGCGAAAAGTTCCAGACCACCATCAGCAAGGTGGACTACGTGGCCCAGCCGGCCATGCTGCAACAACCGTCGTTTTACCTCATCGAACTGACCCTGCCCAATCCCGACCTGCGCATCAAGGAAGGCATGCGCTGCGACGTCGTGGTCGACCTGCACTAAGCGGTCCGTCATGCAGCACATCGTTTGGGCTCTGGCTTTAAACGGCCTGATCTTCACCGGCGCGGGCCTTGGCCCCATGGCCTTGCTGGCCCCGCGCCTGGGCGCCCTGGCCGTCATGGCCCTGGCTCCGGCGGCGGGCTACGCCCTCTATTCCACGGCCCTGACCTGGTGGCTGCTCCAGGAAGGCACGGCCGGCGAGGCCGCCTGGCCCCTGGCCGGGCTGCTCCTGGCCGTCTCGGCCGCCTGCCTGGCGGCCTGCCGCGCCACCATCGGCCCGCGCCTGGCCGCCGTATCCGGCAAACGGCTTCTCGCCGGCCTGGCCGGCCTGGTCCTGTGCCTGGGCTTTTTGCTCTCCCCCCTGGCCGTGGGCAAGAAAGGCTATGACGTCTTTCGCGGCAACGCCTCGGATTCCTTCATCTATATGTTCATCGCCCGGTACTTCGACGAACACCCCCGGGCCTGGGCCTTCGAACAGACCCCCGAGGCCGTGGAAGCGGCCGGCCCCATGCTCGTGCCGGCCCAGTCCATGCTGAGCATCCGCTGGACCTCCGGGGCCATGCTCACGGCCGCCGCCCGCCTGGGGGGCCTTGGCATCGTCGAATACCAGTACGCCTTTACCCTCACGAGCTTCGTGCTGCTTTTTGCCGCCCTGCTGCCCTTCCTGGCCGCCATGGGCCTGTCCGCCCCGGCCGCGAGCCTGTCGGCCCTGGCCCTGTCCACGGGCTTTTACGCCCAGATGGTCCTGGACATCCGGGCTTTTTCCCAGATCAACGTCCTGCCCCTGGTGGCGCTTTTGGCCCTGGTCCTGTCCCTGCCCGCCCCGGCCGGGCGGCGGGAAACCCTGGGCCGGCTGGTGCTTCTGGCCGGCTGCTACCTGGCCGCCTTCGTCAACTACACGGAAATATTCCCCATGATCGTCGGGGCTTCGGCCAGCTATCTGGTGCTGCGCCGGGCTTTTGGCCGGCTGCCCTGGGCCGAGTGCGCCGTCCATGTCGCCGGTTTTCTCCTGGGCATGGCCGCCACCTGGCCGGTGCGGTTTCTCTGGGGCCACATGCTGGCCCAGATCCAGTTCACCCAGGGCGCGCCCCAGCTGTGGAGCGAGGCGTATTTCAGCTGGCTGTACCACAACCTGCCTTCGGGACTGTTCGGCCTGCCGCTTTTGGAATACGGCTTCTCCCGTCTGCCGGGCTGGGGCTTTTGCGATCTGCCGGGCTGGCTGGTCACCATCCTGGGGCTTGGCTTGTGCGCCCTGTTCGTCCTTGGCGGACTGCGGGCCGCCGCCGACGCCGACCGCCGCGCTCCGCTGTGCGCCTTGACCTTTTCCCTGGCCTCCCTGGCCGCCTTTGCCCTTTTCTGGCTGCGCGGCGCGCCCTGGGTGGCCGGCAAGGGGCTGTCCTATTTCTATCCCATGACCGCCGCCGTGGCCCTCTATGCCGCCCTGGCCCGGCCGGCCGGCAAACCGGCCCTGCCCCGGCCGGCCGCCATGGCCGCCATGGTCCTGGCCGGCGTCTTCCTGGCCGGCCAGCTCGTGGCCGCCGGCCTGCGCCCGGCCTATGCCGCCCTGAACATCGACTACCCCCGGTACGTGCGCAACCACGGCCGCTACCGCGCCATCGATTGCAACATCGACGGCATAAAGGACGCCCTGGCCCGGGCCGGAGCCAGGCAACTGGCCGTATGCTCGGCCGATCCCTGGAAATGGAGCTTCCTTGGGCTGTCCCTGGACGGGCCTTTCGAGGTGGTCGCGCCGTTGGCCCTGGCCGCCCCGGACGGACCGGGCGAGGCCGGGGTCTTCGTGGCCCTGGACCGCGCTCCCGGCGGTCCGCCGCCGGCACTGGCCGCTTACCGGCTGGCCGAGAACAACAGCTACGTCCTCTACCGTATGCCCCGGGAGGTGCTGGCCGGCCTGCTCCCCACCCTCACCTGCAACACCACGCCCTACTAGACGCTCCATGGCCGCCCCGCACATCCCCCCGGCTGCCGGCCGCCGCTCCCTGGGCCGCAACTTCCTGGCCCTGGCCGTGTCCCGGGGGGTTCAGGCCTTAAGCGGCTTTTTCGTGCTGCTGGCGGCGGCGCGGCTTTTGCCCGTGGACGATTTCGGCCGGCTGGGGGCGGTCACCGCCCTGGCCGGCGCGGCGGCGGCGCTCACCTATTTCGGCGTGCAGCAGGTGATGATCCGGGAAATGGCCTGTTCCCCGGCCGCCTCGGGCGCGGTGGTGGGCCGGGCCATCCTGCTGCGGGCCGCCCTGGCCGTAGCCGCCGGCCTGGGGCTGGCCCTGGCCGGGGTCTGGTCCGGCTACGACGGGCCGCTTTTCGGACTGCTGGCCCTGGCCTACGCCCTGGAACTGTGCCGCTGCTTCGGCCTGCTCGGCTGCGCCGTGTTCCAGGCCCACGAACGCATGGGCTTCGAAACGCCCCTGGCCGCCCTGTCGGGGCTGGTCTCCATCATCGCCGTGGGCCTGGCCCTGTTTTTGGGCTACGGCGTCCCCGGCGTGCTGGCCGGCCTGCTCGCCGCCGCCGCCCTTCATGCCGCCCTGGCCTGGCGGGTGGCCGTAAGGCTCACGCCGCCGCTGTTCGCCTCGGACTTTCCGGCCCTGCGGGCCATGTTTTTGGCCTCATCGGTCGTGGGGCTGGGGGTGTTTTTCCAGCAAAACCTCTTCCGGGCCGGCACGCTGTCCCTGTCGTGGTGGGCCGATCTCCCGGCCGTGGCCGATTTTCAGGCTCCCCACGAATTTCTCCTCAAGCTCGAAATCGTGCCCCAGGCGCTGATGCTGGCCGTGTTTCCGGCCCTGGCCCGGTTGGCCCCCACGGATTTCGACACGGCCCGCCGGCTGTTCCGGCTGGTCTTTCGCCACACCCTGCAGGGCATGGCCCTGCCGGCCTGCCTTTTGGCCGTCTACGCCGAACCGGCCTGCCAGCTGCTTTTTGGCGGCAAATACGCCGGGGCCGCGCCGGTCATGCGCCTACTCGCCCTGGCCCTGCCGCTTTTGGCCCTGGACATGCTCGTCAACAACCTGCTTGTGGCCATCGGCCGCCAGCGCTATGCCCTGTATTACGCCGGGGCGGCCCTGGTGCTGGCCTTTGCCGCCAACGCCTTCCTGGTCCCGCGCCATGGGGCCATGGGCGCGGCCGGCGCGGCCCTGGGCTCCTACGCCTGGCTGCTGGTCTTTTCGCTGCGCTTCGCCGCCCGCCACGGCTACACGCCCCTGGCCCTGGGGCCGGCCCTGCGCACGGCCTGCGCCGCGGCGGCCTGCCTGGGCGCTTCGTTTTTGCTGCGCGGTTCGCCGCTGCTCGGCGCTCTGGCCGGCACGGCGGCCTACGGTGCGGTGATCCTGGGGCTCAAGGGCGCAACCCGTCGCGACCTCGTCGAACTGCGCCAGATCCGGCAGGCCGGCCGCGACGCCGCCCCTGCCAAGGAGTCGCCATGTCCCTGACGGCAAAACGCGTGGTGGTCATCGGCTGGGACGGAGCCACCTTCGACGTGGCCAAGCCCCTTATGGCCCAGGGCCGCATGCCCCATCTGGCCGCGCTCCTCGCTCGTGGCGTCCACGGCCCGCTGTGCTCCACCGTGCCGCCGGTGACGCCGGTGGCCTGGACGAGCTTTGCCACCGGGGCCAGCCCCGGCCGCCATGGCGTGTGCGACGCCCTGACCCTGGACCCCAAGACCCACGAGGTCCGGTTCGTGTCCGCGGCCCAACGCCGCCTGCCGCCCATCTGGCGCATCCTGTCCGACCGAGGCCGGCCGGCCGGCGCGGTCAACGTGCCCGTGACCTGGCCGCCCGATCCCGTGGACGGTTTCGTCATCCCGGGCATGTTCACCCCGAGCCACATTGAAGACTTCACCTTTCCGCCGGAAATCCGCCGCGAGGTCGAGGCCGAATTCGGCACCTGCCGCGAATCGCCCATGCTGGACCCCGATCCGGCCAAGTATCTGGCCAACCTGCTGGCCGGAGTGGACGCCCGCTGCGAGCTGACCCTGTGGCTCATGGAACGCCGGCCGCTGGACTATTTTTGCTCGGTCTTCATGGAATCCGACCGGGTGCAGCATTTCTTCTGGGGCTACCGCGATCCGGCCCACCCGCGCCACGCCGAGCTGGGGCAGGCCATCGAACAGGTCTACGAACGCCTGGACGTCGCCCTTGGCCGCATCGTGGCCGCCGCCGGCCCGGACGCGGCCGTGGGCATCGTCTCGGACCACGGGGCCGGGCCGCTGACGCGCGCCATTTTCCTCAACCGCTGGCTCATGGACCAGGGCCTGCTCGTCCTGTCCGGCGATCTGGCCCGGACCCTGGCCGGCCGGCGGCCGCCCTCGGGACTGCGACGGTTCGTGGCGGCGGCGGCCAAGGCCGTTCTGCCGGCCTCGGTGGTCGAAGCCCGGCGCAAGGCCCGCTCGGCCGAGCACGCCCGCATCAACAACCTCTTTTCCTCCATCGTGGACTGGCAGCGCTCGGCCTGCGTCTCCGAGGGCATCGCCGGGGGCATCTTTTTCAACGAGGCCGTGGTGTCTCCGGCCGACCGGCCGGCCCTGGTCGCCCGCCTCAAGGAAGGCCTGGCCGCCATCGTGGATCCCGAAACCGGAGCCCGGCCCTTCACCGGCGTTTACGCCCGGGAAGAACTCTACCAGGGCGAGGGGACGCCAAACGCCCCGGACGTGGTGACGTTGTGCGGCCCGGGCTATCAGGTGCTGGTGCCCCACGAGATCGCGCTCTACGCCCAGGACGCGCCGACCGGCCTTTTCGCCGGCCACAAATGGAGCGGCCGCCACGAACAGTACGGCGTCTTCGCCCTGGCCGGGCCGGGCGTGGCCGCCGGGGTGGAGCTGACCGACGCGGCCATGCCCGACGTGACCCCGACCCTGCTCCACGCCCTGGGCGAAGCGCCGACCGAATCCATGGACGGCCGGGTCCTGGCCGGGGCGTTTACGGCCGAAACCCTGGCCGCCCGGCCCGTGCCCGGAGCCGTGGCCGGGA
>DLGG01000144.1:0-13257 GCA_002482565.1 Solidesulfovibrio magneticus
CCCTGGCCGCCTTGGCCCTGGCCGCCTTGGCCCTGGCCGCCACGGCCGCCAAGCCCTCCCCGTCCCTGGCCGCCCCGGCCGCAACGGCCGCCTTGTCCTTGTCCTTGCATGTCCGTGTCCTCCTCAGCGGGCCCGTCAACGCCGCAACCGGCCGGTCCCGTCCGTTCGTTTTCAGGGTTGCGCGGGTCTTCGCCCGCCAATCGGTAGCTGCCGCCTTCGATGCGAAGGGCCAGTCCGCCGACCAGGGCCGTGGCCGCGGCGCGGCGCGCCTNNGCCAGCACCCGGCCAAACGTATGGCGCGAAACGCCCATGGCCTCGGCCGCCGCTTCGGCGCACAGTCCTTCCAGATCGGCCAGACGCAGGGCCTCCAACCCCTCGACCGGCAACACCACCGCGTCGGCCTCCCGAAGAGGCACGCCCTGGGGCTTGAAAAACGTGGCTGTCGGCGCGGACGCCACCCGGCGATGCTGGCGATGTCTGGGCATGTTCGTCTCCTTTGTAATGCTCATACGAGCAAAATAAGCCGTCCCCCCGGCGGGTCAAGAGCCTGGTTCCATTTTTTGCTCATTTGAGCAAAAAAAAGGAGCTGGACAAACCAGCTCCCGAGACTCGACGGCGTCGGCTTACGGACAGGTTCAAAAAGACAGGCAGGTCACCCCGTCCTGAATGAGCAGGTCCATGGTCTGGCCGCCTGTGCCCATGACCCACATCGGGTCAAGTTCCTCGGCCGCCACGCCCCGGGCGTGGCAGCACGGCGTGCAAACATAAAACGGCAGGCCCTTGGCCTTCTCGCGCAGCCAGCCGGCATGGTCGGCCAAGCTGTCGCCGGTGACGGCCCGCACCCGCTCGGCAATTTCGGGTTTGGCCAGATAGACCGCCTCGTCCACGAGCAACATGCCGGCCAGCGCGCCGCGTTCGGCCGCCAGCTTGGCGAACTGGAACGCGCGAGTGGCCTTGGATTGCTCGTCCGGTCCGCAAGACACCAGGAAAAACATCTTCTGCATGGCAGCCCCTCCTTGAAACCTCGGATGTTGTCGCCCTACTCCTCGCCCCCAGCGCCCAGATGCGTCAGGAAAGCCGTGAAGTTGCCCGTGAACTCAAAGGACCCCACATGGGTGAACACGCTGTGCACATCGGCGAAAATCTCGCCGCCCATGTCGGTCCAGCGTTTGCAAAAGGCATAATCCTCGGGCAGATACTCCCGGTTTTCCACATCGATGGCCGTATCGAAGAAGGCCACGTTGTTGATGTTGTGATCATTGGTATGGGAATAATCATAGCCGAGCTCGGGATAATGCGCGGCCATGCGTTCCAGGGTCTCGCGCTTGATCATCATGAAGCCCGTGGCTCCGTACTCCACCGGCAAAAGCCCCGTCACCGGCTCGGGCCGCCCGCCCGGTTTGAGCTTGACCGCGTAGTGCATGGACGCCCCGGCCGCCACCCGTGAGAGCACCTTGTTGTCGATGCAGCGCAGCTTGTCGATGTCCAGGTACTTGACCGGATAAATGCCGCAGACCACGTCCTTGTCGGCTTCCAGATACTTCAGCGGCAACTCCGGCGAAAAACCGATGTCCGCGTCAATGAACAGCAGATGGGTATATTCCTTGAGCCGCAAGAACTCGTTGGCGATCAGGTTGCGCGCTCGGGGAATGAGGCTTTCCTGGGACGGGGTCAACATCCCCGTCTTGATGCCCTGGCTGTCCAGAAAGCCGATGCACGACACCACCGCCCGCAAATACGCCACCGTCACCTGGCCGCTGTAGGCCGGCGTGCCGATCATCAACATCGGCTTTTTGCCATCCTCCATCGCATCTCCTCCCCGGGCCGCCCGTCAGGCGCGGCCGCTTACCGCTCTATCCGGCCTGCACGTGGCAAAGTCAATTGGTTTGAAGCCCTTGGACAGCCATGACGGCCTCGGTTACATTTCCCTGACCAGCAAAAAGGCGGCAAGCATGGCCCTCCCACGCGACATTTTATGCGAATCCATCATGGAATCCCTGGCCGACGGCGTCTTCACCGTGGACGCCGAGTTCACCATCACGTCGTTTAACCGCGCCGCCGGAGCCATCGCCGGCATCGCCCCCGAGCAGGCCCTGGGGCGCAAATGCTGGGAAGTCTTCCACTCCAGCCTGTGCGACGGGGCCTGCGCCCTGGGCCACTGCATCGACAACGACGACACCCTGCAAAACCAGTCCATCTTCATCGTGCGCCCCGACGGCGTCAAAGTGCCGGTCAGCATCAGCGCCGCCCCGCTGCGCGACGCCTCGGGCCGCATCGTCGGCGGCGTCGAGAGCTTTCGCGACATTTCGGATTTAAGCCGGTTGCGCAAGGAACTCGAAGGCGTGCGCACCGTCGAGGACATCCTCACCAAAAACAAGGCCTTGGCCCACACCCTCGATCTGCTGCCGCCCATCGCCGAATCCGGCGCGGCTGTCCTTATTCTCGGCGAATCCGGCACCGGCAAGGAACTCTTCGCCCGGGCCATTCACAACTTAAGCCCCAACGCCAAAGGCCCCTTCGTCGCCGTCAACTGCGGGGCCATCCCCGGCCAACTGCTGGAATCGGAACTGTTCGGCCACGTGCGCGGCGCGTTCACCGACGCCAAGACCGACCGCAAAGGCCGCTTCGCCCTGGCCCAGGGCGGCACGCTGTTCCTCGACGAAATCGGCGAGCTGCCCTTGCCCCTGCAAGTCAAGCTCCTGCGCGTGCTCCAGGAACATGCCTACGAACCGCTGGGCTCGGACACGTCCACCACCACCAACGCCCGCATCGTCGCCGCCACCAACCGCGACCTCGAAACCATGATCGCCGAAGGGACCTTCCGGCGCGACCTCTTCTATCGCCTAAGCGTCGCCCGCATGGCCCTGCCGCCCCTGCGCTCCCGGCCCGAGGACATCCCGCTGCTGGCCCACGCCTTTATCGAACGCCAAAACCTCATCGGCCAAAAAGCCGTCACCGGCCTGTCCGACCCCGCCACCCGGACGCTTTTGCGCCACGACTACCCCGGCAATGTCCGCGAGCTCCAAAACATCATCGAATACGCCTGCATCCTGTGCTCCGCCGGACGCATCACTCCCGAACATCTGCCCGACTATCTGCTGCCCAAAGCCAACATCCCCGCCGCGTCTTCCACCAACGCCCCAACCACCCTGCGGGCCGCCAAATACCACGCCGCCAAAGCCGCGCTGGCCCGGCACAACGGCAAAACCATGGCCGCCTGCCGCGAACTCGACATCACCAAGGACACCCTGCGCCGCATCCTGCAAGCCGGCCCCGGCGACTAACCCCAAGCGTCGCCACCTCCCCGCTGACAGCTGGTTGGTTCAAGCGCAGTCCCCATCTCTCCCGTGCCGGGTAGCCCCTGGCGAACCGGGTCGTCGGAATTTCGCGGGCTTCGAGCACCCGGCGACAGCCGGGCGCATCGAAGCCCGCGAAATTCCGACGACCCACGCGGCGCAGCCGCCAAGCGCGTCAGCGCTCAAAGCGCTTCAGACACCTCCGCCCACCGACGCAGTCCCTTCCCTTACCATCCCCATTCGGGGTTTCCAAAGGGGCTCAGCCCCTTTGGCCGCCGGAGGCACTCTTACTTTCTGCCAGCCACCGCCGCTTTGCGTCCCGCCGCCATGGCGAAGGCCAGCAGTCCCATGGCCACCGCCAGGTGCAGCCAATCCAAATAGCGCACTTGCATGGGTCCGACCATGGCCCAGGACCCGTTTTGCAGCACTCGCACGACGCCGGTCAGCGCCACCGCGCCGTAAAGCGTCACGCGCCATTTGCCGGCCGTGGTCAGCGTGGGTCGTAGTCTGCCGGCGGCCAGCCACGAGGCGGCGTAGCTGGTCAGGAGAAAGACCAGCGCCGCGCCCAGGGCCAGGTGCAGGGCGGCGGTGATCTGGTAGTTGCCGAGCCAGCTAAGGCCCGGCAGATCGGCGATGTAGTAGCGTGAGAAGATGGGCATTTGGCCCATGCCGGTCAGCGCCAATCCAAGAGCGGCGATAAGGGTCAGGCGTTTTTGCCAGACCGGGAACAGCGGTTTAGGCATGATCGTCCTCCTTGGCGGCCTTCCTGGCCCGGTTGGCCACCCGCAGGATGCCGGCGGCGATGCCGGCAAAGGGGGCCAGCAGCACGGCCGTGGCCAGGTTTTTCTCCTTGCCCATGACATCGGCGGCGGCCTGCAAGCCGGGGTTGCCCGGGCCGGTTTGCAGGGCGGCGTGAAGCTCCTCGAAGGGGATGGGCGAAACGTAAAGGGTGTTGGTGCCGCCGTTTTCGGTTTCGCCGTAGATGAACCCGCCGGTCTGGCGGGCCAGATCGTGGGCGGCGGCGATGATCTGCTTGCGCGGGCCGATGGTCTGGACGTCGTTTGGGCAGGCCTCGATGCAGGCGGGCTTGCCGCCGGCGGCCACGCGGCCGTGGCAGCGGTCGCACTTGTACATGACGCCGTTGCCGGCAAAGGCCGGCATGAGGTCAAGGTAGAGCCCCACGCCGGTCTGGCGCTGGGGGATATGCCAGGGGCAGACGTCGCGGCATTTGGAGCCGCCCAGGCAGATGTTGGCGTCGATGACCACCGCGCCGTCATCGTGGCGCACGGCCGACCCCCAGGGGCACAGCTCGGCGCAGGGCGGATGCACGCAGTGCATGCAGCGCCGGGGGATGTTGAGGCTTATGGCCTTGCCGTTTCGCGTCACCGTGGCCGTCTGGATAAACAGCCAGTTGTACGGCGTCAGGCGGTCGTCGACCTCGCGCTTGTCCGAGAAATCCTCGGCCTTGACCCGCGACGGGTACATCTTGGGGAACGGCTTTTGCGGATTGGGGTAATCGGCGGCGTGGGCCTCGCGGCACCCGGCCACGCAGGCTCCGCAGCCCACGCACTTGGACAGGTCGAAAAGCGTGGCCAGCTGCTCGCCCGAGGCGGCGGCGGCGTCGCGGGCCAAAAGCGGCGCGGCCACGGGGGCGGCGGCCACGGCCGTGCCCAGGGATTTGAGGAAGGCGCGTCTGTTCATGGGATGGTGCTCCTTTCCGGCGGACCGGACAACCCAAGACGTAGCCCACGGCCTGAGCCGGACGCATTGATGTGGATCAACGCGGCGCGATTTTGCGGCTTGACGCGAGCCTGCGCCCGCCGCCACTGTAGCGGCTCGGCAGGAGAAAAAAATGGAGCAGGTCGAGCGGATGGTGTTGTTGCGGTCGCTGCCGTTTTTCGGCGGCATGCCCGAGGAACGGCTGGCCCGGATGGCGGCCGGGGCGGTGGTCTCGCGCCACGGGCCTGGAGAGCTCATCGCCGCCCGCTCCGACGCCGGCGAGGCCTTCTATCTGGTGGCCTCGGGCCGGGCCAAGCTCTACCAGATCGGCCCGGACGGCCGGGAGCAGACGCTCTATATCTTAGGCCCCGGCGAACCGTTCTGCCTGTGTTCGCTGGTGGAGGCCGGGGAGTTCCCGGCCTTTGCCGCCGCCCTGGAAGACACGCGGGTGCTGGCCTTTCCGGCCCGGACCCTGGCGGCGGCGGCCAGGGAAGACCCGGAAGTGCTCTTTGACCTCTTGCGCCTCATGTGCCGCCGCCTCAAGCAGACCCAGGCCATGGTGGAATCCTTGGCCCTTTTGCCGCTGACCGGCCGATTGGCCGGCTTTCTGCTCCACGAAGCGGACCGCTCCCCGGGCACAGGCCCCATCCGCCTGGCCATCAGCCACCGTGAGCTGGCGAAAATCGTCGGCGCCACGCCCGAGGCGCTGTCCCGCGCCTTCCGCAAACTGGCCGAGGCGGGCCTGGTCACCGTCAACGGCCGCGACGTGGCCCTCCACGACCGCTCCGCCCTGGCCGCCGAGGCCGGGCGTGAGTGAGTGAGTGAGTGAGGTGGACGAGGAGGAGAAGAGTGCCTCCGGCGGCCGGGGGCCTGAGGCCCCCGGACCCCCCAAATGGGGTTAGGGGGACGGGCGGCGCGGCGGTGGTGGAGCGAGCGTATTGAGGAGAGATTTTTCAGAGGGTTGCCGAAGCGGCAACAACAAGGGGAAAACGTGCAGCGTATTGAACCGGCCGACGCCGGAGCGCTTTTGGGGCTGATGCGCAAACTGCCCCTGTGGGCGGATTTCGCGGACGAGGACCTCGATCTGCTGCTGCGGGTCGGGGCGGTGCGGCTTGCCCGCTTCGCCTCGGGCGAAGCCATTGTCGAGGAAGGCAATTACGAAAAGACGTTTTTCGTGCTGCTGCGCGGCCAGGTGGCCGTGGTCCGGGCCGGGCGGCACATCGCCGACCTGGACGCGGCCGGCACGATATTCGGCGAGATGAGCTTTGTCCTTGGCAAGGGCCGCACGGCCACGGTGACGGCGCAAACGCCCTGCGACTGCCTGGTGGTGGACATGGGCTATGTGGATTTCCTGCAAAGCCCCGAGCGCGAGGATTTCCTCATCCGCATCTTCCGCCGCCTGGCCGAAGTGGTGCGGCAGCGGCTGGGGTCGGCCAATGCCCGCAAGGCGGCCCTACTCACCGCCATCAGGGAACGGCGCGAGGCCCTGGCCGCCCATGTCGCCGTGGAGCGGGCGGCCCTGGCCGGGCTCAAGCAGGAACTGGCCGGCCTGGACACGGCCGACGACGAGGAAGTGCTGCGCCAGCTGCTTGACCGGCGGTTCTAGGGCCGCGTCGCCGGCCTCGGCCGGCCACCCGGCATTTCTTCGTTTAGGCGCGTTTCGAGGCTTTTTTGGGCTTCTTGTCGCCCTGAAACGGCGCGTCGGCCAGCATGTCCGCCACCGAAACCAGACGGCCGACGGACGAATCTACGCCGTCCTGGGCAGCGGGCCGCCTTGCGGCCAGGGCCGGCGCATCAACGGCCTTGCCCACTTCGGACGAGTCCGCCTCCGTCTGAGCGGCGGGCCGCTTTTCGACCTCGGCCGGCTCGGCGGCGGCTCCCGCCTCCCTGGCGATGTCCGCCCGAGCCCGGGCCACGAGCCGGGCCAGGGCCGCCGAAACGTCTTCGTCTTCGCCTGCCTCGATGGCGCCGTCCGCGCCGACGCCTGCCGCCGGGGCCGGCGCTTGAGCCGCTTCGGCCGCCAGGGACGAAGGCGTCTCATCGGCGGCAACGGCGGCGGCATCCGACGCTCCTACCGGTTCCCCGGTCGGCTCCCCGGCCGCGCTTTCGGCCTCCGGCGCAACCGTGGCAACGGCTTTGGCGGCCTTTTTCACCTTGCCGCCTCCGGCGAGCATCTCCAGCGTTTGCTGGGCCGCGGCCAAAAGCGCCGGCACGAACTTGCCCTTGCCCGGATAGGCCATGGCCCCGAGAAAGGCCCGCACCGCCTCGAAATCCGCGCACACATGGGCGTATTCCTGACGGCCGGCGATATCCTCGGTTTCAGGGTAGGTGACGATGTAGTAGCAGAAAAACCGGCCGGCCTGGGTGCGGATGACGGCGAAAAGCTCCACCCGCCCGCCGGACGGCGGCATGAGGCCGTCGGGCAGCACGTCGCGGCGATAATACGCCAGCAGCGTTCCCGTGACGGCCACGGCCGATCCGTTGCGGGCCAGCCGGTATTTCTTCTGCTTCCCGACGAGCTTGTCGCCGATATCCTTGTCGTTTTTGGGACGGAAAAAAGGCAGCATGGGACCGGGCCTCCGCAGGCGACGACATGCTCCGGCGTCGTCGCCGAAGCTGGCCGCATATAGCGCCAAGCCTTGTCCGGGTCAAAGGGTCTCGGGCCGTGTCCGGGATGGTTTTTGTGCTTGCCGGAGCCGGGGAAAACGCGCATGGTGTGGGCAACGGGAAACACCTCCCCCACTCTGGGCGCGCCGACTTCGGCGACGCCCTTTTTTATGACCCGACTTTGTGAAAATTGTCACAAAGTTTATCCTCCTGCCAGCCTCCCGCAAAGCCCTTTTCCCACTTCATTGTGAAAAACAGTATAATAGCAGGAGTTTCTTGACATGACGAGGCTGTAATGGTCTATGCTGCGACAAAAGCCTCGCGGCCCGGCAACGGGCCGTCAAGGCTTGGCCCAATGCTGATGCGGCCTCGCCGCGACACGTCGGATGCAGCCCTCCCAAACCGCACTGCGTGTCGCGCCGAAGCCGTCAGCATTCCGGCCAGCGGTGCGGCGGCAGGCTTCGCGTCTCCCCGCCAGCGGCAACAAGGCTTATGCGGCCACCCGGCCGCCGTATTTCACCCCGCGACGCAGTTCGCCGCCAACGACAAGGAGGCCCGACGTGAAAAACTGGAAATGGACCCTGCCTGTGGGGCTTTTGGCCATCGTGGCCATCGCCCTGTGGTTCGAGCCGGCTTTCGCCGACAAACTCTCCGAGGCCATCGCCAAGGCTCCCCAGGGAACCGAACCCGGCCAGATCGACCCGTCCAAGCCGGCCGGCTTCCTGGGCATCCCCGGCTCCCCGGTGGTCAACCCCATCCTGGCCTTCTGCTGGGCCGTGTGGGTCGGCTGGATCTTCTCCACCGTGGGCGCGTTCGGCGGCGTCATGGCCGGCGTGGGCCACATGAGCGTCTTCGGCTTCGGCACGTACGCCGGCAGCTTCAAGAAAACCGCTCCGGACCTGGGCAAGATCGTCACCGACTCCATCAAGGCCTCCAACCAGTTCCTGGTCGGTCTTTCCGCCGCCATCAGCTCGTTTAACTACCTCAAGATGAAGCGTCTGGTCGTGCCCCTGGCCATCACCCTGGGCCTGGGTTCGCTGCTCGGCGCCTGGCTGGCCCAGGAACTCTCGGCCGGCAAGCTCGATTTCAAGTCCTACCAGGGCTACTTTGGCCTGTTTGTCCTGCTGCTGGGCGGCTGGCTCCTCTACGAGACCACCCCGGCCGGCCAGGCCAAGAAGCAGACCGCCAAGAAGGCCGCCAAGGCCTTTGAGGACGCCGCCAAGAAGCAGGCCTCGGGCGAATCCGTTGATCCCAAAAACGTCGGCCTGCACATCAACCACTTCTCCATCTCCAAGTGCGCCTTCACCTTCTACGGCGTGCCCTTCCAGTTCAATCCGCTGATCCCGTTCCTGGGCGGCATCGTCATCTCGGCCGTGGCCGCCTTCCTCGGCGTCGGCGGCGGCTTCCTGCTGGTGCCCTTTTTGACCAGCGTCACCCAGCTGCCCATGTACCTGGCCGCCGGCACCTCGGCCCTGGCCGTTCTGGTCAGCATGGTCACGAGCATCATCACCCTGCTCATGAAGGGCACCCCCATCGAGTGGCACTTCATCGGCCTGGAAATGCTCGGCATCGCCGTGGGCTCCTTTGTCGGCCCCATGACCTCCAAGTACTTCTCCGACGTGTGGCTCAAGCGCCTGTTCATCGTGCTGTCCCTCTACGTCGGCATCGGCTACCTCTTGGCCGGCTTCTTCAACTACAAGATTCCGGGCGTGTAGAAATCTCTCGGACTCCCTGGACACGGCTCCCCGTCCCGGCTACCTGGGGCGGGGAGCTTTTTTGCCTATGAACGACTTTTTGCTGCGCGCCTTTCTCGGCCTCGACGCCGTACTGATCGCCCCGTTTCGGCTGGTGGACGACGCCAGGGCCGGCTTTGCCTGCGGCATCCTGGTCACGGCCCTGGGCGCGGCGCTTATGGGCCGGGCCTGCGCCGCCGCCGTGGACCGGGTCCAACGAGCCAAGAGAACCCGCCAGGAAGCGGAAATCAAACGCCACCAGGACACGTCTTTCTCGGCCCTGGCCGTCAAGGACCGCGAAACCTACCTGGCCGCCAACCATCTGGCCCAGGAGGCCTACGGCAACGCCATGGCCCTGGCCGCCGGCCGGGCCGCCGCGCTCATCTGGCCGGCGCTCATGGTCCTGGCCTGGGCCACCTGGCGCTTTTCCGGCGTCCCCCTGCCTCTGGTCGGCGAGTCCGCCGGACCGGCCGTCTTTTTCATCCCCGCCTATCTGGCCGCCCAATGGGGCCTGGGACGCCTGAAACGCGCCAAAGCCGCCCGTCGTGACCGGGCCGGGTCGTAACGACCCGCTTTCCTCCCGGCCCGAACTGACGTATCCTCCCCGTCCGGGAGGGAAATGGATGCGGCGACGCGACGTTTTGCTGGCAGGGCTTTGCCTGCCGTTTCTCGCCGCCTGCGGCCGGGACGAGGACGCCGTGCGCGTGGACCTCTCCCGCCGCGAGGAGCCCGTCTTGCGCCAGCCCCCCCGGGCCGTCACCTACGCCTACCTCCCCCAGTACGCCCACACCGTCTCCTACGAACGCCACCGCCTGCTTTTGGACTACATCGGCCGGGCCACCGGCATCCCCCTGCGCCAGGTCTTTCCCGACACCTTCGAGGAACACGTGCGCATGGTCGAGCGCGGCGAAATCGACATTTCTTTCTCCAATCCCTTCGCCTACATCCGCATGGCGGCCAGCGGCGCACGGGCCTTTGCCCGCATCATCGAACCCTCGGGCAAGCCCGACTTCAGAAGCCAGATCATCTGCCGCCGCGACAACAAGGAACTCAAGACCCTGGCCGACTGCCGGGGCAAGCGCTGGATGGCCGTGGACCCATCCTCGGCCGGAGGCTACATCTACGCCCTGGGCGAATTTTACGACAACGGCATCCGCCGCTCGGATTTCGCCGAGATCTCCTTTGCCCCGGGGCCGGGCGGCAAACAGGAAAAAGTCGTGCTGGCCGTTTTCGCCGGGGCCTGCGACATCGGCTCGGTGCGCGACGGGACCCTGGAAATCCTGCGCGGCCGCATCGACCTGAGCCAGATTCGCATTCTGGCCGAAAGCAAGTCCTATCCCGGCTGGGTCTACGGCGCCCGGGCCGGGTTCTCGCCCGAGATCGTCGAGAAAATCGCCCGGGCCATGTTCGCCCTGCGCTACGACCGTCCCGACGACGCCGCCATCCTGTCCGCCGCCGGCATGCGCGGCATCATCCCCGCCGTGGACGCGGACTACGATTCCGTGCGCCGGCTGGCCGAAAAACTCGGCCTCGACGCCCTGCCCGGAGGCGAGGAATGATCCCGCGCCTGTCCGCCTTGAGTTTCCGCACGAAGATCAACTGCGGCATCGTGCTCATCGTCGGGCTCATCGCCATCCCCCTGGCCTACCTCACCTGGCGGGCCGCCGCCGAATCCCTGCAAACCGAAACCCGCAAGCGCGGGTTGGTCCTGTCGGAAAACCTGGCCATGCGGGTCTCCGACGCCATGCTCTCCATGGACCTGTTGCGCATGAAGAACATGGTCGATGAGCTCAAAAAGGTCGATGACATCAGCTACGCCTTCATCCTCGACCGCCAGGGCAGCGTCCTGGTCCACACCTTCAGCGGCGGCTTTCCCGTGGAGCTGGCCGAGGTCAACGCCCCGGACGGCCCCAAGCCCCACATCCGGCTTCTGGACACCGGCCGGGAACTGATCGACGACTTCGCCGCGCCCGTGACCATCGTCGGCACGCCCTTCGGCACGGCCCGCATCGGCCTGTCGCGCACCAAGGCCGAGGCCGCCGCCGACCGGCTGGCGCTCATGATCGTTTTTTATTCCGCCGCCGCCATGGTGGCCGCCCTGGCTCCGTCCACGCTGTTCGCCCGGCGCGTCACAGAGCGCATCAACCGCTTAAAGCGCCACGCCGAAGAGGTGGTGCGCGGCAACCTCGACCCCAGGGCCGGCCCGGACGCGGCTCGCGCCTGCTCGGTCATGCTCGACTGCGACAAGACCCGCTGCCCCGCCTACGGCGACAACCGCCGGCGTTGCTGGCTCACCGCCTCCCCGGACCAGCGCGGCGAGGGCCCCGAGTCCTGCCGGGACTGCCCGGTCTACCGCGAGCAGAAAGGCGACGAGATCCAGGATCTGGCCGAGACCTTCGACGTCATGGCCGTGTCGCTCAAAACCCACCTCGACGAACTGCGCCGGGCCGAGCGCGTGCTTTCGCGCCAGGAGCGGCTTTTGCGCACCATCCTCGACGCCACCCCGGACCTCGTCTGCCTGGTCGATGAAAACGCCCGCTATCTGGCCGTCAACCGGGCTTTCGCCAATTTCCTGGGCCAGACCAGCGAGGCCATCGTCGGCGCCAGCGACCGCGAGGTCTATCCAGAGGACGAGGGCGAGGCCATGCACGAGGAAAACCGCCGCGTGCTGGCCGCCGGCCGCCCCAGCGACCGCGAGGTGCGCCTGCGCCGGGGCGGCTCGCCGGTCTGGTTCCATGTCGTGCGCGTGCCCGTGGTCGACGGCTCGGGCCGGGTCATCGGGCTTTTGCGCACCGCCCGCGACGTCACCCAGCTCAAGCAGTTCCAGGAACAGCTCATCCAGTCCCAGAAGATGGAATCGTTGGGCAAGCTGGCCGGCGGCGTGGCCCACGAAATAAACACCCCCCTGGGCGTGATTCTCGGCTACTCCCAGCTCCTGCAGGAAGACGTGCCCGGCGGCAGCCAGATCCAGGCCGATTTGCAAACCATCGAGAAGCAGGCCAAGGTCTGCCGCAAGATCGTGGCCGACTTGCTCGGGTTTTCGCGCCAGGCCGAAAGCGCCAAGATCGAAATGTGCTTCAACAATTCGCTCATGGAAGCCATAACGCTTGTGCGCCACGCCCTGTCCCTGGAAAAGGTCGTCATCGCCACGGACCTCGACGAACGCATGCCCATCATCTACGGCGACCCCGAAAAGCTCAAACAGGTCTGGATCAATCTGCTTTCCAACGCCAGCGACGCCCTGGAGGGCCGGGGCGGCACCCTGCTTGTGCGCTCGCGCCTTTTCGCCCACGAACAAAAGGTCACGGCCTGGTTCGCCGACGACGGCCCGGGCATCAGCCCCGACAACGTCGGGCGCATCTTCGACCCCTTTTTCACCACCAAGCCCGTGGGCCAGGGCACGGGGCTGGGGCTTTCCGTGTCCTTTGGCATCATCAAGGACCACGGCGGCTCCATCCGGGTCGAAACCCCGGCCCCGGAAGGCTTTTTCGACGCCCTCGACGACCCGGGCAATGATCGCCCCGGCACGGTCTTCGTCGTCGATCTGCCCCTTGACCACGAGGAAACCATCGGCGGCGGCCTGCCCGCCAACGCTACGGAGGCATAACGTCCATGGCCGACATCATCGTTCTCGACGACGTCATCGACGCCGGCGTCGTCATCAAACGCATCCTGGAACGCAAGGGCCACCGCGTGGCCGTTTTCACCGAGGAAGAAGACGCCCTGGCCCATGTGGCCAAGAAGCATCCCGACCTGGCCATCCTCGACATGAAGCTCAAAAAACTCAGCGGCGTGGAAGTGCTGGAAGAAATCCGCAAGCGCTCCCCGGAAACCCGCGTCATCATGCTGACCGGCTATCCCACCCTGGAGACCGCCCGGGAATCCGTGCGCCTGGGGGCCTG
>DLGG01000144.1:13383-13791 GCA_002482565.1 Solidesulfovibrio magneticus
GAAAAGTACAACGCCTTCCGGGAACTTTTGCGTTACGACGACGCCTGTCTGGAGCTCATCGCCGCCCTGGAGGACGTCCACTACGGCGGCGCGGCCGTGGACTGGACAAGGGTGGTCCATCTGACCCGGCGGCTTCGCACCTCGGTGGGTGAGCTGGTGGAACGCCTGGCCCGCCTGTCTCCGGCCCGCCACCTTGATCTGCCCGAATACGCCCGCAAGGTCGATTTCTACGTCCAGATGGCCCTGGATCTGCCTTCCGGCGACATGTCGCCGCCCTTTGTCCTGCCCCTGGCCGAGCTGGCCGGCGACGTGGCCCGGGCCGGCGGCAAGGCCGCCAACCTGGCCCGGGCCGTGGCCGAGGCCCGGGTTCCGGCTCCGGAGGGCTTCGTGGCCACTACCGGGGCCTTC
>DLGG01000200.1 GCA_002482565.1 Solidesulfovibrio magneticus
ACTCTTCCGGCGTCGCGGCGGGTCGGCCGCCGCTAACGTTGGCGCTGGTGGCCACCAGCGCCCCGCCGGCCAGCCGGCACAGGGCCGCCGCTGTTTCGTGGGGCGTGAAGCGCACCGACACCCGGCCGGCGACGTCCTTGACCAACCCGGGCAGCGCCTGCCGGCACGGAACCACCAGGGACAGCGGGCCGGGCCAGAAAAGCGCGGCCAGTTCGCCGAAATCGGCCCCAAGCTCCCCGGCGGCGAAGCCCGGCGGCACGACCGCGTCGAGTTGGGCCAGCTCGCCCACCAAAAGCGGCAAGGGCTTGTGGGAAGGCCGCCCCTTGATGTCCACGATGCGCTCCAGGGCGGCGGCGTTGTCCGCCAGAGCGCCCAGGGCGAAATAGGTTTCCGTGGGATAGACCACGCAGCCGCCGGCGCGCAGGATGGCTGCCGCCCGGGCCAGGGATGTCGTAAGCATGGATGGGCCGCCTGAAGTGTTTGCCGCGTCCCGACGCGCCGGGCAGGCGGCAATTGGACTTGCCGCCCCGGACGGGCTATGGGCCAAGGCAACCTAGCACCAATGTCCCCAAGGGAAAAGGACCGCCATGCCCATCGATCCGCGCCGCCCCGCCCTGCCGCGACTCCCCGTCCCTTCCCCCCGTTTTTTGCCGGCCGTTCTGGACGCCCTGCCCTATTGGGGCCTGACCACCGAGCAAAAGGAATTGCGCCGCTCCCTGGCCGGCCTGCTCCTGGCCCAGGGGCCGGGCCAGCCCGATTGCGCCGCCGCCGCCAAGGGGCTTATCGCCTACGCCGTCCAGCGCGACCCCTTTGACCGGGAATCCCTGGCCCTGGCCGCCCAAACCCAGGCCGTCGCCCCGTTCCTGCCGGCCAAGGCGGCGGCCGTGACCGGCCTGCTCGCCTCGCTGCCGAACCTCGACGACGACGAGGTCTCCTACGCGGCCATCGCCGCCTGCGGTGATCAAGAACTCCTCGTCCGCTATCTGGAGATCGCCGCCCGCGACAACGCCGCCGGCCTGGCCCGGCTGGCTCCGGCCTTCCCTGCCCTATGCCGCCTGCCCGACGCCGACCAGGCCGGCGCGCTCCTGGCCGGCTTTGCCTCCATCGTGCCGCCGCCGCTTTTTGCCCGCCTGGAGGCCGAATTCGCCTTGTTGCGACGCCCGCCCGAGGCCGCCCTGGAAAAGCTGCTCGCCCTGGACTGTGAGACCTGGGGACTGTTTGCCCTGGTCGGCGCGTCCCATTGTCTGGAACGCCTCGGCGACCGGCCGGCGGCCCTTGCCGCCTGTCTGGCCGTCCGGCGCGTCCTGCCCCAACACGTCAACCTCACGCTGCGGGCCTTCGAACTGTCGCGCCGGCGCGAAACGCCGCGCCCGGCCCGGGCCGGCGAGGCGGCGGTGTGCCTGTATTCCATGAATAAGGAGACGCTTTTCCGGGAGTGCCTGACCCATTTGGCCGCCACCGACCTTGGCGAGGCCCTGGTCGCGGTCCTAGACAACGGCTCCACGGACGGCACCGGAGCCATGCTCGAAGCCGTGGCCGATCTTTTCCCGGCCGGCCGGTTTGTCATCGTGCGGCTGCCGGTCAACATCGGCGCGCCCGGGGCGCGCAATTGGCTTTTGTCCGTGCCCGAGGTGGCGGCATGCCGGCATGTCGCCTTTCTCGACGACGACGCCTTTCCCGAACGCGACTGGCTCTCGCGCCTGCTGGCCACGGCCCGGGAGCATCCCCAGGCCGGGGCGGTCGGTTGTTCCATCACCGATTGCCAGCCGCCGCGCGACCACCAGTCGGCCGACTTCAATCTTTTCCCGCCGCAGATGGGCAAGCCGGCCATGGCCGAGGCCAAGGAGCGGCTTTTCGTGTGCGAACCCTGCCGGGGCGCGGCCGACCTCGGGCTTTTCGCCTACGTCCGTCCCTGCCTGTCGGTGTCGGGCTGCTGCCATCTGCTGTCGCGGCAAGCCGTCACGGCGGCCGGCCCCTTCGACATCCGCTTCAATCCCACCCAGTTCGACGATCTGGAGCGCGACATTCGCTCGTTTCTGGCCGGCTTCCCCAGCGTCTACGACGGCGCCGTGCGGGTGGGCCACAAACAGGGATCGAGCCTGGCCCTGGCCCAGACCCCGGCCCAGGTGAGCCAGGTGCTCGGCAACAAGATCAAGCTCGAATACTGCGTGTCCGACGCCGACGCCGACCGGCTGTGGCGCGACAATCTGGCGCTTTTGGGCAAGGATTTAAAGGAGAAGGCAGCGGCTGTGGAGGCGCTTGGGGAATAAGACCAATCGGGGCTCCGCCCCGTGCCCCGCCGGGGGGATGATCCCCCCGGACCCCTCATTGATGAGCGAGCGATTAGTCCAGCGTCTGGCGGTAGCGCTTGATCCCGACCCCCACCGACACGAGCAGGAACAGCCCGATGGGCCACATGTGCGGCACGATGTCCACAAACGTGTTGCCTTTGAGCACGATGCCCCGCACCACCCGCAGATAGTGGGTGAGGGGCAGGGCCGACCCCAGCCACTGGGCCCACTGGGGCATGCCTTGAAAGGGAAACATGAAGCCGGACAGCAGGATCGAGGGCAGGAAAAAGAAAAACGACATCTGCACGGCCTGCAACTGGTTCTGGGCGATGGTGGAAAAGGTGATGCCCACGCCCAGATTGGCCGCGATGAAGGGAAAGGACACCAGAAAGAGCAGCGGCAGGCTGCCCACGAACGGCACGGCGAACAAAAGCCTGGCCGCGACCACAATCAGGCCCATCTGGATGTAGCCTACAACAATATAGGGCAGGATCTTGCCGAGCAGCACTTCCGTGGGCCGCACCGGAGTGATGAGCAGATTCTCCATGGTGCCGCGCTCGCGCTCGCGGGTGATGGCCAGGGACGTGATGATGACGAGCGTCATGGTCAGCACCACGCCCATGAGCCCGGGCACGATGTTGTACTGGGTCACGGCCTCGGGGTTGTAGCGGGCGTGCAGCCGCAGATCCACCGGCCCGTCCTTGGCACGAAGCGGCAGCAGCGGTCCGGTGAGGTCGCGGTTGAAGGCGTCGGTGGCTGCCTGCCGGATGGCGGCCACGGCGTTGGAGGTGGCGGCCGGGTCGGTGGCGTCGGCTTCGAGCAGGGCCACCGGACGTACGCCCCGGACCAGATCGCGGCCGAAGTTCTGGGGGATGGTCAGGACGAACTGGATGCGGCCCAGGCGCAACAGCTCGTCGGCCTCGGCTTCGGTGCTGATTTCCTTGGTGAACTTGAAATAGTCGCTGTTTTTCATGGCCGCGGCCATGTCCCGGGAAAAGACCGAACGGTCGTTGTCCAGGATGGCCGTGGGCAGCTGCTTGGGGTCGGAATTGATGGCGAAACCAAACAGGATGAGCTGCAAAAGCGGAATGCCCACCATCATGGCAAAGGTCACCCGGTCCCGGCGCATCTGGGTGAATTCCTTGGACACCATGGCCCCGAACCGGGCCGGGGAGAAGCCGAGGAAGCCGGACATCACGACACCGCCTTGCGCATGAGGCTGATGAAGACCTCTTCGAGGTTGGAGGGTATGCGCCGCAGGGTCAGCGGCGCCGCGCCGTAGGGGGCGAGGCTTGCGGCCAGGGCGTCGCCGTCGCGGCCGCTGACGTGCAGCGTCACGCCAAAGGCCACCACCTGCTCCACTCCGGGCAGGCCGCGCAGCTTGTCGATGAAGCCGTAGAGGTCCGGGCCGCTGATTTCGTAGGTGCAAAGCCCTTCCTGGGACACGATCTCGCCCACCGTGCCGGTGGCCAGCAGATGGCCGTAGGCGATGTAGGCCAGCCGGTGGCAGCGCTCGGCTTCGTCCATATAATGGGTGGAGATAAGGGCGGTGATGCCCTCGCCGGCCAGCTTGTGAACCTCGTCCCAGAAATCCCGCCGGGCCATGGGATCGACTCCGGCCGTGGGTTCGTCCAGGAGCAGCAGGCTCGGCTGGTGGATCATGCAGGCGGCCAGGGCCAGGCGCTGTTTCCAGCCTCCCGAAAGCGTGCCGGCCAGCTGGTCGCGAAACCGGCCCAGGTTCATGCGCTCAATGGAGCGGGCAACCCCGGCCGCCCGGTCGGCCACGGCGTACATGCGGGCGATGAAATCGAGGTTTTCCCGCACGGTCATGTCTTCATAGAGGGAAAACTTCTGGGACATGTAGCCCACGTGGGGCTTAATGAGCTCGGCCTGCTCCCGCACGTCGAAGCCGAGGCACGTGCCATGGCCGTCGTCGGGACGCAGCAACCCGCACAACATGCGAATAAACGTGGTCTTGCCGGAGCCGTTGGGGCCGAGAAAGCCGTAGATCTCGCCCCTGTTTACCCGCATGTCGATGTGATCGACCACGGTCTTGCGGCCAAAAATCTTGGTCAGCCCGGTCACGTCGATGACGGCATGGCCCCCGTCGGCGTTCACGGTTTGGCTCCTGAACCGGCCGACTCCAGATACACGTCGATGGGCAGTCCCGGATGCAGGCGCGGCGCGACGGCGGGATCAAAGGACGCCTCCACCATGACCACGAGCTTTTCCCGGAACCCCTGGCTGTAGATGACCGGCGGGGTATATTCCACCTTGGGCGCGATATAGCTGATGGTCGCCGTCACGACCTCGCCGCCGCCGTCCCAGGCCACGCGGACGGGTTGACCGGGCTTAAGCCCCCCGGCCACGGCCTCGGGCACGAAAAAACGGGCCTTGACGTTGGCGTCGGGCAACAACACCACCACCGGGCTGCCGGCCGCCGTCCACTCGCCCCGGTAGTGGAGCAGATCGTAGACCAGCCCGCCGACCAGGGCGGATTGGCGCATCTGATCGAGGTTCCACCGCGCCTGGGCCACCACGGCCCGGGCCGCGTCCACGGCGTCGGCCGCCGCCCGGATCTGGTCGATGCGGCTGGGCAGCTTGCCCGTGGCCAGCTTGGCCTCCAGCTCCCGGACCTGCTGCTTGTCGCGGGTGTGGGTGGTGCGCGAGGTGTCGAGCTCTTCCTTGGCGATGACCTCGCTACCGTAAAGCTTGATGCGGCGGTCATATTCGAGGCGCGACAAATCCCGGGCCGCTTGGGCCCGCCCTAGATCGGCCTCGATCTGGTCTATCTCCTCGGGCCGCAGCCCCTTCTTGCGGTCGTCCAGGGTGGCCTCGGCCTGGCGCAGATCGGCCTGGGCCTGGGCCAGGGCGGCCGTCTCGAAGGCATGTTCCAAGACGTAGAGCGGCTGCCCCGGGATGACGCGCTGCCCGCGCGAAACGGTCAACTCGTCGAGCCGGCCGCCGATCTTGCCGGCAACATACACGAATTCGCCTTCGACATAGCCTTGATAGCTCGTCTGGCCGTCGGGCTTGCAGCCGCCAAGGGCGCAAACGGCCAACAGGCACAGCGCAGCGTGGATAAACGTTCTCATGCCCCACCCTCCTTGGGCTCGGCGGCCAGTCCACGGGTCAGCACATCAGCCAAGAACGCGCCCATTTCCCCAACCGGCATGTCCGTGCGCATCCCCATGGCCTGGGCCACCTGGGCGAAACGCCGCCGTAGCGGCTCGGACAGACTGTAGACGATCATGCCGCCCACCAGCGTCAGATGCACGAAAACCGGCTCGGCCGGCCGCAGCAGGCCGGCCTCCTGCCCCCGGGCCAATATGCCCCGGGTGACGCCGAAGATGCGGCGAAATTCCATCATGGCCGCCGCCGGCATGTTGGCTCCGCCCGAGGCCATCTCCAGGGCCATGATGCGCGGCAGCATGGGCAGGCGGGTAAAAAGGCCGGCCAAGGCCTCGGCCAGGGCGGCCAGGGAAGCTCCCGGAGCCAGTCCCGGCGCGGCCGCCTGCTCCACCGCTCCGGCCACCTGGCCAAACAGCCGCAGCATCACGGCTTCGTAAAGCTTTTCCTTGTTGCCGACATGATAATACAGGCCGGCCTTGTTGACGCCGGCCCGTTTGGCGATGGCCTCGACCTTGGCTCCGGCGAACCCCTGGCCGGCGAACTCCTCGGCGGCGGCGGCGAGGATGCGCGAGGCGATGTCCGGGGGTGTTTCCATGGCGCGCTCCGATTTAACCATTTGGTTTAAAATTTCGGTTAAACCGGAACGTCCAAACCGTCAAGGAGAACATGAACGCCGCTTCCCATTTGGATTAAAGCAGTGTAATCCGTGAGCCGGCCAGGGGGAGACAACCATGCCCCGGCCCAAGGCGACCATGACCCAGACCGCCCTTTCATTGCTTTTATCCCCCGCCACGGCCGTGGGCCGCGTCACCCTGCGCTTCGTGGCCGAGCTTGGCGGGCTGTTCCTGTTCACGCTCCAGGGGCTTTGGCGCATCTTCGTCCCGGCCCCGTCCTGGCCCAAGATCGTGCAGCAGGTCTATTTCATCGGTGTCAAGTCGATCTTCGTCATCGCGCTCATCGGGCTTTTCACGGGCATGGTGCTGGGGCTTCAGGGCTATTATACCCTGGTCAAGTTCGGCAGCGAGGGCCTGCTCGGCGCGGCCGTGGCCCTGTCCATCATCCGCGAGCTCGGACCGGTCCTGACCGCCATCATGATCACTGGCCGGGCCGGCTCGTCCATGGCGGCGGAACTGGGCATCATGCGCATTTCCGAGCAGATCGACGCCCTGTCCACCATGGACATCAACCCGATGCGGTTCCTGGTGGCCCCCAGGCTGGCCGCGTCGCTCATCTGCTTTCCCTTGCTGACGGCCATTTTCGACGTGGTCGGCATCCTGGGCGGCTATCTTTCGGGCTGCGTGCTCCTGGGCATCAATCCGGGCGTGTATTTCGACCGCATCGACGCCACGGTGGAGCTGGCCGACGTGACCGGCGGGTTTATCAAGTCCGTGGTCTTCGCCCTGCTCGTGGCCGCCATTTGTTGTTATGAGGGCTATTTCACCCATGCCCGCCAGGGCGGTTTCGGGGCCAAGGGCGTGAGCCTGGCCACCACCTCGGCGGTGGTCCTGTCGTGCGTGGTCATCCTGGTCGCGGACTATGTCCTGACCTCGTTTTTGCTGTAGAAAGGGGCCGGCGTGTTGCATCCCGAACGCGTTGGCCGTAAAAGGCCGGTTGCATGAAAAAATACGCAATGGAAACGTCTGTTGGCGTCTTCGTCCTGGCTGGCCTGTTGTGCGTGGCCTATCTGACGGTCAAGCTCGGCAAGCTGGAGGTCGTCGGCGGCGACGGCTATCAGGTCACGGCCAAGTTCAAGGACGTCACGGGCCTGAAAAACGGGGCTTACGTGGAAATGGCCGGCGTGCGCATCGGCCGGGTCTCGGGAATTCGCCTCGACCCCAAGGACCACGCCGCCCTGGTGGGCCTGACCCTGGACAAGGACGTGCGGCTGACCGACGACGCCATCGCCTCCATCAAGACCAGCGGCCTTATCGGCGACAAGTTCGTCAAGATTTCCCCGGGCGGGTCCGATGACGCGCTTGCGCCCGGCGGCATGATCGTCGAGACCGAATCTTCGGTCGATCTCGGCGATCTTATCGGCAAATACGTTTTCGGCGGCGTGAAGTAGTCCTTCCCCGCGCCCAAAGCATCCTCACCAGCGGTGGTATCCGGTATGCATCGTTTCGTTTCCCGTCTCGTTTTGACCCTCGTCCTGCTGGCCGCAACCGTGGCCGGCGCCCAGGCCGGACCGGCCACCGACACCCTGTCCCAGTCCGTGGACAAGATCATCGCCCTGCTGGCCGATCCGGCCTACAAGGCGTCCGATACCCGCCCGGCCATGCGGGCCAAGCTCATCGCCGCCATCGGCGAGATTTTCGACATGAAGGAACTCTCCCGCCGCGCCCTGGGGCCGGAGTGGAACAAGTTCACCCCCGAGCAGCAGGAACGCTTCGTGGCGGCCTTCGGCACGCTGCTGGAAAACACCTATCTCGACAAGATCGAGAGCTACACCGACGAAAAGGTGCAGTATCTCACCGAGCAGGACCTCGGCGGCGGCAAGGCCGAAGTGAGCACCAAGGTCATGGGCAAGGGCAAGGAGATTCCCATCGCCTACCGCCTGACGGATCGCGGCGGCTGGAAGGTCTATGATGTTGTCATAGAAGGGGTCAGTCTGGTGCAGAACTATCGCAGCCAGTTCGGCCAGCTGCTCATGAACGAAAGCCCAGACGCGGTGATCGCCAAGATCTCGCAAAAACGTTCCTGACCCTAAATTTCGAAAGCATTCCGCCGATTGGTCGTGATTAGGTTTTGACATGCCCTGGCCCGTGAGGCACTACCGAAGAGAAGTTCGACGCTTTGGATGGCTTGCCTTTCCCGCAACGCTGAACCGTGTGGAGTTGCCATGACCGCCGCCTTGTCCCGAAAACGCCTCATCCCCCTGCTCCTGCTGTCGGTCCTGGTCATGACCGGCTGCAACGGCCGCCAAAAGACCAGCAAGGATTTCGACAAGGCCGTCGCGCCGACTCCCGCCGCTGTCCAGACGCCGGCCCAGGCTCCGACCCAGACGGCCGCCGCCCCGGCTTCGACCGAGGCCGTCGCCGCCAAGCCGGCCGCCGCGCCCGTGGCCGCCGTCACCCAGACGGCCCCGGCCGCGCCTTCGGCCGACGACTATGCGGAAACGCCCTACAAGCCCACGCCCGATCCGCTGTATTACTGGAACAAGACCTGGTTCAAGTTCAATGACCTCTTCTACAGCGGCCTCATGCGGCCCTTTGCCAAGGGCTACGCCTTTGTGGTGCCCAAACAGGTGCGCACCGGCCTGACCAACGCCTACCAGAACTTCATCTTCCCCATCCGCTTTTTAAACGCCCTACTCCAACTGGACTTCAAGAAGGCTTCCAAGGAATTCGGGCGCTTCATGATCAACAGCACCCTGGGCATCGGCGGTCTGGTCGATGTGGCCAAGGCCGATCCCAACCTGGCCCCGGGCAACGAAGACTTCGGCCAGACCCTGGGCCGCTGGGGCGTTGGCGACGGCTTCTACATCGTCTGGCCGTTGCTTGGCCCCTCCACCGCCCGCGACACCATCGGCATGGCCGGCGACGCCGCCGCCAATCCGCTGACCTGGATATTTGGCCCCTGGTCCATCTACGGCGACGACAACCCCTGGTACTGGTCCTACATCATCAAGGGCGGCGACGTGTTCAACAATCTGCCGAACACGCTTGAAGCCTACGACGCCGTGGTCAAGCCGGCGGTCGATCCCTACACCGCCGTCAAGGACGCCTACATCCAGTACCGGCGAAACGCCGTCTCCCAGTAAACGACGCGACCAACCAACGCCGCCGTGCCCCCGGGCGCGGCGGCGTTTTTCATGGAACAGGCTCGCTTCCATGCCCGCCCAAGACAAACCCACGAGGCCGTCAACCCGAAACCGTCAGCCCGACGCAGCCATGCCGCAAAGGCCGCCTTCGGACTCCGAAGCCGCAACGGCCCTGCGACTACCCTTGCTCGGCGGCGTCCTGGCCCTTTGCGCCAATTACCGCACCCAGCGTTTTTCCCGCCATGTCCATGAAGAATACGCCCTGGGCCGCATCGAAGCCGGGGCCTTGGGCTTCCGCTACCGGGGAGCCCAGGTGGTGGCTCCGGCCGGCAGCCTGTCCCTGGCTCAGCCGGGAGTGCCCCACGACGGCGGTGCGGCCGTGCCCGAAGGCTGGCGCTACCATATGCTCTATCTTCCGCCCCAGGCCCTGGCACAAGCCCTGCCGGCCGGCGCGAGCCTGCCGCACTTCCGCCCGGGCGTCATCGAGGACGCCGCCCTGGCCGACCTGTTCGGCCGTGTCCATGGCCTGCTCATGATGCCCCAGGCCCCGAGCCTGGCCAAACAGACGCGCCTGCTCGCCCTGCTGGCCGCCTGGATCGCCCGCCACGGCGACGACCATCCGACCGCGCCGCCCATCGGCCGGGAGCCCGGAGCCGTGGGCCAGACACTGGCCATCCTGGCCGAGCGCTTTGCCGAAGACGTGCGCCTGGAAGATCTGGCCGCCGCCACCGGGCTTTCCCCCTGGCATCTGGCCCGGGCCGTGACCCGCCATACCGGACTGCCGCCCCATGCCCATCTGCTGGAGTACCGTTGCCGGGCCGCCCGGGACCGCCTGGCCGGCCCGGATTCCCTGGCCGACATTGCCTTGGCCGTGGGTTTTGCCGACCAGAGCCACCTGACCAGGGTCTTCCGGGCCCGGTTCGGCCTGCCCCCCGGCGCCTGGCGCAAGATCGTTCAAGAAAAGCGCCGCTGATCCCGCTAGCTTCCGCCATCCTGACGCTGGCGGAGGTCTTGCCATGTCTTCCCGCATAAAGGCTGTCGCTTCCCTGATCGCGGCCATGGTCCTGGTCGGCTCGTCCGTGGCCGTGGGCCGCTCCATGACCGCCGCGCTGCCCCTGTCCTTTGCTTCCTTGGTCCGCTTTCTCCTGGCGAGCCTGGTGCTCGTGCCCTTGGTGATGGTCGTCGAGGGCCGTTTTCCCCGAGTGTCGCGGCGCACCTTTTACGCCTTGCTGGCCCAGGCGGCTTGCGGCTCCTTCGCCTTCACGGCCTGCCTGCTCTCGGGCCTAAAGCTCACCGGAGCCGCCTCGGCCGGGGTCACGGCGGCGGCCACGCCGGCTGTGGTCACGCTCCTTGGGGCCGTGTGCTTCAAGGAACGCCCTGGACTTCTGGCCCTGGCCGGCATCGGCTGCGTCACGGCCGGACTGGCGGTCCTGGGTCTCGCGTCCGGCGGGGCGGCCATCGGTCCGGCTCCCTTCTGGGGCAACGCCCTGGTGCTTCTGGCCGTGTGCTTCGAGGCGGTGTTTTTGCTCCTGCGCCGCACCGTGCGCGAGCCGCTTTCGCCCCTGGCCGCCGCCATGTGGGTGTCGCTTTTGGGCGGGCTGTTCTTTCTTGTCCCCGGCGTCTGGGAGGCCCTGACCCTGGACCTCGGCCATATCCCGCCACGCGCCGTGGGCGAGGTCGTCTACTACGGTCTGGGGGTCACGGCGGCGGCCTACATGTTCTGGTTTTACGGCGTGGTGCGGGTGGACGCGGCCACGGCCGGCGTGGCCTGCGGCGTCATGCCCGTGGCCGCCCTGGCCTGCGCCGCGCTGTGGTGCGGGGAAACCATTGGCTGGCGGGAAATGGCCGGCTGCGCCGGGGTGTTGGCCGGCATTCTGTGCCTGGCTGGCGGAACGCGCAAAAAAACCGGCGCGGCCAGGAAGTAGCCTCCCTGGCCGCGCCGGCAATAGGCACGTTGGCGTTGCCCGGCCGGTTTACGATCCGCCGGCCTTGGGCGGCGGCACGTAGCCGTCGGGCAGGGGCGGCGCCGGCTCGACAATGGGCGGCGGGATGTTGCCCGATGGTTTGGGCGACGGGGCCTTGCCCGTGCCCGTGGCGGCCGGGGCCGTCTTGGCCGACCCGGCCGCGCCGGATTTGGGCGCGCCGCCCCGGTCCAGGGGCCGTTCCTCGGTCAGGTGCGGCTCGGTGACGCCGGCGGCGAAAAGCTCGCCTTCCAGCTCGGCCCGGTTGCCTTCCTTGACGGCGTAAACCTTGAAAAACGTCTTGTTGTTGAGCTTGCCCTGGTCGATGCGGGTGGAAAACCCGCGTGACTCCAGGGTGTTCATGAGCTCCGAGGCTTTTTCCTTGTGGGCGAACGAACCGGCCATGAAGGTGAAGGTCGCCCGGTCCGAAGGCGCGCCGGCCGGTTCTTCCGAAGCCGGGCCGGCCGGTTCGGGCATGGGAGCGGGACGCGCGGCGGCAGGCGCGGCCGTCGCCGGCCCCGTTGCTGGTGCAATGGCGGCCCCGGGAGC
>DLGG01000179.1 GCA_002482565.1 Solidesulfovibrio magneticus
CACACCGACACCTGGCTGTGGGTCGTCCAGGCCGTCACGGCCATGGGCATCCTCATCATGGGGGCCATCCACCTCTGGGTGATCCTGACCAACCTGCCCATCACCGCCGAAAA
The DNA here is from genome assembly GCA_002482565.1 of Solidesulfovibrio magneticus. Classification (GTDB taxonomy): domain Bacteria; phylum Desulfobacterota; class Desulfovibrionia; order Desulfovibrionales; family Desulfovibrionaceae; genus Solidesulfovibrio; species Solidesulfovibrio magneticus_B. Next base: position 114 of record DLGG01000179.1, read on the forward strand.
GTCCGCCGCCCGCATCCAGTCCGGGTTCTGGTTCGTCTTCTACCTGTTCCTGTTGCCCATGGTCGAACTCCACGTCGGCATCGGCTTCTACCGCATCATGGTCAAATGGGGCTTCGTTGATCGGCCGGGCCGCTGGACGCTCAAGAAAAAGGAAAATCTGCTGACCGCCATTTTCATCGGCATCGGCGTCCTTGCCCTCCTGCGTTACTACTTCCTGCCGCTCCAATAAGGGTGTTGCCATGAAAATCATACAGACCGATCTTTTGTGCGTCGGCGCGGGACTGGCCGGCGAGCGCGTGGCCATCGAGGCCGCCGACAACGGTTTTTCCGTCATCTGCCTGTCCATCGTGCCGGCCCGCCGCTCCCACTCCTCGGCCGCCCAGGGCGGCATGCAGGCGGCGCTGGGCAACTCGGCCATGGGCGAGGGCGACTCCCCGGACGTGCACTTCGCCGATACCGTCAAGGGCTCCGACTGGGGCTGCGACCAGGAAGTGGCTCGGCTTTTCGTTGACGCCGCCCCCATCGCCATGCGCCAGATGGCCTTCTGGGGCGTGCCCTGGAACCGCGTCGTGCCCGGCGAGCAGACCTACTACAAGGGCGGCAAGCCGTTTACCGCCTTTGAAAAGCCCGAGAACGAGGGGCTCATCCACTCGCGCAACTTCGGCGGCACGGCCAAGTGGCGCACCTGCTACACCTCCGACGGCACCGGGCACTGCGTCCTGTACACCCTGGACAACCGGGCCGCCCAGATGGGCGTCAGCGTCATCGACAAGGTCGAAGCCATCGCGCTCATCCACGACGGCGACACCTGCATGGGCGTCATCGCCCGCTGCCTCAAGACCGGCGAGCTGACCGCCTACCTGGCCAAGGCCACGCTCATTGCCACCGGCGGTTTCGGGCGCATCTACCGCGAGTCCACCAACGCCGTCATCTGCGACGGCGGCGGCCTCATTACCGCCCTGGACACCGGCGTGGTGCCCCTGGGCAACATGGAAGCCGTGCAGTTCCACCCCACCGGCATCGTGCCCACCGACATCCTCGTCACTGAAGGTTGCCGCGGCGACGGCGGCACGCTGCTCGACAAAAACGAGTACCGATTCATGCCGGACTACGAACCGGAAAAGGCCGAACTGGCCTCCCGCGACGTGGTCAGCCGCCGCATGACCGAACACATGCGCAAGGGCCTGGGCGTGCCCTCCCCCTACGGCGACCACCTCTGGCTCGACATCCGCCACCTGGGCGAGCACCACATCCGCACCAAGCTGCGCGAGGTCGACGAGATCTGCCAGTCCTTCCTCGGCGTCGATCCGGTTTACCAGCTCATCCCCGTGCGCCCCACCCAGCACTATTCCATGGGCGGCGTGCGCACCAACAAGGACGGCGCGGCTTATGGCTTAAAAGGCCTGTTCTCGGCCGGCGAAGCCTCCTGCTGGGACATGCACGGCTTTAACCGCCTGGGCGGCAACTCCCTGGCCGAAACCGTGGTCGCCGGCATGATCATCGGCGGCAAGATCGTCGAATTCCTCAAAGGCTCCGAGACCGTCATCAAGACCGCCTCGGTGCGCGACGCCATGGACAAGCAAAACGCCCGCATCGCCGATCTCATCTCCTGCAAGAACGGCAGCGAGAACCCCTACACCGTGCGCAACGCCATGTTCGACTCCATCATGAAGGGAGCCGGCATCTTCCGTAACGGCAAGGACCTCGAAACCTGCGTGGCCGAGCTCCAGGAGATCCTGGGCCGCGCCCGCCGCGTCGGCCTGCGCTCAAACGGCAAGGGGGCCAATCCCGAGCTGACCATGGCGCTCAAGATCGAAGGCATGGTCAAGCTCGCCCTGTGCGTGGCCTACGGGGCGCTCAAGCGCACCGAATCGCGCGGCGCGCACACCCGCGAGGACTTCCCCGAGCGCAACGACCGCGACTGGCTGACCCGCACCCTGGCCACCTGGGCCGAGGGAGCCGATCTGCCGACCCTCAACTACGAACCGGCCACCCACGTCTTCGAAATGCCCCCCGGCGACCGCGGCTACGGCGGCGGCAAGATCATTCCCATGAACGGGTAGCGGGGAGTGGAGAGAAGATGCCTCCGGCGGCCAGGAGAGGCGCTGCCTCTCCTGGACCTCTCCGCCGGGGGGATGATCCCCCCGGACCCCCCGACAGGGGTTCCGGCAACGTGGCGCGACAGTGTAGCCGTTTGTGAGCGATAAGGAGAAGAAAATGGGCAGAACGCTGACTTTCAATATATTCCGGTACAACCCGTCCGATCCGGCGTCCTCGCCGCATATGGACAAATTCACCCTGGACGAGACCGAGCGCATGACCCTTTTTATCGCGCTCAACCGCATCCGCGAGGAAATCGACCCGACCCTGATGTTCGATTTCTGCTGCCGGGCCGGCATCTGCGGCGCCTGCGCCATGGTCATTAACGGCCGCCCGGGGCTGGCCTGCCACACCAAGACCAAGGAAATGCCCGACGAGATCACGCTCATGCCCTTGCCGGTCTTCAAGCTGGTGGGCGACCTGTCGGTCGATACCGGCACCTGGTTTCGCGGCATGTACCAGAAGGTCGAATCCTGGGTGCACACCGACAAGAAATTCGACCCCAAAGCCCAGGAAGAGCGCATGGACAACGCCCTGGCCGAGCAGATCTACGAGCTTGACCGCTGCATCGAATGCGGCTGCTGCGTGGGAGCCTGCGGCACGGCGCTCATGCGCGAGGACTTCCTCGGCGCGGTGGCCCTCAATCGCCTGGCCCGGTTCATTCTTGATCCCCGCGACCAGCGCACCGAAAAAGATTACTTCGACATTGTCGGCACCGACGAAGGCATCTTCGGCTGCATGGGACTGCTCGCCTGCGAAGACGTCTGCCCCAAGCAGATTCCGCTCCAGGAACAGCTCGGCAAGCTGCGCCGCAAGATGGCTTTGGCCGCCGTCAAAAACATCCTGCCCAAGTTCCTCAAAAAGGACTTCTAGCATGAAGATCGTACAAGCCAAGGACATCCGCGAAGCCGTGGCCGCCATGTGCATCGCGGCCAACCGCGAGCTGCCCGCCGACGTGCGCGCCGCCTTCGAGGCCGCCCACGCCGCCGAAGAAGCCCCGGCCGCCAAGGAAATCTTCCGCCAGCTCCTGGAGAACGCCGATCTGGCCCGGGACACCGGACTGCCGCTGTGCCAGGACTGCGGTCTGGCCGTCTTTTTCGTCGAAGTCGGCGAAGACGTGCGCGTGGAAGGCTCGACCCTGCGCGAGGCGATAAACGACGGCATGATCGCCGGCTACAAGGACGGATTTCTGCGCAAATCCTCCTGCGATCCGTTCACCCGCAAAAACACCGGCGACAACTCGCCCTCCATCATCCACTTCGACATCGTGCCCGGCGATGCGCTGAAAATCACCATGATGGCCAAGGGCGGCGGCTCGGAAAACATGTCGCGCGTCACCATGCTCTCCCCGGCCCAGGGCTGGAAGGGCATCAAGGACTTCGTGGTCAACCGCGTGGCCGAGGCCGGCCCCAACCCCTGCCCGCCCACCATCGTCGGCGTCGGTATCGGCGGCAACTTCGAGCTGGCCGCGGTCAATTCCAAAAAGGCGCTCATGCGCGAACTGGACGACAAACACCCCGACCCCGAGATCGCCAAGCTCGAGGACGAACTGCTGGCCGCCATTAACGCCCTGGGCATCGGCCCCATGGGCCTTGGCGGCAAGACCACGAGCCTTGGCGTCAAGATCCTGGTCGCGCCGTGCCACCTGGCCAGCCTGCCCCTGGCCGTCAACATCCAGTGCCACAGCGCCCGCCACAAGGAGGTCATCTTCTAATGGCCGAACATCATCTGACCACGCCCATCACCGACGCCGACGTCGAAAAGCTCAAGACCGGCGACGTGGTGTTCATCACCGGCCACATCTACACCGCCCGTGACGCCGCCCACAAACGGCTCGTCGAGACCCTGGACGCCGGAAAATCCCTGCCCTTTGACCTGAAGGGCGCGCTCATCTACTATGTCGGGCCTTCTCCCGCGCCTCCGGGACGCCCCATCGGCTCGGCCGGTCCGACCACGAGCTACCGCATGGACACCTATGCCCCGCGTCTGCATTCGCTGGGGCTCAAGGGCACCATCGGCAAGGGCAAGCGCAGCGACGAGGTCAAGGCCGCCCTGGCTACGCACAAGGCGGTCTACCTGGGCGCCACCGGCGGAGCCGGCGCGCTTTTGTCGCAGCGCATCACCGACGCCAAGGTCATCGCCTACGAAGACCTTGGCCCTGAGGCTATACGGGAGTTGACGGTGAAGGACTTCCCGCTTCTGGTCATCAACGATTGTCATGGCGGGGAGCTGTACGTGAAACCGAACCTCGGCTAGACGCGCCGCGCGGCGCGCATCGGAGCCCCAATGCCAAGCCGGATCCTGCGCAAGCGCAAACTGATTCCGGGCATGACCAGCGAACTGGTCATCGAGGCCCCGCATATCGCGGCCAAGGCCTTGCCCGGCAACTTCGTGATCCTTCGGGTGTGGGAGGATGGGGAACGCATTCCCCTGACCATCGCCGACGCCGACAAAGAGGCAGGCACCATCACCCTGGTCTATCTCGTCATGGGCAAGACCACCGCCCATCTTGAGACCCTGGATGCCGGCGACGACATCCTGGACCTGTGCGGACCGCTGGGACGCGCGACCGAGATCCACAAAGTGGACGGCCCGGTCATCTGCGTCGGCGGCGGCACCGGGATCGCGGCCATGCACCACATCGCCAAGGGCCACCACATGGCCGGCAACCGGGTGGTGACCATCATCGGCGCGCGCTGCGAGGATTTGCTGCTGTTTCGCGACGAGTTGTGCTCCTTTTGCCCCGAGGTGCTTATTGCCACCAACGACGGCAGCTGCGGCCGGCAAGGCCTGGTCACCGACCTGCTCGTCGAGATGCTCGAAAACGACAAGACCGTGGCCGAAGTGGTGGCCGTCGGCCCGGTGCCCATGATGCGCGCCGTGGCCGAGGCCACCCGGCCGTTTGGCGTCAAGACCACGGTGAGCCTCAATTCCATCATGGTTGACGGCATCGGCATGTGCGGCGCCTGCCGGGTGAGCGTTGGCGGCGAAACCCGTTTCGCCTGCGTGGACGGTCCGGAATTCGACGGCCATGCCGTGGATTTCGGCGAGCTTGGAGCCCGGCTGACGGCTTTCAAGGATCAGGAACGTCTTTCCTACGAGGAGTTCAAGAGCCATGGCTGCAACTGCTCCAAGTAAGAAGACGAAAGCCCCCCGCACCGCCATGCCCGAGCAGGACCCCAAGGTCCGGGCCCGCAACTTCGAGGAAGTGGCCCTGGGCTACACGGCCGACATGGCCGTGGCCGAGGCCGGCCGCTGCCTGCAGTGCAAAAAACCCGCCTGCCGCAAGGGCTGTCCGGTGGAGATCGACATCCCCGGGTTCATCAAACAGATCGCGGCCGGCGACCTTGACGAAGCCTACGCCGTGCTGCGCCAGACCAATTCCCTGCCCGCCGTGTGCGGCCGGGTCTGCCCCCAGGAGACCCAGTGCGAGGGCTCGTGCATCGTCGGCAAGAAAGGCGAACCCGTGGCCATCGGCCGCCTGGAACGCTTCGTCGCCGACACGCATCTGGCCAAGACCGCCTGCGAGACCGTCACTGGCGGCCCGGCTTGTTCCATGCCGCGCGACGACCTGAAAGTCGCCTGCATCGGCTCGGGGCCGGCCAGCCTCACCTGCGCCGGCTATCTGGCCGCCCGGGGCATCCCGGTCACGGTCTTCGAGGCCCTGCACGAGGTCGGCGGCGTGCTCGTCTATGGCATTCCCGAATTCCGCCTGCCCAAGGCCGTGGTGCGCCAGGAAGTCGAGGCCATGAAGGCCCTGGGCGTGGAATTTAAAACCAACTGGGTCGGCGGCAAGACCATCACCGTGCCCGAACTGCTCGAATCGGGCTACAGCGCCGTGTTCATCGGCGTCGGGGCCGGCCTGCCGCGCTTTCTGGGCGTGCCCGGCGAAAACCTCATCGGCGTGTTCTCGGCCAACGAGTACCTGACCCGGGTGAACCTGGGCCGGGCCTACAAGTTCCCGGCCGCCGACACCCCGACCTTCCCGGCCAAACATGTCGTCGTCTTCGGCGGCGGCAACGTGGCCATGGACGCCGCCCGCACGGCCATGCGCCTGGGCGCGGACAAGGTCTCCCTGGCCTACCGCCGCACCGAACACGAAATGCCCTGTCGCCGCGAGGAACTCCACCACGCCAAGGAGGAAGGCCTCGACATCCTGTGCCTGAACGCCCCGGTGGAATTTATCGGCGACGAAACCGGGCGGCTCAAACAGATCGTGCTCCAGCGCATGGTGCTTGGCGAACCCGACGAGTCGGGCCGCTGCTCGCCGGTGGCCTGCCAGGGCGACACCTGCACCCTGGAAGCGGACATGGCCATCGTGGCCGTGGGCACCGGCGCCAACCCGCTTATCAGCCAGACCACCCCGGGCCTGGACACCTATCGCCGGGGCTACATCGTGGCCGATCCGGCCACGGGCGAGACGTCCATTCCCAATGTCTTTGCCGGCGGCGACATCGTCACCGGCGCGGCCACCGTCATCTCGGCCATGGGCGCGGGACGCCGGGCGGCCAAGGCCATCGCCGACCGCCTGCTCGGACCGGGCGCGGCCGGACAACCACCAGACGACATGGCGGATGATTCCGCCGACGCGTAAGCGTATAACCACCCAAGCGAGGTATCCACATGGCGATGTTCACCAAGGAAGAAGCGCTGAACTATCATTCGACGTGGCGCACGGGCAAACTGGAAGTCGTTCCCATCAAGCCCTGCCGCAACCAGAAAGACCTCTCCCTGGCCTATTCGCCGGGCGTGGCCCAGGCCTGCCTGGCCATCGCCGCCGATCCCGAGCTTGGCTGGAAGTACACCAACCGCGGCAACCTCGTGGCCGTGGTCTCCAACGGCACGGCCGTCCTTGGCCTTGGCAACATCGGCGCGCTGGCCGGCAAGCCGGTCATGGAAGGCAAGGGCGTGCTGTTTAAGACCTTCGCCGACATCGATGTCTACGACATCAACCTCAACACCAAGGACCCCGAGAAGATCATCGAGACGGTCAAACTCCTCGAACCGACCTTCGGGGCCATCAACCTCGAAGACATCAAGGCCCCGGAGTGCTTCGAGATCGAACAGCGCCTGATCGAAATCATGGACATCCCGGTGTTCCATGACGACCAGCACGGCACGGCCATCATCTCCGGCGCGGGCATTTTAAACGCCGTGGAGATCGCCGGCAAAAAGATCGAGGACCTCAAGATCGTGGTCTCCGGCGCGGGCGCGGCGGCCATCGCCTGCTCCAAGTTCTACGTGGCGCTGGGCGTCGATCAGGCCAACATTGCCATGTTCGACTCCAAGGGCCACATCCACGCCGGCCGCACCGACCTGCACCCGACCAAGGCCCAGTTCGCCCAGAAGAAAGCTTTCGCCAACATGGCCGAAGCCTTCAAGGACGCCGACGTGTTCCTGGGCCTGTCCACCAAGGGCTTGGTCAGCAAGGACATGGTCAAGAGCATGGCCAAGAATCCCATCATCTTCGCCATGGCCAACCCGGACCCGGAGATCCCCTACAACGACGCCAAGGAAGCTCGCCCCGACGCCATCATGGGCACCGGCCGCTCGGACTTCCCCAACCAGGTCAACAACGTCTCGGGGTTCCCGTTCATCTTCCGCGGCGCGCTGGACGCCGGCTCCAAGAAGATCAACGAGGAAATGAAGATGGCCGCCGCCAAGTCCCTGGCCGCCCTGGCCAAGGAGCCCGTGCCCGTCGAGGTCATGGACATGTACGGCGAAAAGGACGTGAAGTTCGGCATCGACTACGTCATCCCCAAGGCGCTCGACTTCCGTATGCTGGAATGGGAAGCCCCGGCCGTGGCCAAGGCGGCCATGGACACCGGCGTGGCCACCAAGACCCTGGACCTGCAGCAGTACAAAAAGGACCTGCGTACCCGCATCGACGCCGCCCACAAGCGCATCAAGGACTACGTGGCTTCCTACAACTACGACTTCTAGCCGACGCCCTGCCGGGCTGACGCAACGCCAAAGCCCGCGACGGTTCGCCGTCGCGGGCTTTGTTGCGGCCAAGGGGGCGCGCCTGTCGGCCGCCCATCCGGACGCGGCTTCGATGTCCGGTTCCCTTGCCCGACTCGACCGGCCGCCGGGCGACGACGCAAAGACAGTGTCTTTACAGTAAATTCCCCCAAGAAGTACAAAATATGACAACTATACGACTTTCACAATTTTCATTTTTTATTATTTGCACATACGAAACAACACCATCAAGAACGACGCCATACATTACAATTTATCATACAGAGACCAATAATCGAGACGCCCCCTTGCCAAAGCTCACGCAACGCCCCATACGATACAAGAAGGCTTTCAACCTTCAACACAACGGAGGCTTACGATGAAGCTTCGCGACATCCTCATTCTTGCCTTTGCCGCCCTGCTCTTTGCCGCATCCCCGGCCCTGGCCAAGAAGCATGCCGCCGTGAATCCCATCAACGCCGACTACGCCAAGGGCGTGGCCGCCGTGAACGACCGCCATTGGAACGACGGCATCGCCCTTCTGACCAAGGTCATCGACAATCCGGCCACGCCCAAGGAGCTTGTGCCCCTGGCGCTGACCAACCGTGGCACGGCCTACGCCAACAAGAAGATGACCGCCGAGGCCCTGGCCGACCTCGACAAGGCCATCAACCTCAACCCCGACTACACCGCCGCCTATTATGATCGGGCCCGTATCCTGGCCATGCAGAACAAGCACGCCGAAGCCGTGGCCGATCTGACCAAGGCCATTGAACACAGCAAGGCCGGCAAGCCCCAGGCCGTCTATTACAAGAACCGGGCCTTGAGCTACGGGGCCATGTCCAAGCTCGACGAGGCCAAGGCCGACTTCGCCAAGGCCAAGCAGCTTGACCCCAAGATCAAGATCCCCATGCACTACAAGCCCATGATGGCCCAGTAAACGACAATGCCGGCGCGAGAGGTTCAAAGACCTTTCGCGCCGGCATGCAGCGGGACGCCGGTTCGCGCCCTACCTAATGTCGCGTCCCTAAAAAAATACGTTAGTATTTTTAAGAAAAACAAATGGGTTTAGCTTGTTGACTACAAAACACCATAGGCGCTTTTCGCGGACGCGACACGAAAGAAGCCGGCCTCAGCCCCGAGTGCTCTTTCCCCGGCTGATCGGCTCAATCCAGCACGGGTCCTGTCTCTCCGGCCTGCCGCATCAATCCTGCCCGCGTCCGGTCACCCGGGCCAACACCCGCTCCAGTTCCTTGGCGTCCACAGGTTTGCTCACATAGTCGTCCATGCCGGCGGCCAGAAACTTTTCCCGGTCCCCGGCCATGGCGTAGGCGGTCATGGCCACGATGGGCGTTTTGGCCCGGTCCCCCAGGGCGGCGTTTTCGCGGATGGCCCGGGTGGCGGCCACGCCGTCCATCACCGGCATCTGCACGTCCATGAGGATGCAGTCATAGGTCGTGCGGGCCGCCTTGGCCGCCGCTTCGGCTCCGTTCTCGGCCACGTCCACGGCATGGCCGGCTTTTTCGAGCATCCGGGCAAAGCTCATGAGGCTGACGGCATCGTCCTCGGCCAAAAGCAGCCGCATGGGCCTCGGGCCGCCCGGAGACGGCCCGGCCGGCGGCTGGACCGAAACCGATCCGCCCGACACATGGCGGGACAAGGGCAGGGACACATGGAAGGACGTGCCTCGCCCGAGCTCGCTTTCCACGGCGATCTCGCCGCCCATGAGCCGCACCAGCCGGCGCACGATGGAAAGCCCCAGCCCCGCGCCGCCGAACCGGCGCACATAGACGCCCTCCACTTGGCCAAACGGCTCGAAAATGACGCCCAGTTCGTCGTCGGGAATGCCGATGCCGGTGTCGGTCACGGTGATCAGCAGATGCCACCCCACGTCGAACCGTCGCGAGGCCGGGCCCATGGCCACGGACACGCTCCCGGCGTCGGTGAATTTGACGGCGTTGCCCACAAGGTTGAATAAAATCTGGCGTAATCTGGCCTCGTCGGCCCAGACACGTCCGGGCAGTGTCGGATCGAGGGCCACGGACAGGGCCAGGCCCTTCTCCCGGGCCGGCAGGGAAAACAGGTCCATGACCGCGCCGCGCAAATCGGCCGGGTCCACGGCTTCCCGGCGGATGACCAACCGGCCGGACTCCACCAGGGACAGGTCGAGGATGTCCGAGAGCAGGCGCGTGAGCCGCTTGGAAGCCTTGACCGCGTTGTCCACGTATTCGCCCTGCTCCGCGTCGAGATCCGTGCCGTCGAGCAACTGGAGCATCCCCAGCACGCCGTTTAAGGGCGTTCGGATCTCGTGGCTCATGTTGGCCAAAAATTCCGACTTGGAGCGGCTGGCCGCCTCGGCCGCCTTTTTGGCGGCAATGAGCCGGCGGTCCAGGCGCAAACGTTCGATGATCCGGGCGCAGGCCTCGGCCAGGGGACGGATCTGCTCGGCCAGGGCCGCGTCGTAGCCGCCCTCGCGGTTGGCCAGGCCGATGGCCCCCACGCACTCCTGGCCGTGCTGCAAGGGAAGTCCCAGAAAGGCTTCAAGGGGGGGATGGCCTTGGGGCAACCGGCCGCAGGACCTGGGATCACCGGCCGGGTCATTGGCGATGACCGGCCCTCCGGTCTGGCAGGCGGCGGCCAAAAGCCCGTCCGTGGCGCCAAAGATCAGGCTGCGGGCTTCATCGGGCGACAGCGGCGAAGCCGAAGCCGCGTCCCAGCCAAGGTCGGACACGGCCAATAGTCGCTGGACGGGCCGTCCCGGGACGTCCTCCACGAGTTCGGCCACATAGCCGAAGCGGCTGCCGGTGGCGGCCACCACCTCGGCCAGGGCGGCGGCAAAGACCGCCTCGGCGGACTGGCCCGAGACGTAGGCCCCCTGGATGCGGGCCACGGCATCGGTCAGGGCGTCCTGGCGGCGCTTTTCCTCGGCCGCTCGGAGCCGTTCGGTGATGTCGCGGGTAAAGACGAGGCTCGCCGGCTTGCCCTGGTGCTCGAAAGGCACGGCCACGGCTTCCACGGGGACCGAACTCCCGTCCAGGCGTTGGTAGCGTAGTTCCACCAGGGGCTGACTGCTTCGGCCCTCGTTGACGCTGCGGATGCGATGCCGAACGGTTTCACGAGAATCGGGGTGGATCATGGGCAGGATGTCTTGGCCGATCAACGCTTCGGGCTTGACAGCGCCAAACAGCCGGGCCGCCGCCGCGTTGACCGAAGCGAATTTGCCCTCGCACTGGACGATGATGGCGTCCGGGGCGGACTCCACGAGCTGGCGCAGCCGTTCCTCGCTGCGGGCCAGGGCATTCGTCGCCTCGACGCGAGCGGTGGCGTCCTCGAAAATCACGGCGAACTGGTCCGGCCCGGTGCGCATGGCCGAGACGCCCAGGTGTTTTCGCAACGGCGGGAAATACGTCTCGAAGGATTCGGGCCGACCGGTTTCCACGATACGCTCGTAGACGTCGAGATTTGGCGGCTCGTCCACTCCGTAGAGCTCCCGCACGCTGCCGCCTAGGGCCTGCTCTCGGGAAACCCCAAGAATGGCCGCATAACCGGGATTGACGTCCAGGATGCGGTAATCGACCACCTGCCCGTCCTCGTCGCGCACCATGGCCAACAGGCACATGCCTTCGGCCATGGCCTCGAACAGACCGTGGTAGCGGGCCTCGCTTGCGGCCAGGGCCGCCTCGGCCCGTTTGCGCTCGGTAATGTCCAGGCCGTACGCGTTGGCGTAGCCGCGACCGGGCACAGGTTGGACAAAAAAGGCGAACAGCCGGGAGCCAACGGCGATTTCGCCGCTGGCCCGCACGCCCTGGCCAAAGGCCGCCGCCGCCAGGGGAAGCAGGGCCTGGGGCAGGGGCTGGCCCGGCGCGCCGCCCAGGGCTTCCAAAAGCTCCAGGCTGGCCGGGTTGGCGTAGGCCACGGTGAAATCGGGCAGGACGCGCAGCACCGGATTGGGGTTTTCGCCCGGGAACCGGGCCATGTCGCGCAGCGCCTCCTCGGCCTGCTTGCGCTCGGAGATGTCCAGGGCGTAGGCCACTCGCGAAATCGTGGCTCCGGCGGCGTCGCGCAGGGTCGTCACCTCCACCAGGACCGGGAACCGGCTGCCGTCCTTGCGCACATGCTCGGTCTCCACCACGCCGTGGCCTGCGGCGTCAAAGCCGGCGATGGCCCGGCCGACCCGGAGCCGGTCCTCCTCGGGGATGAGCTGAAAAAGCGGCTTGCCGAGGAGTTCGTCGGGTTCATAGCCCCGCTGCCGGGCAAAGGCCGGGTTGACATCGATAAAGGTGTTGTCCTTGGCGTTGACATGGGCCAGCCCGAACTCGGCGCTCTCGAACACCCGGTTCCAGCGCCGGGCCTGTTCTTCCAGCCGGTTGCGCTCGGTGACGTCGCTTGCCACCTCCAGGATGGAGACCGGCCGGCTGGCCGCGTCGCGGTTGAGCACCCAGGTCACGGCCAGATCAATGGCTCGGCCGTCCTTGGCCCGCTTGCGCAGTTCTCCGGTCCAGCGGCCCTTTTGCAGCAATTCCTCCATGATGGCCGGGACCGGCTGCGGAAACTCGCTGGACAGCAGCTCCCAGGAGATCTGGCCCAAGGCTTCTTCGGGAGCGTAGCCGAAAAGCTCCTGGGCGCCGGTGTTCCAGTAGGTGATCCGGCCGTCCAGGTCGCGCACCATGACCGGGGCGAGATCCAGAAGCCGGACTTTTTCGCGCAGTTCCTCGGTGCGCCGGGCCACCAGCGCTTCCAGCTCGGCCTGCCCCCGGCGCAGCACCGCCTCGGCCTCCTTGAGCGCCGTCACCTCGCCAAAGGTCAGCACCACGCCGTCCACCGCGCCCTCGGGCGACCGGAAGGGATAGGCCCGCAGGACAAACCAGCGGCCGTCCTCGCAGCGCACCTCGCGTTCGATGATCCCGGCCCCGGCCAGGACCTGCCGACAGTCGCCCTGCAGGCGCGAGGCGTCGAAGGTGGTCTTGATGTTGGCCACGGGCCGGCCGATGTCGGTTGGCGTGAAATAAAACAGGCAGGTCGTCGCCGGGGTGAAGCGCACCACGGACAGCGAGGCGTCCAGGACCAGGGTCGGCACGTTGGCGGCGGCCAGGAGGTTTTCCACGAAGCCCCGGGCCTGAGCCAGTTCATCGACCTTGCGCTGGAGCTCGGCGTTGACGAAGTTGAGCTCCTCGTTAAGCGACTGGAGTTCCTCGCGCGAGGCGTCCATCTCCTCGTTGGAGGATTGCAGCTCCTCGTTGGCCCCGACCAGTTCCTCGTTGGCGGCGCGCAGCTCCTCGGTCAAGGTTTCATAGCGCGACACGGCCCGGCCGAGATCGTCGCCCAGACGCTCCAGGGCCGTCTCGTAGCGCACGACCAGCTCGACCTGCCCAGGAGGCGGGGGCGCGGCGGCCGGCCCCGCGGCCTGGGGTTCAAAGACGAGCAGCGTAAAGGCTCGGTTGCCCCAGGCGTCGGCCACGGGCAGGCCGCGCACCAGCACGCCGCCGGCGAATCCGGGCAGTGAGGCCGGCCCGGCCGCCTGCTCGCCGCCGTCCCGGGCCACGGCGGACAGCACCTCGCGCACGGCCGGACGCAAGGTTTTTTTCACGAGCTTGCCCAGGGACAGGCTCGGCTCGCCCGGAGCCAGCTCCAAAAAAGGATTCAGGTCGCCCACAAGGCGCACGATCTGTTCCTGGGGCGTCACCAGCACGGCCGGGGGAGCATAGCGGGCCAGAAGCGAGGCCTCGGCCAGGCCTTCATGGTTCGGAGCGACGGCCCGAAGCGGCGCGATGCCGGGACTGGCCAACGCCGGCGGAGGCACGAACCGCGTGGGCGAGGGCACGGCGGCCGTGGCGGGCATTCGCCGAAACAGTCGCCAGGACTTGTCCACGGTGGCAAAAAAAGCCTGGGCCGAACCGATGGCCTCGGCCGGCCCCAGGAGCAGATAGCCGCCTGGACGCAGGGCATGGGCAAAAAGGGACAGCACCCTGGCCTGGGCCTCGGGATTCAAGTAGATCAGGAAATTGCGGCACACGATCAGATCCATGCCCAGAAAGGGCGGATCGCGCAGCAGGTTGTGCACGGCAAAGACCATGAATTCGCGCAGCTGTCGGGCCATCTGGCAGGCGTCGCCACTTGGGCGGCAAAAGGCCTCGCGCCGGGCCGGGGACAACGCGGCGGCATGACGGGCGTGATAGACGCCGCGCCGGGCCGTCTCCAGGGCCTTGGCGTCGATGTCGGTGGCGAAAAGCTTGATGGCCCGCCGCCCCTGCCGGACCTCGGGACGTTCGGCCAGGAGCATGGCCAGGCTGTAGGCCTCTTCGCCGGTGGAACAGGCCGCCGCCCAGACCCGCATGACTTCCCCGGGCTCCAGCCGGCCCAGAATGTCGGGCAGGGCCGTGTTCTCGATCAGGGCAAAGGCTTCGGGATCGCGGAAAAAGGCGGTGACGCCGATGAGCATGTCGTCAAAAAGCCGGGCCAGTTCCTCGGGATCGCCGGCCAGGCGGTCGGCGTAGTCGGCCAGACTCGGGCTTGCCGCCAACAACATGCGTTTCTTGCAACGGCGCATGAGCGTGCCGGTCTTGTAGGCCTGGGGGTCATGATCGGCCAGGGCGGCCAGCAGTTCCCGCACCCGCCCCAGGGCCGCATGCTCCGACTCCGTCTGGCGCGGGTCCGTCTGGACGGGCGGCCGGCCGCCCGGAGCGCCGCAGCCCAGGCCGGACCAATAAGCGGCCAGGGCCGCCCCCATGTCGGCCGGCGGCAGGACCGCGTCAGGCGCCGCGCCGC